>CAYFNI010000062.1:0-13545 GCA_964344495.1 uncultured Methylococcus sp.
CCAGAGTGACCATCTCCAGACGTACCCGATCACCAGCGTAAACGCCAAAGTGGTCAGCAGCATCGTCGCTGCCACTGCGAAACCATAAGCCGAGGCCAGCGTGCTCGACGACCCGAACCCCACCACCAGCAATATGCAGCCGACGGCGAGTAGCCCGTTGATTTTTGGCACATAGATTTGGCCGCGTTCGGAGGCTGATGTCTGCACCACCCGCAGACGTGGCAGATACTCCATCTGAATCGCCTGGCGCGCCAGTGAGAACATGCCCGAAATGACCGCCTGGCTGGCAATGAAACTGGCCAGCATCGCCAGTACGATCATGGGAGCAAGCCCGCCCGTCGGGATCATGCCGAAGAACGGACTGACCTCAGAGGCGCTGTAGGTATGGTTTTGCAGCAACCAGGCGCCTTGGCCGAAATAGGACAGCAGCAAGGCGTACAGAGCCGTGACGTACCACGCCAGCCGAATCGGACGGCGCCCGAAATGTCCCATGTCGGCGTAAATGGCTTCCGCCCCGGTTACGGCCAGCAGGATGGCGCCGAGCAGATTGAGCAACTCCGGCCAACGGAGCACGGACAGCAGATGAACAGCGTGTTGCGGGAGCAGGGCGGCAAGAATGGCGGGGGTCTGCCAGATCTGGGCAGCGCCCAGTCCCCCGATTGCCAGAAACCAGCCCACCATGATGGGGGTGAACCACCGGCTCAGGGCCCCGGTACCAAACCGCTGAATGCCGAACAGGATGACCAGCAAGCTGATCGACGCCAGCATCGCCCAATGATCGATATCGGCCGACAGGGCCTTCATGCCCTCGGTCGCGGCCATGATCGACAGTGCCGGCGTGATCAGGCTGTCGGCAAACAACAGGGCAGCCGAGGCCATCGCGATCCCGGTTGTCAGCACCATCATCCTCGCGTTGTTGGACGCACTGGACGCTCGCAACAGGGCCACGATGGCAAAAATGCCGCCCTCGCCGTCGTTGTCGGCACGGGTGATGAAGAGCAGATACTTCATGCTGACGACCAGCCCCAGCGTCCAGAAGATCAGCGAGACAATGCCAAGGATGGTCTCCTCGTGCGCGGCGAGGCCGGACACGCGCAGGGCGGCATCAATGGCATAGATCGGACTGGTACCTATATCGCCAAACACGATACCCAACGCTGCCAGTGCCATGGCGAAAGTCTTCTGGGAGGGGCTATGCATGGGCGTATCTCGCTGAGCGTATGACTACACGACAGGCCCCATTATCTATGAATTCATGTCCGAGGAGCGGCTGCTGGCAGGCGCTGCAGCACCGCTGTTTGGTAACGGGGTTCCGCGGTTAGCCTTACTTCGAGCCATAGATCTGGTCGAATACGCCACCGTCGGCAAAGTGGGTGGTCTGTGCCCGATCCCAGCTTCCGAACAGCTCCTTGATGCTGAACAGCTGAATGGCCGGGAATTCGGCCTGATGTGCCGCCAGGACTGCTGTGTCGGACGGCCGGTAAAAGTGCCTGGCGGCCAGTTCCTGCGCCTCTTTGCTGTAGAGATACTCCAGGTATCCCTGAGCCACCTCGGTGGTGCCATGCTTGCGGGCGACCACGTCCACGACCGTCACGGGGGGCTCGGCAAGGATGCTGACGCTGGGGTAGATGATGTCGAACATGTCCGGGCCGTATTCCTTCAGCACCAGGTGCGCTTCGTTTTCCCAGGTAATCAGCACGTCACCGATTTCGCGCTCGGCGAAGGTCACGGTCGACCCGCGTGCGCCGGTATCGAGCACAGCGGCGTTATTGAAGATGCGTTTGACCAGATCCCTGGCTTGCGTTTCGCCCCCGAGTTTTTTCAAGCCATAGCCCCAGGCAGCCAGATAGCCCCAGCGGGCTCCGCCCGAGGTCTTGGGATTGGGGGTGACAACCGCGACACCGGGCTTGCCCAGATCGTCCCAGTCCTTGATGTTCAGCGGGTTGCCCTTGCGGACCAGAAAAATCTGGGTGGACAGGTAGGGGGAGCTGTTGTGGGGCAGGCGTTCCTGCCATGAGGCCGGGAGGAGTTTGCCTTTTTCGGCCAGCTGGTTGATGTCATAGGCCAGGGCAAGGGTGGCGATATCGGCATCCAGCCCGTCAATGATGGAACGCGCCTGCTTGCCGCTGCCGCCATGCGATTGCTTGATCGTCACGTCATGGCCGGTCTTTGCCTTCCAGAATCGGGAAAACGCCTTGTTGTAATCCTCGTAAAACTCGCGTGTCGGGTCATAGGACACGTTGAGCAGCTCGATCGATTCGGCCTGTGCAGGCTGCAGGGCGGGAATCAGCAGCGCGAGGGTCAGGGCCAGTGTCTTGAAATCGGATGTGTTCATGGTGGAGTCGCTGGTTGATCGGATGTTCCTGAGTCGGTGGGCAGTCGGCGAGCGGGGTTATGGGTCAGCCCTGCTTTCCGTCCTGCGCGTCGGGAGGAACATCCTAGCCAGCGTCGGAAAGCGGCGGAAAGACTGTTTGGGCAGAAGCTAATAGCCGGGCGACATATGCCCCGGCGGCCACGGATGCCGGCTGCGCTCAGCAGATGGGGTCCGCCGGGCTGGAAGCGCTGAGGTGCCGGTGGCCTCCGGCATGGGTCAAATCCGCATAAGCACATGCCATTTCAGTCTTTCTGAATTTTTTTGCCAGTGGGTAGAGTGGCCGCTCGATTCACAGTTGCTGGAGCCTGCCGCACATGGCGGTCACTTTTACCAAACGCGGCGTGTTGCCGGGCTTTTCCCTGACCCTGGGTTTCTCGGTGCTGTATCTCAGTCTCATCGTGCTCATCCCGCTTTCCGCCACGTTCTTCAAGGCTGCCACGCTGGGCTGGGCGGGCTTCTGGGATGTCATTGCCCAGCCGCGCGTGCTGGCGTCCTTCAAACTGACGTTTGGCGCCGCACTGGTTGCCGCACTCATCAATGCCGTCTGTGGATTGCTGGTGGCCTGGGTACTCGTGCGCTATGAGTTCTTCGGCAAAAAATGGATCGATGCCCTGGTGGACTTGCCGTTTGCCTTGCCGACCGCAGTGGCTGGCATTGCGCTCGCCACGTTGTATTCCGGCAAAGGCTGGGTGGGGAAATGTCTGGCTCCCTACGGCATCAAGATCGCCTACACGCCCCTCGGGGTGGTGGTCGCATTGACGTTCATCGGGCTGCCGTTCGTCGTCAGGACGGTGCAGCCGATTCTGGAGGACTTCGAACGCGAGTTGGAGGAAGCCGCTGCCAGTCTGGGTGCGACCCGCTGGCAGACTTTTGCCCGGGTCATCTTTCCGACGCTGGCGCCGGCGCTGCTGACCGGTTTCGCGCTGGCGTTCGCCCGCGCCGTGGGTGAATACGGCTCGGTGATTTTTATCGCCGGCAATATCCCGATGGTGTCGGAAATCACCCCGTTACTCATCATCACCAAGCTCGAACAGTACGACTATGCCGGCGCAACGGCGCTGGCGGTATCCATGCTGATTGTCTCGTTCGGACTGTTGCTGATGATCAATGCCCTGCAACGCTGGGCACATCTGCGCAAGTCCTGATGTCTTTCCACTTGCCCCGCGAGTTACCGGTATGTCGATGATGACCGTTCATCCAGTGGCCTCCAGAGCCTTCAACCCCGCCCGCGGCGAGCCCCGCTGGGTGCGGTGGACGCTGACAGCACTGGCCCTGATCTTTCTGTTGGGCTTTCTGTTTCTGCCGCTGGCGGTGGTGTTCAGTCAGGCTTTCAGCAAGGGGGCCACGGTCTTCTGGGAAGCACTGACGGAGGAGAACGCCCGGCTGGCCGCGCGCCTGACGCTGATGACGGCCCTGATTGCGGTGCCGTTGAACATGGTGTTCGGCATCGCGGCGGCCTGGTCCATCGCCAAGTTCGAGTTTCCGGGCAAGAGCCTGCTGATCACGCTGATCGACCTGCCATTTTCGGTGTCGCCGGTGGTTTCCGGTTTGATCTTTGTCTTGCTGTTCGGTCTGCAGGGCTGGCTGGGGCCCTGGTTGCAGGCGCATGACATCAAACTGATTTTTGCCGTGCCCGGCATCGTGCTGGCGACCTTGTTCGTGACCTTCCCGTTTGTAGCGCGAGAACTGATCCCGTTAATGCAGGCTCAAGGTACCGAGGAAGAAGAGGCCGCCCTGGTGCTGGGCGCGTCCGGCTGGCAGACGTTCTGGCATGTCACCCTGCCCAATATCCGCTGGGGGCTGCTGTATGGGGTCATTCTCTGCAATGCCAGAGCCATGGGTGAATTCGGCGCTGTGTCGGTGGTCTCGGGTCACATTCGCGGCCTGACCAATACGCTGCCGCTGCATGTCGAAATTCTCTACAACGAATACAACGCAGCCGCTGCCTTTGCGGTCGCCTCGCTACTGGCCTGTCTGGCGCTGGTGACGCTGGCCGTCAAGACGTTGCTGGAGTGGCACCTCAAGCAACAGGCCGTAAAACTGGATTCCCAGCCCCGATAACCGCCATGAGTATCATCCTCCATCACGTTGAAAAATCGTTTGGCGCCTTCAAGGCACTGAAGCAGATCGATCTTGAAATAGCCAGCGGCGAATTGGTCGCGCTGCTCGGCCCGTCCGGCTGCGGCAAGACTACCTTGCTGCGCATCATCGCCGGTCTGGAAAAGCCCGATGCCGGGACGGTCCTGTTTCAGGGTGAAGATGCCACCGATCGCCACGTCCGCGAGCGCCAGGTGGGGTTCGTGTTTCAGCATTACGCCTTGTTCCGGCACATGTCCGTGTTCGAGAACATTGCCTTTGGCCTCCGTGTGCGGCCCAGGGCGGAGCGCCCGTCAGAGGCGGATATTCGGGCCCGCGTGCACGATTTGCTGAAGCTGGTTCAGCTCGACTGGCTGGCGGATCGTTACCCGCCGCAACTGTCCGGCGGTCAGCGGCAACGCATCGCGCTGGCACGCGCCCTGGCGGTTGAGCCCAAGGTGCTGCTGCTGGATGAACCCTTCGGTGCGCTGGATGCCAAGGTGCGCAAGGAACTGCGCCGCTGGTTGCGTCGTCTGCATGACGAGTTGCACGTTACCAGCGTGTTTGTGACCCACGATCAGGAGGAGGCACTGGAAGTGGCGGATCGGGTGGTCGTGCTCAATGAGGGGCAGGTCGAGCAGGTCGGTACGCCGGTCGAGGTGTACGACCATCCTGCGTCGCCGTTCGTGTATCAATTTCTCGGGGACGTGAATCTGTTTCATGGCCGGGTTCATGACGGCCACGCGCTGATCGGCGAGGCCCAAGTGGCCCTGAGTGGCGGTCCGGAGCGTCAGGAGGCCGCGGTGTTCTATGCCCGGCCGCACGAGATCGACATTCTGCGTGAGGACTCGGGGCCGGCGTCGATTGCGGCCACGGTCCACGACATTCGGCCGCTGGGCGCCACCGTCAGGGTCGAACTGGATCGCGCCGATGGGCACGGGGTGGTCGAGGTGGAACTGGCCCGGGAACGATTCGCTCACATCGACCTTAGGGTCGGGGAAGGCGTGTTCCTGCAGCCGGCCCGCTTGCGGGTGTTTTCGAACAACCCGAGCGGCTGAGTCGGCGGCTTCAGGCCAGGGGCGTCGGCGCGCCGGTGGCTCTGAAGCGGCGGTAATCCTCCAGCACCTGCGCATGGTCAAAGGCCAGGGGGGCGGGGAGGGCGTCCACGGAGACCACCACGGCTTTTTTGGCATCATCCGCTGCAACCGGCAAACCGGTGGCGGTGGCCACATAGACCGCCGTCACGGTATGCCCGCGGGCATCACGGGCCGGATCGGAATACAGTCCCAGCAGTGCCCGCAACTCGACCTTGAGACCGACTTCCTCCAGCGCTTCGCGCCGGGCAGCGGCTTCCATGCGCTCCCCGACATCCACAAATCCGCCCGGTATGGCCCAGCCGTGCGGGGGGTAGAGGCGTTCGATCAGCACGATGGGGCGTCCCGGCTGGTCGATCAGTTCGATGATGGTATCGGCAGCGATTTGCGGGGTGACGGGGCGTGGCATGGGGTCCTGGGAGCGCTTCTGTGCGGGAAGAAATGATCGGATGGCTATCGTGGTCGCCAAGGATATCGCCCTTGGTGATTCACGTTAGAATACCGCCATTTAGCCGATTGATCACTGCCCGCATTTGGGTGGTGCCCGAAGACACGGACTGCTCTCCATGAATCATCTCGATACCGCTTTCAATACCTCCTTTTTTGTAGCTTTCCTGATGGGGCTGTTCAGCGCCATGCATTGCCTCGGCATGTGCGGCTCCATCATCGGTTCGCTGACGCTGAGCCTGAAGCGGGAAATTCGCGAGAACAAGCGCGAGCTGTTGCCGTATGTCGCCAGCTATAACGGTGGCCGCGTGCTCAGCTATGCCATTGCCGGGCTGTTTGCGGGTCTGGCGGAGCATGTCCTGAGCCTGCCTTTCGGCGAGGGTCACGGCCACCGTTTTCTGCAGATTCTGTCGGCGGTGGTGATGCTGGGGGCCGGCCTGCACATTGCGGGGTGGTTTCCCCGCTTCGCCTACATCGAAAAATTCGGCAACATCGTCTGGCGCCGGATCGAACCCTACGGACGCGGACTGGTGCCGGTCGAGACTTTGCCCCGGGCCTTTGTTTTCGGGATGGTCTGGGGTTGGTTGCCGTGCGGCCTGGTGTACACCGCACTGGCGCTGGCGGCCACCACCGGCGATGTCTTCCGCAGCACGTTTACCATGCTGTCGTTTGGACTGGGCACCATACCGGCCGTCATGGGCGTGGGCGTCATGACCTCCTGGATGGTCAGGCTGTCCAGCATGACCCGGTTCCGTCAGCTGGCCGGCATTACGCTGATCCTGCTGGCCCTGATGGCGGCTTTCCCCGGAATGAACCCGATGGTGCAACACACCATGGCGCATTGAACATAGTTGAGGGATGACTATGTTCGATAAATTGATCGGTCAATCGCCGAATTTCGAGTCCTTGTTGCGCAGTGCGCGCATGGTATCGGCCACGGATGTGACCGTTTTGATCGTGGGTGAAACGGGCACCGGCAAGGAGGTCCTCGCCCATGCCCTGCACCAGCACAGTCCGAGGTCCAAGCGTGCGCTGATTACCATCAATTGTGCCGCCTTGCCCGAGGCGCTGGTGGAGTCCGAGCTGTTCGGGCACAAGAAAGGATCCTTCACCGGTGCGACCGGTAATCAGGTCGGTCGGCTGCAGGCGGCTGATGGGGGTACGGTATTCCTCGATGAGGTCGACTCTCTGCCGATTCATCTCCAGGCCAAGCTGTTGCGATTTCTGGAAACGGGCGAAATTCAGCCGGTGGGTGAAACCAGCACGCAGAATGTCGACGTTCGCATCATCGCGGCCACGAATGCCAATCTTCCGGATCGAATCAGCCGCGGTGAATTCCGCCGGGATTTGTATTACCGGCTGAATGTGGTGCCGCTGGAGATCCCGCCTCTGCGTGAGCGCATTGGTGATGTGCAGGTGTTGCTGCACCATTTTTTCAATCAGTTCACCCAAGAACATGGCTTGCCCAAGGTGACGCTCAGCAAACCCGCGCTGAACCGGTTGATGACCTATCCCTGGCCGGGCAATGTCCGCGAGTTGCGGAATGTCTGCGAGCGCTTGAGTATCCTGCTGGCTGGCAAGACCATCGAGGAAAACAATCTGCCGCCGGAGTTTGTGGCCAGTGTCGCGCCGGCTGCGCCGCAGTCGGTCGGTATTCAGTTGCCCGAGCAGGGCATTGATCTGGAGCAGGTGGAAATCGAGCTGATTCGACAGGCACTGGAGCGTACCAACGGCAATCGCAGCCGCGCTGCGAAGTTGCTGGGCATTTCACGCGACACGCTGCTCTACCGGATGCAGAAGTACGGCATCAGTTGATTGATTCTGACGCCAGGCACGGTTTGGTGACTGCCAGACCTTGGCCGACAATAACGATAACAATACCAAGAGGAAGTCTGATATGTGCTGGAGTGGGGAAGCGTCGGCGGCTCTCGCCGTGGTGGGTTTTGGCACCGCCGCCTATGTGGCGCACAAGGGTGAATCGCGCGAACTGTGGGTGCCGCTCACCTATTTTGCCTGCATGGAATTGCTCCAGGCAGCCACCTATGTCTACATCGACCTGTGCGATGCACCCCCTAACCAGATACTGACGTTGTTCGGGTATCTGCACATCGCTTTCCAGCCGTTCTTCGTCAACATGGTCGCGATGTATTTCATTCCGGAGGCCGTCAAGCAGCGAATCAGCCTGACGGTGTACAGTCTGTGCGGTGTGGCGGCGTTGGCCATGCTGGTGAAAATGTACCCGTTCGCCTGGGCGGGCACTTGCATCATCGGCGTCGAAGGTTTCTGCGGCGCCAAGGCCTGTTCGGTCTCCGGCGACTGGCATATTGCCTGGCAGTTGCCGCTGAACGGGCTGCTGTCCGATTACCCGGATAATCCCTTGGCCTTCCGCTGGGGGCTGCATGCCCTCACCTATATTCTGGCCGCATTCTGGATGCCGATCATTTATGGCTCATGGCGTTTTGTCGGGTTCCATTATCTGGTGGGCCCGCTGCTGTCGGACATTCTGACCAGCGATCCCAACGAGTACGCTGCGGTGTGGTGCCTGTTTTCCATCGCGCTGTGTGTTTCGGTCATCAAGACACCGATCCGGAAATATCTGCATGTCCGGACGTGGCCCTATTATCGTCAAATATGTCAGGCCTGATTCTGCCGGAGAGATCGGATGCGTGACCCGTGCGGTCGTTACCTCAAGGGTTGCGCCTTGGTCGGTGGCCTGAGTCTGGTATCCCTGCTGGCGGGCTGCGGGCCATTGATCGATCAGCCGGGGACGGCGGTGGTTTGGGTGGAGGCCCGTGATGCCGGCGCCACAGTGGATCTGGAACGGGGCCAGCAGTTGCAGGTCAGCCTCGACAGTAACCGCACGACGGGTTACCAGTGGCTGCTGATCGATCAGACCGGCGGAATCCTGCAGGGGTTGGCTGATGATCCTGTCTATGAGGAGCATCCGAACGACGCTGGTCTGCTCGGGCGTGGAGGCACTGAACGCTGGACTTTCCGACCGGTCCGGCCGGGTGAGGGGCTATTGCGGTTCGAGTATCGCCGGCCCTGGGAGAACGGGCGTGAAGCGATCCAATCGGCGGTTTTCAAAATTCGTGTGAAGTAGCCGCCCAGGCATGAAAGCCCCGGGCCTCAGTGAAGGCCCGGGAATCGGGGAGCTCAGTCGAATCTGGCGCCCTTGGTGGCGGCGATGCGCATTCTGAGGGCGTTCAGCTTGATGAAGCCTTCGGCATCTTTTTGGTTGTAGGCCCCCTTGTCGTCCTCGAAGGTCGCGATGTTCATGTCGAACAGGCTGTTCGTGTCCGATTTCCGGCCGACCACCGACACGTTGCCCTTGTAGAGCTTGACGCGGACCTCGCCATTCACAGTGATCTGCGAGGCATCGATCATGTCCTGCAGCAGACGGCGTTCGGGGCTCCACCAATAGCCGTTGTAGATCAGGCTGGCGTAGCGTGGCATCAGTTCGTCCTTCAGATGGGCCACTTCCCGGTCCAGCGTCAGCGACTCGATGGCGCGGTGTGCCTTGAGGATGATGGTGCCACCGGGCGTCTCGTAACAGCCGCGCGACTTCATCCCGACATAGCGGTTTTCGACGATATCCAGTCGGCCGATGCCGTTGGCGCCGCCGAGTTGATTCAGCTTGGCGAGCACGGCAGCGGGGGAGAGCCGTTGGCCGTCAATGGCGACGATGTCACCGCGTTCGAAGGTCAGTTCAACGTAGGTGGGCTGATCGGGCGCGGCTTCGGGTGATACGCTCCAGCGCCACATGTCTTCTTCCGGTTCCGCCCAGGGATCCTCAAGCACGCCACCCTCATAGGAAATATGCAGCAGGTTGGCGTCCATGGAGTACGGCGATGCCTTGCCGCGCTTCATCTCGATCGGGATGGCGTGTTTTTCGGCATAGGCCAGCAGGGTCTCGCGCGAGGTCAGATCCCACTCCCGCCAGGGGGCGATGACCTTGATGTCGGGCTTGAGGGCGTAGGCTCCGAGCTCGAAACGGACCTGATCGTTACCCTTGCCGGTTGCGCCATGGCAAATCGCGTCGCAGCCGGTTTCGTTGACGATTTCGATCAGGCGCTTGGCAATCAGCGGCCGTGCGATGGAGGTTCCCAACAGGTATTCGCCTTCGTAAATCGTGTTGGCCCTGAACATGGGAAACACGAAGTCGCGGGCAAATTCTTCCGTCAGATCGTCGATGTAGATTTCCTTGATGCCCATGGCCTGCGCCTTGGCCCGGGCCGGTTCCACCTCTTCACCCTGACCGATGTCGGCGGTAAAGGTCACGACTTCGCAGTCATAGGTCTCGCGAAGCCATTGCAGGATGACAGACGTGTCAAGGCCGCCCGAATAGGCGAGTGCGACCTTCTTGACAGTAGGCTTGGACATGGCGCTTTCTCTGGAAGTTGATTCAAACCGATAATTATAAGCGCTGATGCTCCGATTGACGTAGATGTTCACTGTCACGGACTCAGTTTCACCTGATCACAACGGAGCAGATGATGGCGCGTAAACCCTTTCCTTCGCATGGACTGTACGCGATTACGGCCGATCCGCCAGTGGATCGTTCTCGGTTGCCGGAACAGGTTGCCGCAGCCCTTCGCGGGGGGGCAGCTGTGATTCAGTATCGGGCCAAGCATCAGGTTGATCATGTGTCTGAAGCCAGCGTGTTATTGGCGCTCTGCCGTGCAGCGGGGGTGCCGTTGATTATCAACGATGATGTTGAACTGGCGTTCAGGGTAGGTGCGGACGGTGTGCATCTGGGGCGGGACGACGGGCGTATCGCTGATGCTCGCCAACGGTTGGGTGCGGCGGCGTTGATCGGTGTGTCCTGCTATGACGCCGTGGAGCGCGCCGTGCGCGCAGCGGAGGAGGGGGCTGATTATGTTGCCTTCGGCCGCTTTTTTCCCTCGCGCAGCAAACCTGATGCGCCGTGCGCGCGCCTCGAAACCCTGCGGCAGGCCCAGGCTTGCTTGACTGTGCCGATCGTAGCGATCGGCGGAATCACGCCGATCAACGGTGGCTCGCTGCTGGCGGCCGGTGCCGATTTGCTGGCGGTGATTGAGGGTGTATTCGGGGAGGGGCGAGAGCCGGAATCCGCGGCGGGCGAATTCCGGCAACTCTGGGCGTCGGGTGAGGCGGGGGGCGTTGCCTAATCCCAGCTCAAGGCGCCGCCGGTCTGGTATTCGGTCACGCGGGTTTCAAAGAAGTTCTTTTCTTTCTTGAGATCCAGAATTTCACTCATCCACGGGAAGGGATTTTGTGCGCCCGGATACTGTTCGGGCAGGCCAATCTGGTTGCAGCGCCGGTTGGCGATGAACTTGAGGTATTCCTCGAACATCGGCGCGTTCAGACCCAACACGCCGCGCGTCATCGTGTCATGCGCGTACTGAATTTCGATGTCTACCGCTTCGGTGATCAGCTGAATAATTTCCTGCTGGAACGATGAACTCCAGATGTTGGGATTCTCGATTTTGATCTGATTGATGACGTCAATGCCAAAGTTCATGTGCATGGACTCGTCGCGCAGGATGTATTGGAACTGCTCAGCCGTTCCGGTCATCTTGTTGCGACGTCCCATGGACAGGATCTGGGTAAATCCGACGTAGAAGAAGATGCCCTCGAAGATCACGTAGAACGCAATCAGGTCACGCAGGAGTCGCTGATCGGATTCGGGCGTACCGGTGCAGAAGGTCGGGTCGCCCAGAGAGCGGGTAAACGGCAGCGCCCATTCCGCCTTGCGAGCGACGGCCGGCAGTTCGCGATACATGTTGAACACCTCGCCTTCATCCATTCCCAGCGATTCGACCACGTACTGGTAGGCGTGGGTATGGAGGGCTTCTTCGAACGCCTGGCGCAGCAGGTACTGGCGGCATTCGGGGTTGGTGATGTGGCGGTAAACGGCCAGCACCAGATTGTTGGCAACCAGCGAGTCGGCGGTGGAGAAGAAGCCCAGATTGCGCTTGATGATGATCCGTTCATCCTCCGTCAGCCCGTCGGCGCTTTTCCAGAGCGCGATATCCGCGTTCATGTTGATTTCCTGGGGCATCCAGTGGTTTGCGCAGGCATCAAGGTATTTTTGCCAGGCCCAGCGATACTTGAAGGGCACCAGCTGATTCAAGTCTGCCCGGCAATTGATGATCTTCTTGTCGTCGACCTGAATGCGTTTGGCGCCCATCTCGATGTTTTCAAGCCCGGTCGCACCATGTTGGGCGGAGGGCTCGATCATCGGCTCGGCGATGGGCCGTGACGCACTGGGGGTGTCTGCCCGGCGGCTGTCGCTGTTCACGTCAAATACGGGCTGGGGGCTAGAAGATGTAAGCGGTTTGGTGGTCGTCAGTCCGTTCAAGGGGTCATCCCAGTTCAACATGATCCGCTCTCCTTTGTGTCGGTGATGGTAGTCGCGCAACAGCCCGCGCAGTTGCGGGGGCTTGAGCCCCCGCCTGGATACATATTGTGCCAAACTGAACGACAAATACAATATGTTGTGGCTAATGCCCGCTCGGTGGGCGGATGAAGGGGGCGGGACCGAGTGGCGGCATGCCGCCCGTGACTGCGCCTGAAACGTAAACGCCAGGCGGGGCAGGGGGGCTCCGTCTGGCGTTTGCGGGTTGGGGGTACGAAACGTGCGTACCCCCTGAGGAGGGTCAGCGGGGCAGTTCGCTTGCGCCCATCAGGTATTCATCGACGGCCCGCGCGCATTGACGGCCCTCTCGAATCGCCCAGACCACGAGCGATTGACCACGACGCATGTCCCCAGCGGTAAACACCTTGTCGACAGAGGTGCGGTAGTCATGGGTATTAGCCTTGACGTTATGCCGTTCATCCAGCGCCACGCCGAGTTCAGCGAGTAGTCCATCCCGTATCGGGTGGACAAAACCCATCGCCAGCAGAACCAGGTCCGCCTTCAGGCTGAATTCGCTGCCCGGTACCCGGTTCATGTTCCAGCGGCCGTTTTCCTGCGTCCATTCCACCTTGACGCAGTTGATCTGTTTCAACTGACCGTTTTCCCCGTCGAATGAGACGGTATCGACACTCCACTGGCGCTCGCAACCTTCTTCATGGGAGCTTGAGGTGCGCAGTTTGTTGGGCCAGTTGGGCCAGGTCAGGTCTTTGTTCTCCTTCTCCGGCGGCTTCGGCATGATTTCCAGCTGGGTGATCGAGTCGGCACCCTGACGTCTGGAAGTGCCGATGCAGTCGGACCCGGTGTCACCGCCGCCGATGACCACCACATGTTTGCCGGTCGCGGTCAGGCTGATCGATTCGGGGAGGCTATCGCCTGCAACGCGCTTGTTCTGTTGCGGCAGAAAATGCATGGCGAAGTGAACGCCGTCCAGTTCGCGCCCGGGCACGCCGAGATCGCGTGGATGCTCGGAACCTCCAGCCAGAACGACGGCATCGAAGTCAGACAGCAACTGCTTGGCCGGCAAATCCTTGCCGACATGCCAGTTGGGGCGGAAGACCACGCCTTCGGCCTGCATCTGCGCAATCCGGCGATCGATCAGGTGTTTTTCCATCTTGAAATCGGGAATGCCATAGCGCAACAGCCCACCGATGCGG
>CAYFNI010000063.1:0-429 GCA_964344495.1 uncultured Methylococcus sp.
ACGGTGTGCCGTTTTCCACCCGGTCGGCCGATTTCGATCGCCATTGGGCGGAGGTCCCCCGGCCCGATGCCGTCTGGGTGTCCAATGTGGCCGGCCCGGATGCGGCCGACCGGTTGCAGCACTGGGTCGAACGGCAGTGGGGCAGGCCGGTGCAGTTTGGCCGCTCCCAGGTGCGCTGTGGCGCGGTTGTCAACGGCTACGCCCGCCCCGAGCAGTTGGGGGTCGATCGCTGGTTCGGCTTGCTCGGCCTCTATCGGCCCGATGGTCGTCCTGCCTGTCTGGTCGATTGCGGCACGGCCATCACCGTCGATGTGCTGGACGCCGATGGCCGGCATCAGGGCGGGCTGATCGCCCCGGGCCTTGAGACCATGGCCGCTGCCCTCCGGCAACGGGCGCCGGGTCTGGCCTCGGCGACCCCGACCCCACCGG
>CAYFNI010000063.1:439-13278 GCA_964344495.1 uncultured Methylococcus sp.
CGCGGCGAAGGCGGTGGATCCACCAGCGGCACGGACCCCGACCCCACCGGTGCCCCCGACGCTGGGGCGCGATACCGCCAGCGGCGTGGGATCGGGCTGCCTGCTGGCCGCGGCCGGCCTGATCGAAAAGGTGTTCCAGGACACCGCTGCCGGCCAGGGCGCTTTGCCACGGCTGGTGCTGACCGGTGGCGATGCTGCCGCCATCGGCGCCTGCCTGTCGCAGCCTCATGCGCTGGATCAATCCATCGTCTTACGCGGACTCCTGATCGGAGCCGGACTCACATCATGAAATATCTGTTCTATCTGCTGGTCGTCATCAATCTGGTGTTCCTGGTCTGGAAGTTCGGCTTGCAGGGGCGTGACTCCCTGTTTCAGGAACTGGACGAACAACGGCTTGAAATCCCCAAGGACCTGTCCAGCCAGCCGCTGACGCCGGGTGAGGTCGATCTCGGCAGCCCGATGCCGGCGACCCAGCTACCGGTAGAGCCGCCCAAGGCCGAGGCCCGACCGGAGGAGGTCGCCAAGGGCTGTTTCGAGCTTGGTCCGCTGGTCGATCGGGAGCAGGCGCAGAGCTATCTGAACCTGTTGCGGCTGAACGTGAAGGACGCGCGGGTCGTGGTCAAGGCCGGTGACGTGCCGGATGGCTGGTGGGTGATCTACCCCAAGGCGGCATCCCTCGAAGCGGCGCGCGTCAACCGTCAGCTGTTGTTCAGTCACGGTATCCGTGGAACCTGGCTGTTCGACAGCGGACCGCTGCAGAATGCCATTTCGGTGGGGCTCTACAAGACCCGCGAAGAAGCCCTCAAGGCGGAACAGCTGCTGGTCGAGCAGGGCATCGCGGTCAAGGCCACGCCACGACTGGTGCAGGGCGAGGTGCTGTGGATCCGGCTACCGTGGACCGGCTTGCCGCTGGAACTGGACGACATCGTACAGACCCTCAACAGTCAGGATCCGGCCTTGAAGATGCCGGCACCGGTGCCCTGCGGCTAGGCCGGAAGCCTGTACGGTCGCCCGGCATAGCCGGTGCTGATGAACAGGAAGAACTGACAGCCGAAGATCAGGTTCGCCAGCAGGAGATGGAACGGCTGCACCATGGCCGGGAAGCCGAGCCGGTCCAGCGTCACTCCGGTCAGAATGGCCGCCACCACCAGCGTACCCAGCGTATAACCGAGGCGGCGCAGCAGCCCGCCCGCTGCCTGCGAGCGGATCAACCGCCATGCCAGCCACAGGTTGGTGAACAGGATGATCGACGAGAACGAGCGGTGGATGTAGAAAATGATCGGGAAATGCTCGCGCCAGATCGAGCGTTCCGCAATCGCCCGGGCGTTGGTGATGCCATCCACGGCCTCGCGAATCTGCGTCCCCATGGCCACCTGCAGCAAGGTCAGTCCCAGCGCCACCATCAGCACGGTCCGCCAGCGCGCCGGCAGGGCATGGATATCCAACTGCGCGAACCGATTGCGCCGGGCCCGGGCCAGAACATAAATCAACAACGACACGATCAGGAACGCCACGATCATATGGGCGGTGATCATTACCGGCTTGAGTTCGCTGGCGACCACGCGCGAGCCCAGCCAGCCCTGAAAGCCGACCAGCAGGAATACCGTCAGCGACAGCTGAAACACCCGCGCATCGGTTTTGCGGAAGGGCAGTGATCGGACCAGGGTAGCGGCAATCAGCAGGCCGATGCTGACCCCCAGCAGGCGGTTCAGGTACTCGGTCCAGGTCTTCAGCGGGTTGAACGCGGTATCGCCATAGCCGATGTATTTCTCATGGTAGTCCGGCGGCAATTGCGACTCCTGTGTCGGTGGCACCAGCCGGCCGAAACACGTCGGCCAGTCCGGACAGCCCATGCCGGAGCCCGAGGCCCTTACCACGCCGCCGACAAAGATCAACAGGTACACCGCCAGGACGGTGATCAGCGCGGTACGCCAGAAGCGTGTGGTGGAATCCGATGCAGTCATGGGTCGTAATGGATCTCGTTGAGCGAATGAAACGGTGGGCCTCAAGCCCCTCCCGAATGGGTAGCCGTGCGGTAGCGACGGCTCCAGTCAATGACATAGTGCACGCCACTGGCTGCGGTGGTGAATGCCACCAGCCGGGTCAGTGCCAAGGCCAGGACCGGCGGCAGGGCCGGCCAGTCGGGCATGGCCAGGATTACGAATACCAGCAGCAACTGCAACAGGGTATTCAGTTTGCTGATCAGCGACGGCTGGCCGTCGAACGGCCCGACCCAGGCGTAGTAAGCCACTGCGCCTGAAAAAATGACCGCATCGCGGGTCAGGACCAGCACCGCCAGCCATACCGGCAGCAAGCCCAGCCAGGCAAGGCAGCCGTAGCTGGAGGCCAGCAACAGCTTGTCGGCCACTGGATCCAGATAGGATCCCAGCCGCGATTGCCAGCCAAAGCGGCGGGCAAGCAAGCCGTCCACGCCGTCCGACAGACCGGCCAGCACGAACCACCCCAGCGCTGCGGGGAAGTGCCGGTTGAGGATGGCAGCCGTGACCGGCAGCACCAGAAAGATGCGGGCGATCGAAATACAGTTGGGAATGTGTCGGGCGCTGAAAGGCATCATTCCATCCGGAGCTTGGGCGATCTGGGTGGCGGGCATGTAAAATAGCACAAACGCCCTGATGATCTGATCAGGTCCAGCCATCATGAATGCGTGCCAAAAGGGTCCCGCCTCGGGGCCCTCGGCGCCGTCGAACCGGAGAAGTTTTTTGAGTGCCAAGCAGACAGAGGAATCCCTGGATTACCGCAGTGCCGGGGTCGACATCGAGGCCGGCAATGCCCTGGTCGAGCGCATCAAGCCAGTTGCGGCACGGACCCGCATTCCCGGCCTGCTGGGCGGGCTGGGCGGCTTCGGCTCGCTGTTTGAACTGCCGGTCGACCGTTTCAGGCAGCCGGTGCTGGTGGCCGGGACCGATGGCGTTGGCACCAAGCTGAAACTCGCCATCGAGACCGGACGTCATGATGGCGTGGGCATTGATCTGGTTGCCATGTGCGTTAACGACATCATCGTGCAGGGCGCAGAGCCGCTGTTCTTTCTCGACTACTACGCCACCGGCCATCTCGACGTGGACGTCGCGGCAACGGTGATCGAAGGTATCGGCCGGGGCTGCGAATTGGCCGGATGCGCTCTGGTAGGCGGCGAAACCGCGGAAATGCCGGGCATGTATGCCGCCGGCGATTACGATCTGGCCGGGTTCTGTGTAGGCGTGGTCGAAAAGGCGCGCCTGCTCGACGGTTCACAGGTCGCGGTCGGCGATACCCTGATCGGCATCGCGTCCTCCGGCCCCCATTCCAACGGCTATTCGCTGATCCGCAAGATTCTCGAGCGGACCCCCGATGCGGCCGCCGAAACCCTCGACGGCCGACCGTTGCTGGACGGACTGATGACGCCGACGCGGATTTACGTCAAGCCCCTGCTGGCGTTGTTGCAGGCGCTGCCGGTGCATGCCCTGTGTCACGTCACCGGTGGCGGTATCACCGAAAACCTGCCGCGCGTCATGCCGCGCGATGTCACCGCCCGCATTGATCTGGCAGCCTGGCAGCGCCCGGCCGTGTTCAACTGGCTGCAGGAGGCCGGCCGGGTGGCCGAGGCCGAGATGCTGAAGACCTTCAACTGCGGTATCGGCATGATCGTGGCGGTGGCGGCGGCGGATGCGGCGGCAGCGCTGGAGACTTTGCAGGCAGCCGGCGAGCAGGCCTGCGTCATTGGCGAGATCATCGACGGTGCGGGCGCACCCACTGTCAGCTACTTGAATACCTGGTAAGAGAATCGACCCCCCATGACTATCCGCTTGAGTGTTGTTGTTCCCGTCCATAACGAGAACGAAAATCTCCGCCCCCTGATCGAGGAAATCGAAACGGCCGTGGCCGCCCTGGGTGGCCACGAAATCATCTACGTCGACGACGGCAGCAGCGACGACACCCTGCAACGCCTGACTGAGCTCAAGCCGGCCTTCCCGGCGCTGCGCGTGCTGCGGCACCGGGCCTGTTGCGGCCAGAGCACGGCCGTCAGGACCGGCGTGCAGGCCGCTCGCGGCGAGGTCATTGCGACGCTGGATGGCGACGGCCAGAACGACCCCGCCAACATTCCCGCCATGCTGCAGGCCTGGGCAGACCTCAAGCAGACCGGCCGTCAGGCGCTGATCGCCGGTTATCGCCGCAACCGCAAGGACACCGGCTGGCGCAAGTTCTCCTCCCGCTTCGCCAATGGCATCCGCGCTGCGCTGCTCAAGGATGCAACCCCTGACACCGGCTGCGGTCTGAAGCTGTTTGACCGCGACCTGTTCCTGGGCCTGCCGTACTTCGATCACATGCACCGCTTTTTGCCAGCACTGGCCCAGCGCGCTGGCGCCAGCGTGGTATCGGTCGAGGTCAACCACCGACCCCGCACGCGCGGGCAGTCCAAATACGGCACCTGGCACCGTCTGTGGGTGGGCATCTGGGACGTGATGGGCGTCATGTGGCTGCAGCGTCGTGCCCATCGGCCGAGCATCGAGGAAATGTGAGGCAGGCGACCCGGTCCCATGGTTTCATTGATTGAATCAACGAGGTGATGGACATGATCAGAAAACCGACCTTGGCTGTGTGCGTTCTGATGGCGATGCTCCCGGTCCTGCGCGCCGCCCAGGCTGAAGAGGCGGTCATGCCGCCGCGGCAGGTGCTGCTGGAACAAACCGTCGATCTGAGCGCCAAAAAGGTCAGGACCAGCGTGTCCCGGCTGGTCTTGCCGAAGGGCTTCAAGACCCCGCAACATGTCCATGATGGTCCTGGCCCCCGGTATGTGCTGAAGGGCCGGGTCAAGATCGAGCAGGGCGGTCAGGCGCAGGAGTTCGGACCCGGACAGGTGTTCTGGGAGACCGGCGAACCGATGACCGCCGAGAACATTAGCGAGGGCGAGGCCGAACTCATCATTTTCGAGATGGTGCCCCAGCCCTGATCGTCCCACTCCAAGATTTCCACTTCACCACGACCATGAATTGCACCGACCGCCACTTTCACCCCGCCTGTTTGACACTTGTGCTGACCCTCTGGCTGACCGGTATGCCGGCATCGGCCGCCGAAGAGGAGGCCATCAAGCAAGAATGGCAGCCGACCACGCTGAGCGACGCGACGCTGGCGAAGGTCAACGCGGGGGTCGAACACTATCAGACCTGCCTGAATGACGAGACCCGCAAGCATCTGCAGGACAAGGAAGACTCACGTCAAGTGACCGACCTGATCCTGCGCAACTGCGAAATGAAGCTGACGGCCGTCAAGGCCGCCTTCGACGGCGAAAAGGTACCGGGTGTCATTTCCGACCGCTACATCCGCAGCAAGCGCTCGCGTGCGGCCCAGCAAGTGGTCAAGGTCGTCATGCAGGTGCAGGCCGAGCGTCACTCGCAAGCGCATCCCTAGCCCCCAGCCGACCGTCTTTGCCGCTGCGGCGCGGATTCCGTGCCCGGCGGCGCTTTCGTTCACTCCGTAATCACGGAACCGCCGCCGATCCGGGCGGTGGCATTTTTGAGGTGACCCATGCCAATTGATCTGACACTCATCCCCGCAACACTGGATATCGGCCATATCGCCCTGGGCGCCTTGGCGGGAGTCCTTCTGATGAGCCTGCTGCTGTCCGTGTTCAGCCAGATTCGGCTGAAAGGCCGGATCAAAGCCATGCCTGTCACCGCACCGACCCCGGCGGTCGAGCCGGTCAAGCCGGTGATCGTTCGGGAGGCGTCCCCCGATGCCGCCCTGCAGCTGCTGGGTCTGCTGCAACATGAAGCCCGTTTTCTCGACTTCATTCAGGAAGACATCGCCGCGCATGCCGATGCCGATATCGGTGCTGCGGTGCGGGTGGTGCATGAAGGCTGCCGCAAGGTCCTGCGCCAGCATGTCGTGCTGGAGCCGATCCGCAACGAAGCCGAAAATACCCGCATCACCCTGCCGAAGGGCTACGACGCGGCGGCGGTGCGGGTATCCGGCCATCTCGTCGGCGAACCGCCGTTTACCGGCACCCTGATCCATCGCGGCTGGCGGGCCGGATCGATACAACTGCCCAAGCTGGCGGACGGCCACGATGCCCGGATTCTGGCCCCGGCGGAGGTGGAGCTTTGAGCACCGCGCGTTATTCGGTCGGGATTGACCTCGGGACCACCCACAGTGTCGTGTCCTATGTCCCGTTGAGCGAAACTGATGGCGAGCAGGTCCCGGTATCGGTGCTCGACATCCCGCAATTGACGGGCCCCGGGCTGATCGGCCAGAAACCGCAGCTGCCGTCGTTTCTGTATCAGGCGCACGAAGCCGAACTGGCCCCGGGTGACCGGGTCCTGCCCTGGGACGCAAACCCGCGCGACCTGGTTGGCGAGCTCGCCCGCCAGCTGGGGAGCAAATCGCCGATCCGACTGGTGGCCAGCGCCAAGAGCTGGCTCTCCCATGCCGGCGTTGACCGGCGTGCAGCATTCCTGCCCCTGCAGGCTCCGGATGAGGTGCCGCGCGTTTCGCCGCTGGATGCCTCGATCGCCTATCTTCGTCATCTGCGCGACAGCTGGAACGATCGCTTCCCCGACGCGCCACTGGCGGAACAGGATCTCGTCATCACCGTACCGGCTTCGTTTGATCCGGCGGCCCGCGAACTGACCGTCGAGGCCGCCCAGGCGGTCGGACTGCGGCAGGCGGTGCTGCTGGAAGAGCCGCAATCGGCGCTCTACAGCTGGATACAGTCCAGTCATGGTGGGTGGCGCGATCAGGTGCGTCCAGGCGAAGTCATTCTGGTGGTTGATGTCGGTGGCGGCACCACCGACCTGTCGCTGATCGCCGTGACCGAGGACGATGGCCAGCTGACCCTCAACCGGGTCGCGATCGGCGACCACATCCTGCTCGGCGGCGACAACATGGACCTGGCCCTCGCCTATGTCCTGCGCGCCAAACTGCAGGCCGAGGGCAAGCGGCTGGAAACCTGGCAGGTTCAGGCGCTGACCCATGCCTGCCGCGACGCCAAGGAAGCCCTGCTGAGCGAAGAGGGTCTGGAGGAAGTGGCCATCGTCGTGCCCAGCCGCGGCTCTTCCCTGATTGGCGGCGTATTGCGGACCCGTCTCACCCGGGATGAGGTCCAGCGTACGCTGGTGGACGGCTTCTTCCCGCCCGTCGAGCTGTCCGAACGGCCCGCCGGCGCGGTGCGCACCGGCCTCACCGCGCTCGGTCTGCCCTATGCCCAGGATGCCCGCATCACCGCCCATCTGGCCGCTTTCCTGAGCCGCCAACGCGGCGCCACCGGCGATCTGAGCGGCTTCGGGGCCGGCTCGGGCGGCCGCTTCCTGCATCCCAGCGCGGTGTTGCTGAACGGCGGCGTGTTCAAGTCCGGCGTACTCTCCCGTCGGTTGCTTGAGGTGCTGAACCACTGGCTGGCGGCTGACGGCGTTGCCCCGGCCCGACTGCTGGCGGGCGCCGATCTGGATCTGGCTGTGTCGCGCGGCGCCGCCTTCTACGGTCATGTCCGCCAGGGACGCGGCGTTCGCATTCGGGGCGGCACGGCGGCGGCCTATTATGTCGGCGTCGAAAGCGCCTTGCCGGCCGTGCCCGGCTTTGCTCCGCCGCTCGAAGCCCTCTGCATCGCTCCGTTCGGCATGGAAGAAGGCAGCCAGGCCGATCTGCCACCGTACGAGTTCGGCGTGGTCGTGGGCGAGCCGGTGCAGTTCCGCTTCTACGCCTCGACCGTACGTCGCGACGATGTCGTTGGCACGCGGCTGGAGGGCTGGGAAGAGGGCGAACTGGAACAGTTGCCGGAAATCGAGATTACCCTCTCCGCCGAGCACCACCGTGCGGGCGACATCGTTCCGGTGCAACTCGCCGCCCGCATCACCGAAGTCGGCACCTTGCAGCTGGAAGCCGTCGCCCGCAGCGGCGGCCAGCGCTGGAAGGTGGAGTTCGACGTGCGGCATGACACCGACACCCCGGCACCCGCGTCCTGACGGCCGGCATGAGTTACGACCCAGACAGGCGGCCGACTCCCGCCGCTGCCCCCGCGTGGCTGGTCGGCATCGATCTCGGCACGACCCACACTGTCGTTGCCTGCGCGCCGCTGGGCGCGGCGGAAACCGACATCGCGCTGTTCCCGATCGAGCAGTCGATCCGGCCCGGCGAAGTGGCCGCCTTGCCGCTGTTACCCTCGGTGCGCTATCACGCCGCCGCGGATGAATTAAGCCCGACCGACCGGGCGCTGCCGTGGTCCACCCCCGCCGGGTCGCCCGGGGGCGGCTGGGCAGTGCTGGGCGAATGGGCGCGCGATCTGGGTGCCCGCACGCCCGGTCGGCTGGTGGCCAGTGCCAAGAGCTGGTTATCGCACCCGTCGGCCGATCGCACCGCGCCGATCCTGCCCTGGGGTGCACCGGAGGGGGTGGCGAAAATCTCCCCGGTCGACGCCAGTGCCAGCTACCTCGGCCACGTTCGCGCGGCCTGGAATGCCCGTCATCCCGATGCGCCGCTGGAAGCGCAGGAACTCATCGTGACCGTCCCGGCCTCGTTCGACGAAGCCGCCCGGGCACTGACCCTAGAGGCCGCTCGTCAGGCCGGCCTGCCGCACCTCAAATTACTGGAAGAACCGCAGGCGGTCTGCTACGACTGGCTCTGGCAGCACCGGCGTGTGCTGGCCACCGAACTGGCGGACACCCGTCTGCTGCTGATCGTTGATATCGGCGGCGGGACCATGGACCTGACGCTGATCAAGGTCGAACCGGGCGCCGATGAACCCCGACTCACCCGCATCGCGGTCGGCAACCACCTGATGCTGGGCGGCGACAATGTCGACCTGGCGCTGGCGCACATCGCCGAGCGGCGTCTGGTCGGCGAGGGGGCGCGGCTGTCCGCCGCCGAACTGTCGCAGCCGGTCGAGCAGTGCCGCCGGGCCAAGGAGCTGTTGCTGGCGGACGGGGCGCCGGCAACCGCCCGCGTCACCCTGCTGGGGAGCGGCAGCCGACTGATCGGCGCGGCGCGCACCACCGAACTGCAGCGCGACGAAGTTCTGGCACTGGTGCTGGATGGCTTCTTCCCGTCGGTGGCGCTGACCGACCGGCCCGACCGCCGGCGCAGCGGCGTGGTCGAATTCGGCCTGCCGTATCTCGCCGACCCGGCCGTGACCCGGCATCTGGCCGCGTTTCTGGGCGAACATCGCCATGCCGCCCGCGAGGCCGTGGTCGGTGCCGACGACATCCCGGTGCCCGATACCCTGTTGCTGAACGGCGGCGTGTTTCGCAGTCCCCGGGTCGTGCGGCGGCTGGTCGAACAACTGACCCTCTGGGGCGGGCGGGAACCCCGCTTGCTGGCCAATGACCGGCCGGATCAGGCGGTGGCCTTCGGCGCCGTCTCCTACGCGCTGGCACGACGCGGGCAGGCGGTGCAGCGGATCGGGGGCGGTGCGGCGCGCAGTTATGTGCTGGCCATCGATTCTGGCACCGACACCGCCGGGCGCGGCGTCTGCCTGCTGCCGCGCGGCACTGAAGAAGGGCGCGAGATTGTCCTGACCGATCGAACTTTCCTGCTGACGCTGGGCCAGCCGGTACGCTTCACCTTGCTGGCCGCGACCGATGACGCCCAGCCAGCACCCGGCGCGCTGGTCGAGTTGGCCCCGGACCGCTTCCAGACCCTGCCGCCGCTGGCGGTGGTACTGGATGCCGCCAGCCGCGGCGGCGCGCCGGAACGCGCTGTCCGGGTGGCCGCTTCGCTCAGCGAGATGGGTCTGCTGGCCCTGCAGTGCATCGCCGTTGATGACCCGGCCCAGCGCTGGCAGATCGAATTTCAGTTGCGTGGCTGGCAGCGGCTGTCCGCGGTGGCCGACACCGGCGCGCACCCCGGTCTGGGGACGGCGTTGACCGCCATCGGCGGCGTGTTCGGGAAGAAGAGCCGGGCCACCGACACCAAGATCGTCAAGGCGCTGCGCAGTACGCTGGAGAAAACCCTCGGTCCGCGGGCCGATTGGGACACCTCGACCCTGCGAGTGCTGTGTGATGCGCTGCTGGACGGCGCGCCGCACCGGCGCCGCAGTGCTGAACACGAGCGCCTGTGGTTCAGCCTGACCGGTTTCTGCCTGCGCCCCGGTTATGGCTATCCGCTGGACGCTGAGCGGGTGGAGCAGGTGTCGGCGTTGCTCGGGCAGGGCCTGCAGTTCGTCAACGAACCGCAGAACTGGGCCGAGTGGTGGACCTGCTGGCGGCGGCTTGCCGGCGGGCTGGACGCGTCCCGTCAGCAGGCCGTGTTTGATGAGCTGGCGCCGTTCATCAATCCCGATACGGCCCGGCGCGGCAACCTGCCGGCGCTGGCCAGGAAGCGCAGCTACGAGGATATGGTGCGCCTGGCGGCGGTCCTGGAAAGGCTGCCGGCCGAACGCAAGGCTGAACTGGGAGGCTGGTTGCTGCAGCGGCTGGCCCGCGCCGGCGAACCGGCGGTCAGCGGGTGGGCGCTGGGTCGAGTGGGCGCACGGGAACTGTGCCACGCCAGCCCGCATCAGGCCGTCCCCCGGCCACAGGTCGAAGCCTGGATCGAGGCCCTGTTGCCGCGCGATTTTCGCAAGGAACCCGCGGTCGCCTTTGCCGCGGCGCTGCTGTCGCGCATGACCGGCGACCGGGAGCGCGACATTGCTCCCGACCTGCGCGGCCGGGTACTGGAGGCGTTGAAAGCTGGCAAGGCGCCGGAGTCGTGGGTGGCCATGGTGGCCGCGCATCAGGCGCTCACGGCCTCCGACCAGCAACGGGTTCTGGGCGAAGCCCTGCCGCCGGGCCTGCGGCTGCTGGATTGAACCGCGCCGGGATGCCCGCCGACTGTCGCCCGCGGCGCTGTCGCGCCCGAGTTAGCCGGCTGGTCGTGGCCGGCTTCGGCCTGCTGACCGCGGCGGCGTTCGCGTTCGAACCGCTCACCGGCCGCTTTGTTGCCCGGCAGGCGTGTCCGGCCAGCGTGGCCATTGCTCGCCCGTCGGCCACCACCGATCTGGTGCCGGGTCAGTCCTATGACGCCCTGGGCTTGAACCGGCCGGACGGCGACTTCATCCAGATTCAGGTGCCGGGCGTGACACCCGGCGCGCGCTGGGTCCGGCGGGCATGTGGCGCGTTCCAGTCCAGCCAGGCGAATGCCAACCCCGAGCCGCCGGCTGCGGCCACACCGTCTTCTGCCGATGCCGATCGCTTGTTGCTGGCCCTGAGCTGGCAGCCGGCCTTCTGTGAGCGCCACCCCGACACCCGGGAGTGCCGCTCGCAGAGTCCGGCCCGTGCCGATGCCGATCATTTCACCCTGCATGGCCTGTGGCCGCAGCCCGAGTCCCGCGCCTACTGCGACGTGCCGGACAGCCTGCGACAGCTGGATCAACAGCACCGATGGCAGGCGTTGCCGGCACTGACGCTGCAGCCGGCGACTGCCGACCGGATGGAGGCGGCGATGCCGGGACGGGTCTCAGGTCTGGACCGACATGAATGGATCCGGCATGGCCGTTGTTATGGCCTTGAGCCGGAGGCCTATTTCCGCATCGCGCTGGGTTTGCTGGATCAGCTCAACCGCTCACCGGTGCGGACGGTGTTCGTCGAGCACATCGACGCGCCTCTCAGCATCGCCGCCGTGCGGGCGGCGTTCGAGCGCAGTTTCGGGGCGGGTGCCGGGCAGGCGGTCAGTCTGCGCTGTACTGCGGTGGCGCAGCGCCGGCTGGTCAGCGAACTGCGGATCCGGCTGACCGCCCCGGTGACCGACAGCAGCCCGCTGGCGACGGTGCTGGATCGGTCCGGTAGCGATCAGGGGGACTGCGAGGTCGGTTTCGTCGATCGCGTCGGCAGTGAAGGGACGCTGCGGCCTTGAAGGGAGGGCCGTCCTCCTGTCGTGTTGACGATCAGGCTACAATGCTCCGCAGAGCCATCTGTTCAACCGATTTTTCCATTCTCCTGTGCCGTGACTGCCATGAAGCCCCAGTTTTTGTCTCTTGTGATGACGGGCGCACTTTGCGCCGGCTGTAGCGTTTTGCCCCCGGAACTGTCCTCGCTGGGGGCTGCCTCCACATCCTCCGCCTCTGCCAGTTCCAACCCGGTAACCGAGTGCGCCACCCAGACCCGCGCTCTGGAACAGGCGCCGAAAAGTCCGACCGCAGCCAGCCAGTCGGTGGATGCAATGTACTGGTGCAGCAAGGCGGCGGAGAAGGGCGATGTCAAATCGCAGGTCGCGCTGGCGGGCCTGTTCGAGCGTGGCGTTGGCACCCCGGTCAGCCTGCCCGATGCACTGCGCTGGTACAAATCGGCGGCCGACAAGGGTTCGGCCGAAGCACAGTTCAAGGTCGGGCAAATGTACGGACGGGGGCAGGGCGTGCCAATGGACCGTAACGAGGCTTCGCGCTGGTATATCAAGGCGGCCGAACAGGGTCTGCCTGAAGCGCAGTACTACATGGGCTACCGCTACGAACACGGCAAGGGCATCGCCCAGAGCTACCCCGATGCGGTGCGCTGGTATGGCAAGGCGGCCGAGCAGGGCAACCTGTCGGCAATCTACAGCCTCGGACAGATGAATCAGGCGGGGCACGGCGTGCCACAGAACCGGCTGGAAGCCTACAAATGGTTCAATCTGGCCGCTACGTCAGGCATCAAGGAACTGATCGCCAGCCGTGACAAGGCTGCCGCCAGGCTGACACCCGCCCAGCAAGTCGAAGGGCAGCGGCTGGCCAGCGACTGGGCCAAGACCCACACCATCGGCAAGACCCTGACCTATTAGTTCCAGCGTTCTCCGGCCCCGGCGCGCTCTTGCCCGCCTGAGGCCGGCCACGTAAAATCCCCCCTGCGCGGGTGTAGTTCAATGGTAGAACTTCGGCTTCCCAAGCCGATAGCGTGGGTTCG
>CAYFNI010000064.1:0-11172 GCA_964344495.1 uncultured Methylococcus sp.
CCCATCCTTTATGCGACCGGCGACCGTTACATCCTGACCCAGGCCGACGTCGGCAAGTCGATATCGGTTCTGGCCCGTTACGTTGATGGTCTGGGTACCGCCGAAAGTATGAGTTCCAGTGCGACTGATCGGGTGCAGGCACTGGTGACGGATGTGACGGCTCCAGCCCATCTGACCGGAAAGCGCCTGCTCAACGGTACCGGGGGTGCAGACACGCTCAAGGGTAACAACAAGGCCGACCTGATGTTGGGTGATGCGGGCAGCGACAGGATGGACGGCCGCGGTGGCAACGATGCCCTGTACGGCAGTGAAGATGCCGATAAGCTCTTCGGCGGCTCCGGACAGGACTGCCTGTATGGTGGATCCGGCGATGATGTCCTCAGCGGTCAGGCGGGCAGGGATATTCTGGTCGGCGGATCCGGCAGCGACCTAATGGATGGTGGCGCCGGAGCAGATGTTTATCAGTATCTGGCCAGAATGCTGGGTACGGATGATATTGGCGAAGGCGCGGCCGACGTCCTCAAGGTCGGTCGTGGCGACAAGATTGTGTTTGACGCCGCGCTTTGGGATGACCTGCGGTCCGGAGTATCACTCGACGGCCTTGATGGCTTGAGTCTGGGTACCGTCATGGATGTGACCCATAATATCATTCAGCACAACAACGCCATTCAGATCGATTGCAACGGTGACGGACGCTTCGATGCGAGCCGCGACTTCAGCATCACGCTGGTCGGCAGCGCGGCGAAGTTCGAAATTGATGCAGATAGCCATGGGTTTCTGATCAGGTAATCGTGCGGCCTCGCCGCCGAACCATCATCACGATGACATATGTCGAGTAGCCCGCCCCTCCTCACGGTTCATCTCTATGTTGATGACAGAGACGCGGTGTCGCCCTCGTATTTGGCGGCACTCAATGAACTGATGGCGAGGCTTCAGGCAACTGGCATCGCTACCTTGAGGGGCTGGAATGGCGGAGATCCCTTGAGCATCAGCACGATCGGGCCATCGGTGTTTGTCTCCATGGGCGAGTCCGATCGGGTCTTTGCCGGGCTTTATGCGATGCCTCTTGCGGATCGCCGGCGTTGGCTGCATTACCGTCACCCGGCTGACATCCAGCCCGACAGCCTGCTCTATTGCTGGTTGGCAGCCACTGAGCCCTTGCCGTCGGTCAATCTCGCGAAGCCGAGTCAGCTTGCGTCCAGACCCCTTGTCTCGGTATTCACCGCCGCCTACCGAACCGGTCAGCGCATTCAGCGGCCTTACCAGTCATTGCTGAATCAGACCTACGATCACTGGGAGTGGGTGGTCGTGGATGATTCCGGTGATGAACGTGCCACCTACGATGGCTGGCTCAAGCCGCTGGCCGACCCGCGGATACGCGTCATTTCGCGTGACCGGCGCAGTGGCTACATCGGCACGGTCAAGCGCGAGGCTGCGGATCAGTGCCGGGGACAGATTCTCGTTGAACTCGATCACGACGATGAACTCACGCCCGACTGCCTCGCCCGGCTTGTGCAGGCTTTTCAGCGGCATCCCGAGTGTGGATTTGCTTTTGGCGAAGCGGCCGAAATCTATGAGGAAACCGGAGACTCCCACTGGTATGGCTGGGATGCCGGTTTCGGTTTTCTGACGTACTGGCGCCAGTATGATGCGTCCAGCCAGCGCTGTGTGAATGTGCCGCGCACCCCAGGCATCAACTCGAAAACGGTCACCCACCTGATCGGCTTGCCCAATCATCCCCGCGCGTGGACGCGGGCCTGTTACGATGCGGCGGGTGGACACCGGCGCGGGTTAAGCGTGGCCGATGATTACGACCTGATTCTCCGTAGCCTGCTGTGCACGCGAGCATTGAGGGTTCCGCAACTGCTGTACCTTCAATACCGCAACGCGGGGGGAAGCAACCAGACCTTCCAGCGCAATGCACAGATCCAGCAGATGTGTGCATCACTGGAACAGTATTACCGGCCGCGGATCCAGCAGCGTCTGGCCGAACTTGGGTTGCCTTCGCTGGTGGATCATCCCTATCGGCGGGTCTGGACCTGTCCGGACGGCAGTGCCGAGCATGCCCACGCTGATGTGGTGGATCAGGGGACCATGGTCAAGACCGCCTATCTGCTGTATCTGCCCTCGGGTGAGTCGGCCCAGACCTCCACGGCACTGGCCGCCGCCCTGCGATCGTGCGCAGAAAAGGCGTGGCAGGACTGTGAACTGGTGGTGGTCGGCGATGTGCCCGAGGCCTTGCTTGAGCCAGCGGCCGCGACAGCGCCGCCGGGATCCTTGCGCTGGTGGAAGACCGACGCCAGTTGGCCGCAAGAAGACCACATACGCTATGGGCGGTTGTTGTGTCGCGGCCTCGTTGTGGAATGCTTACTGACATAAACCCCATTCCCTGCGGGTCGCCTGCAGGCAAGGCCGCACGATCTGCCGATACAGCCTGGATGATGCATAGAAACGGTCAGCAACGAACGGCGCGCTGACCGATATGGCCTATTCGGCTGTTTTGACGCAACGGAACCCCGTGTGGACCAAGCCGGTATCGGGGCTGGACTTCATCCGGGCGCTGGGTCGGTAACTGGCGCAGACATTGTCGTCGCACAGGAACGAACCGCCGCGCTGGGAGCGCTTCTTGGCATACGGTTCCTCCGGATCAAAACTGTCCGCCGGACCCTGGGGGTCCACGACCGGCTTCGATCCCGCTACCTGGGCATAGGCATCCGCCCGGTACCAGTCCTGCGTCCATTCCCAGACGTTGCCGGTCATGTCATACAGCCCATAGCCATTGGCGGGGAAACTCCGCACCTTGCTGGCGCCGGTATGCCCATCGGTGGCGAGATTCTTCTGCGGAAACGTGCCTTGCCAGATATTGGCGCGCGGCTTGCCCCGGGCCGGATCCTCGTTGCCCCAGGCGTAGGTCTTGCCCTTGAGTCCGCCACGCGCGGCGAACTCCCATTCGGCCTCGGTCGGCAGGCGCTTGCCAGCCCATTTCGCATAGGCTTCGGCGTCATACCAGGACACCTGCACGACCGGGTAGTCGTCTTTTCCGTCGATGTTGGAGTCTGGGCCTTCGGGATGACGC
The DNA here is from genome assembly GCA_964344495.1 of uncultured Methylococcus sp. Lineage (GTDB taxonomy): Bacteria > Pseudomonadota > Gammaproteobacteria > Methylococcales > Methylococcaceae > UBA6136. The sequence continues at coordinate 3,077 of CAYFNI010000064.1, forward strand.
CAGTCAGCGCCTTGCACCCATTTCCACCAATACTCGCCGGCCGACGGTGGCGCGGCAAACACCAGCGAGCCGGGCTTCAGGCTGTCGGCCGGGGGTTCGGGCGTGCCGGGGGGCAATTGGGCCATGATTTCAGCCTTGTCCGGTGGTTTTTCGGCCGTGGTCACATAGTGGGTCGCCTCGACGAAGCGGCGGAACTCGGCGTTGGTGACTTCAGTGATATCCATCCAGAACGGACTCACCTTGACCTTGTGCACGGGCTGCTCATCGGGACGGGCCAGCTTGGAATCACTGCCCATCATGAATTCGCCGCCGGGAATTCGCACCATGCCCTCCGGCGCGGTGCGAACGCCCGCATTCGGTGTTGCGGCCGCGAGCGTCGGGCCGGCGAAGAGCATCCAGCCGACCAGCGAACTGGCCACCCGCAGCCGATAGCAGCCCGCCACGCGGCGAGAGGGCGCGTCATTGGACATCACTTGCAGACCCTCCCCTGATTGTCTTCGATGATTTTTTTGTCATAGTCGTCTGTTTTGCCATCCGGGCGTGTCGAGCCGTCCGGGCCGCCAAAGTCATACCAGCTGCCCTGACCGCCGCCATTGGGGGTGTAAGTAGTGCTGGTGGCGGCGGTAGCGGCGAATTTTTCCCATTCAACCAGATCTGTCTCGTCGACGCGTCTGTCCATGTTGCCATCCCCGGGGCAGTCCACTGCGCTCTTTTCGATCTGCTCGAGATTTTTAGCCAGCCTGACGTAGTTGCGTTTTTGCTCCTTGGTCAAGTGTCTATCCAGCAGGTTGGCGCCGGCGGTGTCAAGCTGCGGGTTGACGGGATTCTGGTTGATGCGGAAGAGCTCGTCCTTCTGGTCAGGTGGTTCAACGGCCACGCCATTCTGGCAGTTTTCGCTCACTTGCCGGACCAGCTTGTACTTCGAATTGCGAATTCCCGTTGCGGTGATCGATGACAGGTAGTTTTCCCCGTTTTCCTGGTTGACTTCGCAGCAGGACGTGAATATGCGCGGCGTGACCACGCCGTCCGGCCCATACCATTTTCCGCCTTGGTCCGCGCAGACCTGCTTGTCGGGCAAGCTGTAGGTGCACTGGTTCATGGATTCAAGCAAACAAGGATAGGAGACCGTGCTGCTGGCGCGCAGATTGTTGCCCTGTAGCGTGTAGTTGGTAGTGCGGATAGCCCCCTCTTTGGGATTCAGCAGGTAGGGCATCAGCTTGCGGGAATCGAGTTGCCGGTATTTCGGCACAACTTTGCGCACATCAATGCCGGCGACCTCGCCGAAAAAGGTATACAGGTCGGTCAGGTTGACCATGTGATTGACCTGCCGGCCGGGTGCCTTCACGTTCGGTCCGGCGATGATCAGGGGCACCCAGACGCCCGTCTGATAGGGCGTGCCCTTGGCCCGTTCATCGTCGAAGGGATCCCTGACACTGGTGGTCCAGGTCCCGTTGTCCGAGGTGAAGACCACATAGGTGTTTTTCGCCTCCAGGTGGAAGCTGAGACTGCCGTCCGCATTGCGTTTGGCGAGTCCTGTTTCGACCAGCAGCCGACCCACTTCATGGTCGATCGCCTCGACCATCTGCGTGGCCAGTTCGCGCTTATGGGTTTGATCCAGACAGTTGTAGGCGTCCGTTTCCGGCGAACCGGCCGAGACCAGTGTGGTCGGCGACTGCTGGATCGGTTCATGGATGGCGGACAGGCCGATACTCACCATCCAGGGACGAGTCTGTTTCTGCTGTTGGTTGATCCAGGCGACGGCGCGGGTGACTTCCTGCTGGGTCTTGAAACCGCGCGCCCGCGCGTCACTGGGCGGTTGGGTTTCGGTGGTGACGCCATCGGCCTTGTTGATGATCCAGTTGCCGGTGTAATGCCCGTTCTGGATGCTGAAGTTGAGCGCGAGATCACTCGGCAGTGCGTTGCAGGCCGCGTTCGGGACCAAAATGCCACCCTGTTCCATGCAACTGCGGCCTGGGGTGCGGACGCTGGCCGTGGACAGGTCCGTACAGCCGCCGTTGGCAGTCACACAGGCGCCTGAATCGGCTCCGGCGGTCGGATTGTCCTTCAGTGTCGGGACAAAGCCGCATGAATAGGTGCCACTGGCAGCCACGCCGCCGGCCGTGGTATCGATTGGCGAAGGTCCGCCCTCCAGATAGCCTTCGAAGTAGTCAAAGCCCAGCACCCGCATGGTTTCGTTCAAGTAGGGCAGGTTAGACTCATCAAAAGGATAGGTTGACTGATGCATCTTGCCGATCACCGCACTGACATAGTTTTTCTGCCGGAGAATTTTCGGGATCATGAATTCATACGGCGAGGTCTGCGAATTCGGCAGATCCGAGGGCGCTGGCGCCGAGAGCATACCCGTACGGATGGTGTAGCGACCATTCAGGATCGACGCGCGCGTGGGGCCGCAGCTCGGCTGCGACCAGGCATTGCGGAAGCGAATGCCGGCGCGGGCGAGGGCATCGATGTTGGGCGTCTTGGCTATTTCGTGCGGCTTACCCCCAAAACCGAAAATCCGGTACTGGTCGATGCCGGTATCGTCCACGACCATATTGATGATGTTGGGCAGTCCCGGCTTGGACGCCGCCAGCCCGGGAGTGGTCACGGTGAGGATGGAAAGCCCGAGCAGGGCGGTGGAGAGTCCCACCTGGATTTTGGGGTATTTCGACATGGCGGACTCCCGTTGAAGGTGTGATGGCTATCCTTGCCTGAACAAGCGGCTCACCCGCCAGACTTGGCGTGCGGGTGAGCCGAAGACGGCGTTTCGAGCGACTAGGGGTTCTTGCTGACCGAGGCCTTGCCTGCTGTCATGGCGCTCTTGCCGGGTTTGCAGTGGTTGCCAAAGTTGTCCAGGATGATCTGGTAATCGGCCTGGTTGGTCAGACCGTCGAGGTTGAAGTCATACCAGCTTGATGCACCACCGTTGATCTTGCTGAACTTTTCCCATTCGTCCACATCCTTCTGATTGACCACCATGTCCAGGTTGCCGTCGCCTTCGCAGTCCACATCGGTTTTCTGCAGCAGGGCCAGTTTCTGGGTGAGTGCGCGGTAGTTGCGCTTCTGATCGGGGGTCAGACTGTCTTCACCGTCGGCCAGCAGGTTGAGGCGGGCGGTGTCGATTCTCGGCATCTTTTTCTCGTTGATCGCGTAAAACTCTTTGGTTTGGCTGTTCATCACGCAACTGTTGGTCGTCGCGTCATAATCATTGGTGGAATTGATCACCAACTTGTAGCGGTTGTTGCGGATGCCCATGGAGGCCAGCGCATTGATGCCGGGCAGGGTGTAGCCCGTGATGTTGTTGGCCTTGTAGTAGTTGGTCAGGTAAACGTTGACATCGCAGCAGTAGGTTTCCGGTACCGGCCCCGGGCCATCGTCATCCGAGTCCTGTGCTCCCTGTCCCCACCAGACCCCGCCGTTATCTTCGCAGACGCTCTTGCTGACCGGAATTTGCGAACAGGAAGCGCCACCGGACATGACACAGGGTCCGTTGATCGTGCCATTAGGCTGCAGGTTGGGGGCAATCTGGTTGAAGTTCCAGGTGCGGATGCTGGCCTGGTTGGGGTTTTTGACATAGGGCATCAGGGCCTTGGCATCGACATGCCAGGGCACGGTTTTATGCACATCGATCCCGGCAATTTCACCAAACAGCTGATAGATGTCGGCGATATTCGTCATGTGCTTCACATCACGGCCGGGCTGGACCACCATCGGGCCGGACACGACCAGCGGCACCCAGACACCGGTCTGATAGGAGGTGCCCTTGGCCCGGGTCGGGTCAAATGGCAGTTTGACCGTATTGCCGAGTGAGCCGTTGTCGCCGACCACGACCACCATGGTGTTGGTCATCTTGGGGCTGTAGATCAGCACGCCATCCTTCTGTGTGGCCAGCCCGGTTTCAACCAGCAGGCGACCCACCTCGTAATCCATAGCCTCGATCATCTGGTTGCTGAGTACGGGCCAATAGGTGCTGTTGGCGCAGTCGAAAGTATTCGTGTCGGTGGCATCGGCCGGCAACTGGTAGACCGGCGGCTGCTGCAAGGGGGTGTGATCGCTGGCAAAGCTGACCGTGGCCATCCACGGCTGATTGTTTGGCTGCTGCTTGATCCACTCGATGGCGGCATCGACCGGCGCCGTGCCACGGTAGGTGCGGGAACGCTTGTCAGTCACTGGCACCTGGTAGACCTGGCCCTTCTCGTCATTGATCCAGAGCGGTGAAACGTAGTGCGCGTTGTAGTTCTGGAACCCGGCGGTGATGTTGCTGGGGGGAGGGCTGACGCAAGCGGCTCCCGGGTTGAAGATGCCGCCCCGATCGCGACAGACGCGGCCCGGAGGGTTGGTCGCGCTGGTCAGAGTTAGATCTTCGCAGCTGTTATCGGCCGCATAACAGGCGCCGCTATCCGCACCCCCATCATAGCCAGAACCCGGTACGTAGCCACAGGCATAGGATTTGCCATTACCACCGCTACCGCCGACGCCGCCCGCGGTCGTGTCGATTGACTGGGGGTCGCCGGTCTCGTCCAGCCAGCCATAGTAGTAATCCCAGCCCAGAGAACGGGGCATGGCCTCCTTGAAGGGGCTGTTGCCCTGCAAGCCAAGATGGAACTTGCCGAACAGGGCGCTTTTGTAGCCCCGCTCCTTGAGCAGCTTCGGTGCCGTGTAATCGAACGGTGAAACCATGGAGTTGGCGGCATCATAGGGACCCAGCGCACCCAGTACATTGCTGCGCATCGGGAAACGGCCTTCAAAAAACACAGCGCGGCTCGGGGAGCAGGCGGGCATCGACCAGTTGTTCCGGAACCGGATGCCTTTGTCGGCGACAGCACCGATATTCGGCATCGCCGGAAGTGTCTGAACCTTGTCGTCCGACCCATACCAACCCATTTGGTCGATACCCACATCGTCCATGATGAAGAAGAGAATGTTTTTGGGGGTCGGGCGCGTTTTAGCTGCCACTTCGCCTGACAACAGCGGCAATGTGATGCATGCAAGGCCTGCGAAGGTCAGGCCGATCAGGTTTTGACGCAAGCGCATGGGGGCTCTCCTGAGAGTAGTGGAAATGCCCCGTACCTTAGTTGAGTATTTACACGGTTTAGGTTCGTATAAATCTCAATGGCAAGAAGCGCGTATTGAATTCAGGTTCATTCTTAACACGGTTTGGTATGAAAAGCTTCAGAAACTTTTGCCGTGACCTCGGCGAGCCGTGCCTTGGTCGGAGTATGTTGTATGCCGGGAACGGGGTATTGAACGTTGCCGCAGCCAACGGTTGCGTACTTGAATTATCCGGTTGTGAAGGTCATGTCGATCTTCACCCGCACCGCATCAATGCGCGCAAAGTCGGCCTGTCCATAAGTGACGGGGGTATAAAATCGTCAATAGAATGAGGGTTAAAGCCAGATTGGTTTGGGAATCAGTACCGGGTGACTGTCCCAGCCCATACCCCGCTTTTAATGAGTTCCCTCCTGCCAAGTCGGGTCATAACTCGACCCGCAGTCCCAGCTCAATGACCCGCTCGGGCGGGATTTTCCAGAACAGCATGGCACTCTCGGCGTTCATGGCCATCCGGATGAACAGACGCTCCCGCCACGGGGCCATGCCTTCGCGGGGGGTGGAAACCAGATGTTCGCGCGAGAGAAAAAAAGAGGTGGTGGACAAATCCACGTCCACGCCGTAACTGCGGCAGTAGGCCAGCGCATCGGGAATGTCGGGCTGTTGGTTATAGCCGTAATAGATGCGGATGCGGTAGATCTGGTCGCCGAAATGCCGAATCTTGATTCGTCCACTCAGCGGTACCCAGGGTTCATCGCGGGTCACCACCGTCAACACAATGACCTGCTGATGCAGCACCTTGTTGATCAACATGTTGTGGGTTAACGACAAGGGAGCGCCGAAGCGTCCGGCGGTGAGATAGATGGCGGTGCCGGCTACGCGCGGCAGGGGCGCATGGCCTTGGCGGGAGACCAGTTCTTCCAGCGGCATGGCCTTGTCGTTGAGACGGGTGACGAGCAATTCGCGGCCGCGAATCCAGGTCGACAACAGCACGTACACTGCGCCTGCGATCAGGAGTGACACCCAGCCGCCCTGCATGATCTTGGCGGCCGTGGCGCCGAGGAAGGCCGAGTCGATCAGCAAAAAGCCCAGCAGCAGAACGGCAAAGACAGCCCGCCGCAGGGGTGGGACCCGACTCAGCAGACCGAAGGCCAGCAGCGTCGTCACGACCATGGTGCCGGTGACGGCCAGACCATAGGCCGCCGCCAGTCGCGACGATGAGCCAAAACTCAGGACCAGGATGACCACGCCGACCGCGAGTAGCCAGTTCACCGCCGGTACGTAGATCTGGCCTGATTGACCGGTGGAGGTATGGCGGACGGTCAGGCGCGGCAGGTAACGGAGCCGGACAGCCTGCGCCGCGAGCGAATAGGCGCCGGAGATGACGGCCTGCGAGGCGATGATCGTGACCAGTGTTGCCAGCGCCAGCATGGGCAATACGCTCCAGTCCGGGCCCAGCAGGTAGAAGGGATTGCTGACCGCTGAAGGGTCGCGCATCAACAAGGCGCCCTGACCCAGATAGTTCAGGGCCAGCGCCGGAAAGACCAGCAAAAACCAGGCATAGCGGATGGGTTGCACGCCAAAATGCCCCATGTCGGCATACAGCGCTTCGGCGCCGGTAACGGTCAGCACGACCGCGCCCAGCACGACCAGAGACTGGGTTTTGGCTTCCTGCAGAAACTGAATTGCATGCACTGGATGCATGGCGTCGAGAATCGCGGGCGTCTGCATCACGTTGCGCACGCCCAGCACTGCCAGCAGCAACAGCCAGAGCAGCATGACCGGGCTGAACAGAAAGCCCAGAAATGCCGTGCCGCGGTGTTGCAACACGAACAGACCGCTCAGGATCAATAGGGTCGAAGGGACAATCAGGGGCATCAGGCTGGGGGCGGCGACCTTGAGCCCCTCCACGGCGCTCATCACCGAAATGGCCGGCGCAATGATCGCATCGCCAAAGAACAGCGCGGCTCCCGCCAGCCCGAGGGAGAGGATGATTCTGCGACGGTGCGGATGATCGCCTGCGTTGCGTTGAACCAGCGACATCAGTGCCATGATGCCGCCTTCGCCCTTGTTGTCGGCGCGCATGATGAGCAGGGCGTATTTGAGTCCGACGATCAGGATGAGCAACCAGAACACCAGCGACAGGATGCCCATCACATGCTCGGGTGTGGCGGACAGGGCCGTGCGCCCGCTGAAGGCGACCCTCAGGGCATACAGCGGACTGGTAGCGATATCCCCGAATACGACGCCCAGGCAGCCGAGGACCAGACTCCACTGCACGGAGTCCTGTGAATTGCGCGCTAGACGAGCACTCATGGTGGTGTTGTTTCCCGGCGAGACGATAAAAAACCCAGCCCCGGAGCTCATGCCGGCAGGGGCGCGCGGATTATAGCCGACCGGCGCCATCGGGCTGCCAGCCTGTGGGTCGCATGATAATCTCGCCGCTTCTCAGCCGACTGGAATCACCATGACACAGGACCGCGCCTTCAAGCCGCTTGCGATTGCCATACTCACCGTTTCGGACACCCGCACCGAGGCAACCGACACGTCTGGCCGCCTGCTGGCCGAACGCGCGACGGCGGAGGGGCACCGTATTGCCGCCCGGGTGATCGTGCCCGACGACGTGTACCGGATACGTGCCATCGTTTCGGCGTGGATTGCCGATCCGGCCATTCAGGTGGTGTTGAGCACCGGAGGAACCGGCGTGACCGGGCGTGATGGAACCCCCGAGGCGATTGAAGTGCTGTTCGACAAGACGCTGGAAGGATTCGGCGAAGTGTTTCGCAGCCTCTCCTATGCGGAGATCGGTACCTCCACGATGCAGTCGCGGGCCATTGCCGGCGTGGCCAATGGCACCTATCTGTTCGCGCTGCCGGGCTCCGGCAATGCCTGCCGACTGGCCTGGGACAGCCTGATTCGGGCGCAGCTGGATTATCGAACCCGGCCCTGCAATCTGGTCGAGCTGATGCCGCGATTACTGGAAAAGTAAGCCAGTCCCTCTGGCCCGCCCGTCAGCCGCCGGTCAGGTTCATGTGGCGCAGGATGAC
>CAYFNI010000064.1:11182-13260 GCA_964344495.1 uncultured Methylococcus sp.
GTCATCCTGCGCCACATGAACCTGACCGGCTGCGGCGCCGCCAGGTCGAATTCATGACGCTCGGGCTTGATCGCCATCGCCGACCGGATGACCTGCTTGAGGTGCTCGTCATCGCCGGCGCCGTCCCTGAGCACGGACTTCAGGTCCACCGAGTGTTCGTTACCCAGGCAGAGCAGCAGCCGTCCTTCGGCTGTCAGCCGCACACGGTTGCAGTCGCCGCAGAAATTGTGACTGTGGGGCGAAATGAAGCCGACCCGGGTCGACGTGCCGACGACCTTCCAGTAGCGGGCCGGTCCGCCGGAAGAGTCGGGGACCGGCAGCAGTTCGAATGCGCGGGCCAGCGCTTCTCGGAGCTCGTTGCTGGAGCAGAACTCCTCGTAGCGATTATGTCCATCCACCTGGCCCAGCGGCATCTCCTCAATGAAGCTGATGTCGATCCCCCGTCCGATTGCGAATCGCACCAGATCCTCGACTTCATCCCGGTTGCGGTGGCGCAGGATGACAGCGTTGATCTTGATGCGTTCGAAACCCTGGGCCAGCGCGGCGTCAAGGCCGGCCAGAACCGTGTTCAGTTCGCCTACCCGGGTGAGTTGTCTGAAACGCTCCGGCTTCAGGCTGTCGAGGCTGATATTGATGCGCCGAACGCCCGCAGCCTTGATGGCCGGCGCCAACGCCTGCAACTGTGAGCCATTGGTGGTCAGGACCAGTTCCCGGAGTCCCGCCAGCCCGGCCAGGCCGGCCATGAGATCCACCGCTCCCTTGCGGATCAGCGGTTCACCGCCGGTGATACGGATTTTGTCCACCCCCATCGACACGAAGGCCGCGCAGACGCGCTGGATTTCCTCCAGCGTCAGGATCTCAGGGCGCGGCAGAAACGTCATCTCCTCGCTCATGCAGTAGAGGCAGCGGAAATCGCAGCGATCCGTGATCGACACGCGCACATAGGTCACACGCCGTCCGAAGCGGTCGATCAAGGGGGTGAGGGCGGCGGTATCGGTGTGCATGGCTAAGATTCGTCGTAGGGCTCGATTTTCCCATGCGCCGGTTCGATATCCAACTTATTTGCTCGGGAATTCCATATCGTCGAACCCCATGAGCGGGTCTGCCGGCCCACAGAGAAGCGTTCCGGGCAAGTAATTTTTACCGAAATCAGGGAAACTATGCCGCCAATCCGGTTCAAAGCCTCGGGTTCGATCCCGCATCGGATTCCGGTTTGATCCGCAGGCACACCCGGCCGGTGTCCGCTTAACCCCAGACATGCGACGGCAGAATGAAACGGCTTCAGGAACTGTTTGAAGGCTCGGCGGCGATTGCCGAGGACAATCTGGGCTTTCTGGAAGACCTCTATGAACGTTTTCTGAATGACCCGGATTCGGTCGATTCCAGCTGGCGGGAAAAGTTCAGCTTGATTCGGGCCGCCTCCAGCGAGTCCGCCCGTCAGCGGCCACGGCCCGCCGCTGTGCCTTCGGATGCGGCCGACATCGAAGCGACCCTGCGCCAGCAAGCGGCGGTTGACCAGCTGATTTATCAGTACCGCACGCGCGGTCACCAGGTGGCGGACAACAATCCGCTGAAGATTTTCCCGGTTCGCTCGCTGAAGGACCTCGATCCCGCCACCTATGGGCTGGATCAAACCGATCACGACCGGTTTTTCTACGTTGACATCCTGCACCACTCGCGTCGTCTTCCCCTGCGGGAAATCCTGTCCCTGCTCCGCCAGACCTACTGCGAAAGTATCGGTACGGAGTACATGCATATCGTCGACAGCGATATCAAGCAGTGGATTCGATCCCGGCTCGAGAATACCCGCGGTCGGGCGTTCCCCGAACCGGAGAGCCAGAAGGCGCTGCTGCGCGCCTTGACCGCGGCCGAAGGGCTGGAGCGCTACCTGCATCGCCAGTATGTCGGCCAGAAGCGGTTCTCACTGGAGGGGGCAGAAAGCCTGATTCCGTTGCTTGACGAGATTCTGGAGCGGTCAGCCGAGCAGGGCACGCGCGAGATCGTCATCGGCATGGCCCATCGCGGTCGTCTGAACGTGCTGGTCAATATCCTCGGCAAAAAGCCGCGCTCGCTGTTTC
>CAYFNI010000065.1:0-9332 GCA_964344495.1 uncultured Methylococcus sp.
ACGCCAGATCGGCGGCGGTGACGACGCTGCCGTCAGCCTTGTAGTGGCGTTCGACCTGCCGGAAGCGCGGCAGCAGCTCCTCGCGGGCGACGGTCCGGATCAGGCGGGTCAGTTCAGCCAGATCGGGTACCATCCGCATCCCCTAGGCGGCGGCAAATCCGAACAGTTCGGCCAGCTTGACGCCCGGGTCCGCGGCCCGCATGAAGCTCTCGCCCACCAGGAAGGCATTGACCCGGTGCTGGCGCATCAAGGCCACATCCTCGGTCCCGAGGATGCCGCTTTCGGTCACCACGATACGGTCGTCCGGAATCGCCGGCAGCAGTTCCAGCGTCGTCTGCAAACTGACCTCGAAGGTACGCAGATTGCGGTTGTTGATACCGATCAGCGGCAGGGGCAACTGCAGCGCCCGTTCCAGCTCGGCGGCATCGTGGACCTCGACCAGCACATCCATGCCCAGTTCGCCGGCCACATGCGACAGACGCCGCAGCGCGTCATCGTCGAGCGCGGCGGCGATCAGCAGGATACAGTCGGCGCCAATCGCCCGGGCCTCGGCGACCTGATACGGGGCGATGATGAAATCCTTGCGGATCACCGGCAGATCACAGGCCGCCCGCGCCGCCTGCAGATAGGTTTCGCAACCCTGAAAGAAATCGCAGTCGGTCAGAACCGACAGGCAGGCCGCGCCATGGCGGGCATAGCTTGCGGCAATTTCGGCCGGGCGGAAGTCCGGGCGCATCACGCCCTTGCTGGGCGATGCCTTCTTGATTTCGGCGATGACGCCGGCCTGTCCGGCCTCGATGCGGTCACGCAGGGCGCGCACGAATCCGCGCGGGGCATCCGCATCGGCGGCGCGTCGCAGCTGCTCGGCATAGGAGACCTGGCCCTGCCGTTCGGTGATTTCCTCGGTCTTGCGGTGCAGGATTTTCTTCAGGATGTCCGGGGTTGAGGTCTGCATGTCGATGCCCTGTTATGACCGCACCGGATCGGTCCGATCCGGTGCCATGAGTTAGTCCGCACACTGGCGGGTGAAGGTAACCAGTTCGTCGAGTTTGCGCGCGGCGGCGCCCGAGTCGATGGCCTGCGCGGCCCGCTCGACGCCGGCCGCCAGCGTCGGCGCGATACCCGCCACATAAATGGCCGCGCCGGCATTGAGCAGCACCACGTCACGCGCGGGGCCAGTGCCACCGGCAAGCACACCGTGGATCATGGCCGCGCTCTCGGCCGCTGACTCCACCGCCAGCCAGCTGAGCGGTTCGCGGGTCAGCCCGAACTGCTCGGGCGTGAGAATCTGCACGTCAATCCGGCCATGCCGCAGTTCCGCCACCCGGGTCGGCGCGCCGATGCTGATTTCGTCCAGCCCATCCTCGGCGTGTACCACCAGCACATGGCGACTGCCCAGTTCGCGCAGCACCTCGGCCAACGGCTGCACCCAGGCCGGGCTGTAGACGCCCACAATCTGGTTGACGGCGCCGGCCGGATTGGTCAGCGGCCCCAGCAGGTTGAAGAGGGTGCGAACACCGAGTTCGCGCCGCGGGCCGATGGCGTGCTGCATGGCGCCATGGTGATTCTGGGCAAACAGGAACCCGATGCCGATTTGTTCGATCGAGGCCTGCACCTGCGCCGGCGTCAGGCCCAGATGGACGCCGAACGCTTCCAGCACGTCGGCGCTGCCGGACTGGCTGGAGACCGACCGGTTGCCGTGCTTGGCGACTTTCGCACCGGCCGCCGCGGCCACGAAGGCGGACGCAGTGCTGATGTTGAAGGTATGCGCGCCATCACCGCCGGTGCCACAGGTATCCACCAGATGCTCGGCCGACACTTGCACCCGGGTCACCATCTCGCGCAACACCTGCGCCGCGGCCACCACTTCCGGCACCGCCTCGCCCTTGGCGCGCAGGGCGATCAAAAAGCCGCCGATCTGGGCCGGTGTTGCGCCACCGCTCATGATGCTGCGCATGACGGCGCGCATGTCGGCCGGCGCGAGATCCTGACCGTCGAGCAGATGGTTGATGGCAGAACTGATTTTCATGTGTTGAGTACCCAGCCCGATCGCGGTCGCCGTTGCGCGCCCCGCCCTAGCGGCGCAGGAAGTTGGCCAGCAAGTCGTGCCCCTGCTCGGTCAGGATCGACTCGGGGTGGAACTGCACGCCCTCGATATCCAGCGTCCGGTGGCGCACGCCCATGATCTCCTCGATGCCGCCGTCCTCGTCTTCGGTCCAGGCGGTCACTTCCAGACACGCGGGCAGGCTCGCCTGTTCGATGACCAGCGAGTGATAGCGCGTCGCCTGAAAGGGGTTATTGAGGCCATGGAACACACCCGTATCATGGTGATACACCATGGAGGTCTTGCCGTGCATGATGCGCTTGGCGTGGATGATATTGCCGCCGAAAGCATAGCCGATACTCTGATGCCCCAGGCATACGCCCAATATCGGATAGCGGCCGGCATAGCGACGGATGGTGTCCACCGAAATGCCGGCTTCCTTCGGCGTGCACGGGCCGGGCGAAATGACGATCTTGTCCGGGTTGATGCGCTCGATCTCCTCGACCGCAATCTGATCGTTGCGCACCACCTCCACCGTCGCACCCAGCTCAGCGAAATACTGCACCAGGTTGTAGGTGAACGAGTCGTAGTTGTCGATCATCAGCAGCATATCGCGGCTATCCTGTTGTTATTCATTGACATTACCCAGACGGATCCGCCTTGGCACCCGCCCGGATACCGGCTCTCTCCCTGGATGACACCACGCCGGTGGCGGGGACCGAACGCACGAAAGACGCTATTGTCGCCCAGATCGGACTGGCCATAAACCCTTGCCCTGCCCCCCTCAACCACGGCGCTTGCACTGGCCACGAACCGTTTGACCGATGGGTGGTTGTCTTGAACGGTGCGTCATGGCGTCGACCGCGATGACGAAAGCGATTTCCCGGGACCTGCGCTGGCGCTTGAGGGCCATCATGACCGGCAATATCAGCCGTTTTGATTTGCCCCTCTGCGGGGGGCAGTGGATACGGACTAGTTAAAAATCACCGGCCTGCGCGACGGCGAACTCACAGCGTGCCGCTGAAATGAACCGGGTATCAGCGTGAGTTTTTCATGTCCGACTCATGAACCAACGTGATGTCAGCCTGCATTGCTCTGGGAATTTTCGCTAACCGCTGGATCAAGCCTTCAATATCCACCGGCTTCCTCACCATTTCAGTGATGCCGGCATCCAGGGCAGCCTGTTGCTGACCGGGCAAGATTCCGGCGGTGACGGCAAAAATCGGCAAATCCCGCAGTCTCTGCACATTACGGATCAGCCGAGTGGCGCTGATGCCGTCCATGACCGGCATCTGTATATCCATCAGCACCACATCGCTTGAATTGGCGGGGTCGCAGAGCCAGTTGACTGCCAGCCTGCCATTGGTGGCCGTGTGTACCTCGGCGCCCTCTTGCTGGAGCATGGCGCGGGTGAAAGCGAGGGTCTCGGCATCGTCATCCACTGCCAGAACACGCAAGCCGTCTAGACAGTTCATCCGGGGTTTGTCGGGTGAAGTGTCGGCGTCTTGACCGGCGGGCGTTGCTCTCGGAAGGGTCACCGTAAAGCCAAAAACACTGCCCATACCGGGCGTGCTGATGACGCTGATTTCACCGCCCATCATTTGCACCAGACGCTGGCTGATGGCCAGTCCCAGCCCGCTGCCGCCGAAACGGCGAGTGATACTGCTGTCGGCTTGGGTGAAGGGGTGAAAGAGGGTCTCTACGCTGTCAGGGTCTATGCCGATGCCGCAGTCCACTACCTCGAACGTCAGCGTCAGCTTCTGTCCGGTTGGGTCTTTCACTCGCAGTTTCAACCAGACATCACCGTACTCGGTGAATTTAATGGCATTACTCAGGAGGTTCGACAGAACTTGCCCGAGGCGTTGGGCATCGCCCAACAGCACACCCGGCCATGACGATTCCGGCCAGTGCAAGGTCAAGCCTTTGGCTCTGGCAGCGTCCTGATGTTGGGATTGCAATACCTGGATCAGCGTGGAGAGCTGAAATCCGCCCACGCTCAAGTCCAGTTGTCCGGCCTCAATCTTGGAGAAGTCGAGGATGTCATCCACCAGCGAGGCAACCGCTTTTACATTGGCCTGGATTTTGGTGGCCATTGTCTGCTGCTCGGTGTTTAACCCGCTGCGCGCCAGCAGAGAGCTGATGATATTGATGGTATTCAGGGGATTGCGAATTTCGTGGCTCATGTTGGCAAGAAACTGTGTCTTGGCCTGATTGGCCGCTTCTGCCTGCTGGGTTCGCTCGGCCACCCGTTGTTCCAGTTCGGTGTTCATGGCTTCCAGGGCTTTATGGGAGTGAATCTCATCGGTGATGTCCTTGCTGACGCCGATGTAGCTCACCAACTCGCCGAGTTCGTTGAAAAAGGGTTTGGCCCGAATGCGTATGTTGTGTTCCTTGCCATCCGGATGAATGATTCGAAATTCGGTTTTATAGGGCTCACCCTGTTCAACGGCTTCCTGAAAGGACCGGTTGACTTCTGAAGCGTCATCAGGGTGGACAAACCGTTGAATAAACTCCTGATTCTCGGGCGCAGGGAGGTTCGGATCAAGGCCAAATACTTTAAAAAGACCCTTCGACCAAAGCGATTTTCCGGTCGCCACGTCAAACTCCCAAGCGCCAAACTGGCCAATATGCTCACCCTCCTCCATCAGGGTTCGTATCCGATCTAACTCTGCAGTGTCCGCTTTACGCGCGGTAATATCGGTGGCCATACCAAACCACTCGCTGATCTCACCGGCGTTGTTCAGCATGGGCATGGCGCGCGAGCGGGTCCAGCCTATCGTGCCGTCGATTTGCCGCACCGGATGTTCCAAATCAAATAACGCCCGGTTTTGGATCGCCTCCCGGACGGCCGCCATGACCCGGGGGTGTTCGGTTTCGGGGATATATTGCTCAAGCCACGACCGATTCGGTCCATCGCTATCAGTCAGGAACCCCTGGCCGGACAGCAACCGCAATTCGCTCCAGTCTGCGCTCATCACGTAGACCATGTCACTGCTGCTCTTCATTAACGCCGTGTAGCGCGCCAGACTATTGCGCTCGTTCTGGGTGAGCTGCTTGAACTCGGTGATGTCCTGCGTAATGCCGCCCATGCCGCAGGGAGTTCCCTTGCAGTCTCTGAAGACTCGCCCTTTGGCACTGATCCAGTGGATACGGCCACCGTGGCCGACCACGCGGTATTCGGCAGAGTATTCGCCCCCCTGATCTAGGGCCTCCTGAACCAAGGATTCGACCCGATCCCGATCAGCGGGGTGAACCACCTGATAGAAGTACTCCAGCGACGGTTCCCTATCGGGTGGCAAACAAAGGTGGATGCGGCAACGATCAGACCATTCAAGCGTCTGCCGGGTCAGATCCCAATACCACGTGCCGAGCCCAGCGCCTTCGGAGGCCAGACCAAGATGCTGCATCTGCAAGTGATGCGCGGCCTCCGTCCGCCAGCGTTCAATATAGCGGGCCGCCTGATCGGCATACCAACCCAAGCGGCGTAAGGCCTCATCACTGGGTTGATGGGATTCGCGGAAGTAGGTGGAAATCATGCCCAAGGCAGCGTGGTCTTTGCCAAGCAGGGGTATCGAGATCACCGCCCGAAAACCGGCTTTGGCGGCTATGGCCCGTAACGGGCCATAATCCGGATCCGTGTCGACATCCTCGATCACAACCCGCTCACCGGAGCGCAACGCCCGACCACAGGCGGACTCATCCTTGCTTGAAACTGCTCTGAAGGTGTGCAGAAAATCAGCCTGAAAACCCTGCTGAACGGCGATGGTCAGGACCTGCTGGTGGGCATCGTAGAGTTGAATAGTGCCGAAATCCGCGCTCATCATGGCGATGGTGGCGGTGAGCATTTCAGCAAGCCCCCCTTCCACATCAGGCAGGCACCACAGCTTTTCGGAGGCCTCATTCAGGTGAATAAGGGCTGCTTCCCCGGCCGGGCATTCCACCAGCGTATCCGCATCTTTTGGACTGGAGGGTATTTCCGGCGCTTGCGGGTCGGCGTCCTTGTTGACCTGTTGAGAACCCGATCCAGAAGATGCCGGTGTGTGACTAACCACGATTTACCTCAACACGGGAACAAGTACGTTGCGTCCTTGGACGATGGCCGGTCGAGTCATCCGGGCGGAGCACTGCGCGAGAGATGGTAGGTTAATGTCCGACTTTCTCCGCGTAGTCTTGGCAAAAAGACGCTGGCGGAGGTCGCGGTCGCGCAATGCATTTACGCATAGTACAGGAATGCGCCACACAGATCCCCTTCAATTTCTGCGGAAGAATGCTCCTGACACCCTGATACCTTGTGGGAGAGAGGCGTCTTCAGCGCGTAGCGCGCGGCTCGCCGGCAAGCTCAGCGGTTCATCGAGGACATGTTGGTGGATTCCGGACGGCTCGGCCCTGCAACGGCGCTCTTTACCCTCAGAGACGTTCGGCGGCGTTCAAACAGGCCTGCGAACGCTACCCGGAAGGGACCGCCGGCGGGCGGGTGTGATGCGGCGATCCTCGGCCGGATGGCCGCTGTGGGGTGGCCTGACGGGTGCGGTGCCGGACCGTTTGCGGCGGCGCCTGACCTGCTCCGTCAGGACTGCGCGCGCTCCAGACCGGCCTCCGCCATCGCCACGGCACGGAACACGGCGCGGCCTTTGTTGAGGGTTTCTTCCCATTCGTTGAGCGGGATGGAGTCGTGGACCACGCCGGCCCCGGCCTGGATGTGCAGGGTGCCGTCCTTGATGACGGCGGTACGGATGGCAATGGCCGTGTCGAGGTTGCCGGACCAGCCAACATAGCCGACGGCGCCGGAGTAGATGCCGCGCTTGACGGGTTCCAGTTCGCCGATGATTTCCATGGCCCTGATCTTGGGCGCGCCGCTGACGGTGCCGGCCGGGAAGGTGGCCCTGAGCACGTCGAAGGCATCCTTGCCGTCGATCAGGTGGCCGGTGACGTTGGACACGATGTGCATGACGTGCGAGTAGCGTTCGATGATCATCTTGTCAGTCACCTTGACGCTGCCGGTCTCGGCCACGCGGCCGGCATCGTTGCGGCCGAGGTCGATGAGCATGAGGTGCTCGGCGATTTCCTTGGGGTCGGCCAGCAAATCCTTTTCCAGCGCCAGATCTTCCTCCGGCGTCTTGCCGCGCCGGCGGGTGCCGGCGATGGGGCGGACGGTGACGGTGTCGTCTTCCAGCCGCACCAGAATCTCGGGCGAGGAGCCGACGATGTGGAAGTCGCCGAGGTTGAGCTGGAACATGTAGGGCGACGGATTCAGGCAGCGCAGCGCGCGGTAGAGGTCGAGCGGGGCGGCCGAGAACGGGATCGACATGCGCTGGGACAGCACGACCTGCATGACATCGCCCTCGACGATGTAGTCCTTGATGCGCCGCACGCCCTGCTCGAACCCTTCCTGGGTGAAGCCGGACACGAAATCGGCTTCATCGACGCTCCGGGCCGGGGTCGGTCGGCTGTCGGGCACGCGTGTCTGGCGCAGATTGCGGATGATGTCGTCAAGGTGGGCTTCCGCCTGGTCCAGCGCATCCGGTTCGGCCGGATCGGCATGGGTGATGACCAGTAGCCGCCCCTTGAGGTTGTCGAACACCAGCACGTCTTCGGACACCATCAGCAGGATGTCGGGCGCGCCGATCGGATCGGGTTTTTCGGAGCGCAGTTGTGGCTCGATGTAGTGGATGGTCTCGTAGCCGAAATAGCCGACCAGCCCGCCGGTGAAACGCGGCAGACCCTGGATGTCGGGTACCCGGTAGCGGGTGGCGAAGGTGCGAATCCACTCCAGCGGGTCGTCGACGGTGAGGCTTTCATCGATGCGCCCGTCCCGCTCGACCGTGATCAGGGGGCCGCGCACGCTGAGGATGGTGCGCGACGGCAGGCCGATGATGGAATAACGGCCCCACTGCTCGCCGCCGTGGACGGATTCGAACAGGTAGGTATAGGGCGCATCGGCCAGCTTGAGGTAGGCGCTGAGGGGGGTGTCGAGGTCGGCCAGCACTTCGCGCGTGACGGGGATGCGGTTGTATCCCTGCCGGGCGTACTGCTGAAACTGATCGGGCGTCATATCGTGTCTTCCTCTTGGATGCGGCCGCGGCAGCATCAGTCGTCAGGCCGGAGCGGCGTCAACCCGGTCCGGTAATTCTGCCAGCGAGTCTATGATGACATCGGGCTCCAGCACCGCCACGCCCTGGCCACCGTGATAGCCGTAGGGCACACAGGCGAGCATGAAGCCGGCACGGCGGGCGGCTTCGGCGTCCGCCGGCGAATCACCGACCATCAGCGCCCGATCGGGCGCCACCTGCAGCCATTCGGCGGTCTTCAGCAAGGGCTCCGGATCGGGCTTGTGGCGCTCGAACTGGTCCGCCGAGGCAATCACGTCGAAAAATGCCGCGATGCCGAGTTGTTCCAGCAGTTCCCGCGTGAAGCGCGAGTGCTTGTTGGTCACGCAGGCCAGCGCCAGGCCCCGCTGTTTGAGTCCGACCAGACAGGCCCGCGCGCCCTCGTAGAGGCTGGAGCGAACGCTGAGATTCTGTTCGTAGATCGCCATGTAGCTCGCGAGGGCCGCCTCGAACCCTGCGGGTTCGCTCGTCGGCCACTGTTCGCCGGTCAGGGCCCGCTTGACCAGCATCGGCATGCCGTGCCCGATCCAGCGTCGCACCTGGGCTTCTCCGGCCGGCTCACGGCCGAGCCGGATCAGCATCTGGTCGATCGAATAGGCGAGATCCGGCGCGCTGTCGACCAGCGTGCCGTCGAGATCGAAAACGATCAGTGATGGCCGCCGCCGCAGCATGAGCCTCCCGTGTCGGCCTGAGGGGGCTTGGCCTGAGCCAGCTCGTCGCGCAGTGCCTTGATGATGGTGTCGTAGCGGTTCGGATCACTGTCCTTGCCGGCGCCAAACACAGCCGAACCGGCGACGAAGGTGTCGACCCCTGCTTCGGCAATTTCGCGGATATTGGCCGGACCCACGCCGCCGTCGATCTCCAAGCGGATGTCGCGGCCGGAAGCCTTGATGATCTGGCTGACATGGCGTGCCTTGTCGAGCACGTAGGGGATGAATTTCTGCCCCCCAAAACCCGGATTCACGGACATCAGCAGAATCATGTCGACCTTGTCGAGGGTGTATTCCAGCACGTCGATGGGCGTTGCCGGGTTGAATACCAGACCGGCCTTGCAGCCGGAGTCCTTGATCAGGCCCAGGGTGCGATCCACATGCTCGGAGGCTTCCGGGTGGAAGGTGATGTAGCTGGCACCGGCCTTGGCGAAATCGGGAATGATGCGGTCGACCGGCTTGACCATCAGA
>CAYFNI010000065.1:9342-13220 GCA_964344495.1 uncultured Methylococcus sp.
GGTCAGGTTGGGCACGAAGTGGTTGTCCATGACGTCGAAATGGACGACATCGGCGCCGGCCTTGAGGACGTTGGCCACTTCTTCGCCCAGACGGGCAAAGTCGGCGGACAGGATGGAGGGAGCAATCCAGGGTGTGTTCATAAGGTGACTCGTTCTATGGACATAAGACGGGGCGTCGTCCGCACCGTGCCGGCATTGGCTGAAGGCGAACCGGCGGACACTGCGACCCACCCGAACCCAGCCTCAAAAGGGGTTATTCTCACACTTGCCCCGGCCACCGGCAAGCAAACGGGTTCGGGAGCAGCATGGCTGCTAGAATGCGATCTGATTCCTCAGCGCAGTGCCCGATCATGCCCCCGGCTCAGAAAACCCTCGTCCTCGTCGATGGTTCATCCTTTCTTTACCGCGCCTTTCATGCCTTGCCGCCGCTGACCAACGGTCGCGGGCAACCGACCGGGGCGGTGCTGGGCGTCGCCAACATGCTGCGCCGACTGCTGTCGACCTATGCCGATGCCCATATCGGCGTGGTCTTCGACGCGCCGGGGCGCACCTTTCGCGACGACCTGTTCGAGGCCTACAAGTCGCATCGCCCGCCCATGCCGGATGAACTGCGCGCGCAGATCGAACCCCTGCACGCCGTCATTCGCGCCATGGGGCTGCCGGTGATCATCGAGCACGGCGTCGAAGCCGACGATGTCATCGGGACACTGGCCCTGCGCGGCGCCGCCGAGGGGTTCTTTGTCGTCATCTCGACCGGCGACAAGGACATGGCCCAGCTGGTCAATGGCAGCATCATTCTGGAGAACTCGATGTTCGATACGCGGCTGGACCGCGCGGGCGTGATCGCCAAGTTCGGGGTGGCGCCGGAGCAGATCATCGACTATCTGGCGCTGGTGGGCGACACCTCCGACAACATCCCGGGCGTGCCCAAGGTGGGCCCGAAAACTGCCGCCAAGTGGCTGCAGGCTTATGGCTCGCTGGACGCGCTCATGGCACAGGCGGACAGCGTCGCGGGCAAGGTGGGCGAGAACCTGCGTGCCACACTCGAGCAGATTCCGCTGTCACGACAGCTGGCAACGATCCGTTGCGATCTGGACCTGCCGATCACGCCAGCCGAACTGGATTGTGCACCGCCGGACCTGGGCCAGTTGCGGGCGCTGCTGTCGGATCTGGGCTTCAACGCGTGGTTGCGGCAACTGAACGAGGCCAGCGATCCGCCGCCGGTCACGACGGCCGAAGCCCCCGCCGCCCTGCCCCGGCACTACGAAACGGTGCTGACCGAGGCCGACTTCGAGCGGTGGCTGGCGCGACTGACAACGGCCGACCTGTTCGCCTTCGACACCGAGACCACCAGCCTTGACTACAGTCAGGCACAGATTGTCGGCGTTTCGTTTGCCGTCCAGGCCGGGGAAGCCGCCTACGTGCCCCTGGCGCATGACTACCCCGGCGCGCCTGAGCAGCTGGATCGGGCGGTCGTTCTGGCGCGGCTGAAGCCTTTGCTCGAAGATCCGGCGCGCGGCAAACTCGGTCAGAACCTCAAATACGACGCCCATGTGCTGGCCAATCACGGCATCAGCCTGCGCGGGATTCGCCACGACACCATGCTCGAATCCTATGTGCTGGACAGCACCGCCAGCCGGCATGACATGGACTCGCTGGCACTGCATTACCTGCACCACCGCACCATTGCCTATGAGGATGTGGCCGGCAAGGGCGCCAAACAGATTCCGTTTGCCCAGGTCGGTATCCCCGAGGCCACCGATTACGCGGCCGAGGACGCCGACATCACCCTGCGGCTGCATGAACAGCTGTGGCCACGGCTCAACGCCGAACCGGCCCTGCAGCATATCTATGAAACGCTGGAAATTCCGCTGGTGCCGGTGCTGGCCCGCATCGAGGCCACCGGCGTACTGGTCGATGTCTTCCGGCTGGCCGAGCAGAGCCGCGAGCTGGCGCACCGCATGCAGTCGCTGGAACAAGAGGCCCATGCCGTTGCCGGAGCGCCCTTCAACCTTGGCTCGCCCAAGCAGATCCAGTCCATCCTCTACGACCAGCTGAATCTGCCGGTCCTGAAAAAAACGCCCAAGGGCCAGCCGTCCACTGATGAATCGGTACTGGCGGACCTCGCGGAGTCGTATGAGTTGCCGCGCCTGATTCTGGAATATCGCTCCGTATCCAAACTGCGCTCGACGTATACCGAAAAGCTGCCGCAGCAGATCAATCCGCGCACTGGCCGCGTGCATACCTCTTACCATCAGGCGGTCGCAGCCACGGGCCGGCTGTCATCTTCAGACCCGAACCTGCAGAACATTCCGGTGCGCACGGCCGAGGGCCGGCGCATCCGGCAGGCGTTCATTGCGCCACCGGGGCATTCGATTCTGGCGGCGGATTATTCGCAGATCGAGTTGCGGATCATGGCCCATTTCTCCGGTGACGCGAACCTGAGGGCAGCTTTTGCGGAGAACGCCGATGTCCACCGGCATACGGCCGCCGAGGTGTTTGGCGTTGGGCTGGAGGCGGTCACGGCCGATCAGCGGCGCTCGGCCAAGGCGATCAATTTCGGCCTCATTTACGGCATGTCCGCCTTCGGCCTCGCCAAGCAGCTGGGCATCGACCGTACGCTGGCGCAGCGCTACATCGATACCTATTTCCAGCGTTATCCGGGCGTCAAGGCGTTCATGGATCAGACCCGCGACACCGCCCGTGAAACCGGTTACGTGGAAACGCTGCTGGGCCGGCGGCTGTACGTGCCCGACATCCGCTCGCGCAACGGGCAAAGTCGCCAGTACGCCGAGCGCACGGCGATCAATGCGCCCATGCAGGGAACGGCGGCCGATATCATCAAGTTGGCGATGATTGCCGTGGACCGCTGGCTAGACAGTTCCGGTGTACCGGCGCGCATGATCATGCAGGTTCACGACGAATTGGTATTCGAGGTGGCCGAGGGGCATGAAGCCGAGGCGACCCGGCACATCCGCCGCCTGATGACTGAAGCCGTCGAGCTGTCCGTGCCGTTGATCGTGGATGTCGGCAGCGGCAGCAACTGGGACGAGGCGCATTGAGCCGGCCGCCGCAACCGACCCCCATCAAAGCCGCGCCATGACCCGTCTTTCCGTCAACGACCACCGCCGCGACAGCGCCGGCCTGACCTATGTCTACCCGGTGCTGTCGCGCCGCTCCGGGGGGCTTTCAATCGGTATCAACCTGAACCCGAACAATGCCTGCAACTGGCATTGCATCTATTGCCAGGTACCCGATCTGCACCGCGGAGCGGGGCCCGAGATCGATCTGTTTCTGCTCGAAGACGAACTGCGGGGCCTGCTTGAAGAGGCCCTGTCGGGCGCTTTCTTCGATCGATTCGAAGTCCCTGCGGCACAACGGGTGATCCGCGATCTGGCGATCTCCGGTAACGGGGAGCCGACCAGCTGCCCGCAGTTCGATCAGGTGATCGGCGTGATCGGCCAGCTGTGTGCCGAATTCGAGCTGTTCGAACGCGTCAAGCGGGTGCTGATCACAAACGGCAGCCTGATGGGCAGACCCGAAGTCGAGCGGGGGATTGCCCATTGGGCGGAACTGGGCGGAGAGATCTGGTTCAAGCTGGACCGTGCGACCCGCGAAGGGATGCGCCAAATCAACGACGTGCAGCTGTCGCCGGAGCAGGTCCGGCGGAATCTGGAGCGGGCGGCACGGCTCTGTCCGACCTGGATCCAGACCTGCGTCTTTGCGCTGGACGGTGCGCCGCCGTCGGATGATGAGCAGGCGGCGTATCGGGATTTTCTGGCCTGCTGCCTGGAGGATGAGATTCCGCTGGCGGGCGTGCTGCTTTACGGTCTGGCGCGACCATCCCTTCAGCCCGGGGCAGCCAGGCTGTCCGCCCT
>CAYFNI010000066.1:0-13107 GCA_964344495.1 uncultured Methylococcus sp.
GCGGATTTCAGGTCTTCAAGCCGAACTCTTCAGCCAGCTTGGCCAGCATTTTTTCGGCCGCCGCCTGTTCGGCGCGTTTGCGGGATGACCCCTGCCCTTCACACACCTCATCGGTCAGGGAGACCTGACATTCGACCACGAAACTCTGGTCATGCGGTTGACCGACCACGGAACGCAGCGTGTAGGCCGGGAGTTGCAGACCGCGCGCCTGCATGGATTCCTGCAGCCGGGTCTTGGGGTCTTTTTTCCAGTCCCGCAGTGACAGGCCGTCAATCTGCTCGCTAAACAGGCGCAGAATCCACTCCCGGCATGCCTCCATCCCCTGATCCAGCAAGAGGGCCCCAATCAGGGCCTCCATGGCATCGGAGAGAATTGAATCACGCCGATAACCGCCGCTCTTGAGCTCACCCGAGCCGAGAATGAGGTAATCCCCCAACTGGAGCTGTCGGGCGATATTGGCCAGCGAGGTCTGATTGACCAGGGTAGCCCGAAGGCGGCTCAGGACGCCCTCATCAGCCTGGGTGAATCTTTCGAACAGGCATTCGGCAATCACGAACCCCAGCACGGCGTCGCCCAGAAACTCCAGCCGCTCGTTGTTGTCGGCATGGGCACTGCGATGGGTCAAGGCGCGACGGATCAACTCGGGCCGCGAGAAAGTGAGGCCCAGCGTGCGGGCCAGTTTGTCCGGATCGTGAATCAATGCGGGGCCGCCTCAATGGAATCATCGAAGTGGATCAGCAGATCAATATTGCGGAACCAGGGCTGAGTGACGTCATAGCTGACGCGCAAGACAATGGTACGACCTTCGCGGCTGAGCAGGATGTCACGCGGGGTCACATGGGCAACGGCATCGACCATCCAGTGTTTCTGCAGTCGCTCGATCAAGGCCTCGCGGGGCAGCGACGACCAGTCGGGCTGGGATTCAACCGACTCCAGTGCAGCCACGACCTTGTAGTGATTGAGATAGACCGGGATCAGTTTCAGCGCCAGGCTGCCGAGCAGACTGGCCACCAGCAGCATCACCAGCAGACCGGGTAAGCTCATGCCCTGCTGGCGTACAGTCATTCCGGCGGCCACGCGCATGGTCACTCCAGAACCGTTCCGATCCGGTGGAAGGCAATTCCCGGCTTGCCGGAATCCCAACTCATCCAGATGAAAAAGGCCCGTCCGACCAGATTTTCCTCCGGCACCGCACCCCAAAACCGGCTGTCGTTACTGTTATCCCGGTTGTCACCCATGACGAAGTATTGACCCGCCGGGACAATAAATTCACCCTCACGCGCGGATGGATCGCCGGACCTGACCAGAATGTCATGGCGAATGTTGCCGAGTTCCTCGTTGAGCAGCACCTCGCCGTCGGTTTCACCGGCCTGACTCCCTCCCTCGTACAAACCCAGCGACGTCTGCTTGACGGGTTCCCCGTTCACGAACACTTGCTTGTGGTAGTACCCGATCCGGTCACCCGGCAATCCGACCACCCGCTTGATGTAGTCGATGGTCGGATCTTTGGGGAAGCGAAAAACCACGATATCGCCCCGCTGCGGCGCGCCGTTCTCGATCACCTTGGTATTCAGGACCGGCAACCGGACGCCATAGGCAAACTTGTTGACGAGGATAAAGTCACCGACCAGGAGGGTCGGCATCATCGAGCCCGAGGGGATCCGGAATGGCTCGGCCAGAAAGGAGCGCAGCAACAGAACCACCAGCACCACCGGGAAGAACGACCGGGCATATTCCACCAGCATCGGTTCCGTCGCCGCCGGGTCGACCGGCTGTGGGCGCAACCGCTGCATCAGGGCGTACAGCCCCCAGATGGTTCCGGTCACCGCCGTCGCGACCACCAGAAAGAACGAAAAGTCGTAATCCATGAAATCAATCCTTATTGACGCGGAGGACGGCGAGGAATGCTTCCTGCGGAATGTCGATCTTGCCGACCTGCTTCATGCGCTTTTTACCGGCTTTCTGCTTTTCCAGCAGCTTTTTCTTGCGGGTGATGTCGCCGCCGTAACACTTGGCCAACACGTTCTTGCGCATGGCCTTGACGGTGGAACGGGCGATGATCTTTGAGCCGATCGCCGCCTGAATGGCGACTTCGTACATTTGTCGGGGGATCAAATCCTTCATGCGCTCGACCAGATCACGGCCGCGACTCTGGCTGATGTCGCGATGCACGATCAGGGACAGGGCATCGACCCGCTCGTTGTTGATCAGCACATCCAGCTTGATCAGGGGGGCTGCCTGGAAGCGCAGGAATTCATAATCGAACGATGCAAACCCGCGACTCACCGATTTGAGGCGGTCGAAAAAGTCCAAAACCACTTCGCTCAGCGGCAGCTCGAAACTGACCGAGACCTGCCCGGCCATATACTGCAACCGTCGCTGCACGCCCCGTTTCTCGATGCACAGCGTCATGACGTTGCCGAGATAATCCTGCGGCACCAGGATATTGGCCTCGATGATCGGTTCACGGATTTCCACCACTTCATTCGGCGGTGGGAGCTTGGACGGATTGTCGATTTCCACCGTCGTGTCGTCGGTCTTGAGCACCTCGTAGACGACCGTCGGCGCGGTGGTGATCAGGTCAAGATCGTATTCACGCTCCAGCCGCTCCTGGATGATCTCCATGTGCAGCATGCCGAGAAAGCCGCACCGAAAACCGAACCCAAGCGCCTGGGAGGTTTCCGGCTCGTAGTTCAGGGCGGCATCGTTGAGGTGCAGCTTGTTGAGCGCCTCCCGCAGATCTTCGTAATCGTCGGATTCGACCGGATACAGACCGGCGAAGACCCGTGGCTGTACCTGCTGGAACCCGGGCAAGGGTTCGGCACAGGGATGATCGGCGGCGGTAATCGTATCGCCCACGGGCGCACCGAAAATATCCTTGATGCCGGCCACCACAAAGCCGACCTCTCCAGTCAGGAGGGTCTCCTTGTTGAGTGATTTGGGCGTGAACACCCCCAGCTTGTCGACCAGATGACTCTTGCCGGTCGACATCAGGGAGATCTTCTGCTTGCGGTGAATGGCGCCGTTGACCACCCGCACCAGTGACACCACTCCCAGATAGTTATCGAACCAGGAATCAATGATCAGTGCCTGCAGCGGCGCTGCCGGATCACCTTCGGGGGGCGGGACCTTGGCCACCAGTTGCTCTAGCAGGTCATCGACGCCCAGACCCGTCTTGGCGCTGATCCGCAAGGCCTCATCGGCCGGCACACCGATGATTTCCTCGATTTCCTTGCAAACTCGCTCGGGCTCCGCGGACGGCAGGTCGATCTTGTTCAGGACCGGAATGACTTCCAGGCCCTGCTCAATGGCCGTATAGCAGTTGGCGACGCTCTGGGCCTCGACGCCTTGGGCGGCATCCACGACCAGCAAGGCTCCCTCGCAGGCAGCCAGCGACCGTGAGACCTCGTAGGAGAAGTCGACATGGCCGGGCGTATCGATCAGGTTGAGCTGGTACGTCTCGCCATCCCGGGCGGTATAGCCCAAAGTCACGCTCTGCGCCTTGATGGTGATACCGCGCTCGCGCTCGATATCCATGGAGTCAAGGACCTGAGCCGACATTTCACGCTCGCTCAGACCGCCGCAAGTCTGGATGAAGCGGTCGGCGAGCGTGGATTTGCCGTGATCGATGTGCGCAATGATAGAGAAGTTGCGGATGCGTTTTTGTTCTGTCACTGCCTCAATCCTTGAGCTTCAATGCGAGGAATTGCGTTCCACCGCGCCGCTGGACCAGCAACGCAACCGTCTTGCCTTTCGGCAGGCTCGTCACCACCTCGCTAAAGTGCTTCGCGTCGCGGATCATCACATCCTGCACCCGCAGAATCACATCTCCGCGGTGAATGCCAGCATCGGCTGCCACGCCGGGCTTGACGCCGACGATCAGCACGCCGCCGTTCTTGGGCAGTTCGAGCTGCTCGCGCTGTTCGGCGGTTGGGTCGGCAACCGCCACGTTGAGGCGGGCCACCATGTTGCCTGAAGTCGGTTCCTCGGTCGTGGCCACGGCCGGTTCTTCATCCGGCAGCTTGCCGATCTTGATCGGCAGTTCAATGCTCTTGCCCTGACGCAACACCTTGAGACGCGCGGTTTCGCCAATCTTGGTCGTGCCCACCATCGGCGGCAACATGGACGAGGAATCGATCTCGCGGCCGTTGAAAGCCTCGATAATATCGCCAATCTGCAGTCCGGCCGCTTCAGCCGGACTCTTGGGCAGAATCTTGGCCACCAGCGCGCCCTGGGGCTTTTTCATGCCGAACGATTCGGCCAGTTCACGCGTGACATCCTGAATCTGCACGCCCAGCCAGCCGCGCGATACTTTGCCCTGCGACTTGAGCTGGTCGACAACTTCCATTGCGACATCGATCGGGATGGCGAAGGACAGCCCCATGAAGCCACCGGTGCGACTGTAAATCTGCGAGTTGACCCCCACGACCTCGCCCTCCAGATTGAACAGCGGCCCGCCGGAGTTGCCCGGATTGATGGCCACGTCGGTCTGAATGAACGGGACATAGTTGTCACTCGGCAGACTGCGACCCTTGGCGCTGACGATGCCGGCGGTGACGGAGTGGTCGAAACCGAACGGGGAGCCGATCGCCAGCACCCACTCGCCAACCTTGAGCTTCTCCGACGAACCCATTTTAACGACCGGCAGGTCCTTGGCCTCCAGTTTGAGTAGCGCAATGTCACTGCGCTTGTCAGAGCCGACGATCTTGGCCACGAATTCGCGCCGATCCTGCAGGCGTACCACGACCTCATCCGCATCCTTGATGACATGGTGATTGGTAATCACATAGCCATCAGCCGACAGAATGAATCCGGAACCCAGGGATTTGGCTTCGTTAGGCTCGCCGCCGTCAGGACCGCCCGGCGCACCTGGCGCTCCGGGGCCGCCTTCACCAAAATAGCGGCGCAACAGCTCGTCAAACGGCGTTCCTTCAGGGACTTCCATACCCTCAGGCAATTGTGGCTGCATCTCATTGGCCGCGATCTTCTGGGTGGTGCTGATATTCACCACGGCGGCATTGTTTTGCTCGACCAGACCGGTGAAGTCAGGCAACTGGGCGCGACAGACCGGCGCCAGAATCAGCAGCGACCAAATCAATGCGATAAGAGGCCATTTGGCTTTTAGCATCGGGAAACTCCGAAGGAAATACCTTCAATACGGGACAAGGTTGAATGGAAGGACAATGAGTTGAGGGCAGCCATCGATACGTCTGGACCGGATCATGCCCCGAGCGGCATCAATGAGGGAGTTGCTTCTGCTCCAGACCGCTGGCAATCATCTCGACAGTCTTGAGCGGGACTTCGCCCATGACTGTCACAGAGAATCCATTGAGTGATACGGTATCGACGCTCACGGCACCGAGACGATGGGTTCCGGACTTGACCGCACCATCCTTTTTCTCGATATAAACAGAGACGGACGAGAACCCGTCACTCAACAGGATATGCTCGACCTGTTGCCCCGCAGGAGGGCGCTTGAGTACCGAATAAGCGATGATCTGAAACCCATCAGGGACCCGCCTGAGCGTCCAGTTCAAGCTCCGCAAGGGCAATGATTCCCGATGGCTGATCTGGCTGATGGCAGTGCGGGCGCGAGAAGAGGGCTCGAGATCTTCCCGGGCGATGGGGTCTTGGGTGTTGATGGTCGTGAACACCATTTGCTCGACCGACTGACCGTCTTCATTCAGCACATCCAGCTTGAGCGGCAGTTTGGATTGGGTGTCGACCCAGATCAGCCGGGAATAGCGGTAGCCATCCCGGGGCTCAAGCGCGATTACCTGCGTCAGCATGCCAGCCACATATTCCTGGCCTCGCAGGTTGACTTGATAAAACCGATCCAGCACCGTGGGATCTTCAGGCAGATCAATCAGCACCGAGTTCGCGGCCGGACGGGTTTCCACCACGACCTGCTGGCCATCAGCAGAATAACGGGCCACGTTGCCATCGACCCGAACGACCTCGCGGAAGGGACTGTTCATTGACACCAGCCGTTCCCGCTCATGGCCGTCAACTGCCTGATGGTAAAGCTTGAAGCTATCGACCTGCTGATCCTTGATGTAGGCAACAACCCCTTGGTAATTCAGGTTGGCGCTGGCCTTGCGCATACCCGTCAGCCACTGGAGCCCGGCCGGATACATTCCGGCGGACACTTCAGAGTGGGCCTGCCAGGGCAAGGCCGTCAGGACAAAAAACAATATTCCGGTGCGAGCAAACCTGCGGGTCACGTTGGGGATCATTCCGGTTGGTTATCTCGCCGAAGAGCCACTGACCAGCCGGACGGATGGCAACATGCCCTGTGCGCCAGAGAGATACGCTGACTCATTGTGCATGGTGAGGAAATCGCGCAGATCCGGTTCCAGCCCTGCCCTGACAACCGGCGCTGACAACTCGACCTGGGCGACGGACCCCGTGGTTTCGAGTGGCGAATGAAGATTGAGTGAACGGGCGGCAAACACGGCAAGCATCGCCATAGACGCCGCTAGTGCCAGACTGGCAAATTTTTCGCGGTGTTTCTGCTTCATGGCCCGGGGCGCGAACACGACCGGCTCATCGGCAATCGCTGCCTGCACTCGGCTGGCAAAATCCACATCAGGAATCAGCGGACGGGAGGACTGCATGAACTCGCGCGCCACAGCGTAGCGGTTCATCTTGGCATCGAGCGCCTTATCTTCACCCAGACGCGAGAGCAGGGCCAATGACTCGTGATAGCCTAATTCGTCGTCCAGCAATGCGCTCAGCTTTTCGTGGGTTTCTTGGTTATTCATGGTCGTTCACCTTAAAAGAGGTTCGAGGCGTTTGTCGATGGCTTCACGGGCGCGGAAGATCCGCGACCGAACCGTACCCACCGGACATCCCATTACCTGCGCGATCTCATCATAACTGAGTCCATCGAATTCTCGCAGCGTGATGGCAGTCCGCAACTCATCCGGCAGCTTGGCAAGCGCCTCCTGAATGGCGGCTCCGATTTCTTCGGTCAGCAGAATGCCCTCGGGGGTTTCGTAATTCCTCAGACGCCCACCGGACTCAAATTGTTCCGCGTCCTCGATATCTATTTCATCATCCGATGGCCGACGACTACGCATCGACAGATGATTCTTGGCCGTATTGATGGCGATACGGTAGAGCCAGGTATAAAAGGCACTCTCACCGCGGAACCCCGGCAAGGCCCGATAGGCTTTGATAAAAGTCTCCTGCGACACATCCAAGGCCTCGTGCTGATCCTTGATGTACCGGTTGATGAGCTGGGCGATCTTGTACTGGTACTTACGAACCAGCACATCAAAGGCCTTTTTGTCGCCCTGCTGAACGCGCCTGACCAGCTCTTCGTCGAGTTCCTCTCCCATCTCAGGCAGCCTTAATCGTGGATATGCTCATGGTTCCTGGTCGTTTACCGTGCCAACATGGGAGGGATCACGCAAACGCCATAGTCTGACTAACGGGATCGAATCTGCCATCACAGCCCATTATCGTCGTTTAGGGAATACCGTTCAATCCACTTCGACTGTCTGGATGGAGGCCGGATCGTCAGCAGGGGAGACCCATCGCAGAAGAATGGCCCGCCGTGGCATTTTTCAGTAGGATGGCCTCTGCCCCCCATCACCCCCAACAGCCATGCCCTCCACATGCTTTGATGTTCTCGTCATCGGTAGCGGCGCCTCAGGTCTTGGACTGGCCCTGCGGCTGGCAGACAAGGCTACCGTGGCGGTGATCTCCAAAACCGTACTTTCTGAAACAAATACCTACTATGCCCAGGGCGGCATTTCCGCGGTGCTGGATGCGGAAGATTCGATCGAATCGCACATTCAGGACACGCTCGAAGCGGGCGGTGGACTGTGCGATCCGGACATCGTGCGACTGGTCGTGACCCAGGGCAAGGCCTGCATCGACTGGCTGCTAGACCAAGGCGTTGCCTTCACTGAAGTCGCCGGAGAGGCCGGCACCCATCAACTCCACCTGACACGGGAGGGTGGGCATACCCACCGGCGCGTGGTCCATGTCGCTGATGCCACCGGCCGGGCGGTTGAAACCTCGCTCGAACAGCGTGCGCGCGAGCATCCCAACATCCACCTGTTCGAACACCATAACGCCATTGACCTGATCACCGCCCACAAGCTCGGCCTGGGCGATGGCGGGGTACTCGGAGCTTACGTTCTCAACGGCCGCACCCATCACGTGGACACCTTCCGGGCCCGGTTCACTGCCATCGCATCGGGCGGCGCCAGCAAGGTTTACCTGTACACCAGCAACCCTGACATTGCGACCGGTGACGGCATCGCCATGGCCTGGCGGGCGGGCGCCAGCGTCGCCAACCTGGAGTTCATCCAGTTCCACCCCACCTGCCTGTATCACCCTCATGCCCGCTCCTTCCTGATTTCCGAGGCTGTTCGAGGCGAAGGCGGTCGCCTGGTGCTAAAAGACGGTTCGCCGTTCATGCAGCGTTTCGATCCGCGCGGCGAACTGGCCCCACGCGACATCGTGGCGCGCGCCATCGACCATGAAATGAAGCGCCTGGGCGTTGATTGCGTATTCCTTGACATCTCCCACCGCCCGGCTGACTTCATCATTGAACATTTCCCGACCATACACGCCCGCTGCCTCGAGTTAGGCATCGACATCACCCGCGACCCCATCCCGGTGGTGCCGGCCGCACATTACACCTGTGGCGGCATCCTGACCGACCATCGCGCCTGTACCAACGTGCCCGGGCTGCTGGCCATCGGGGAAGCCGCCTGTACCGGCCTGCATGGCGCCAACCGCATGGCCAGCAATTCGCTGCTTGAGTGCCTCGTCTTCGCCAAGCAGGCGGCAGACCATATCCTGGCCCATCTGCCGGAACGCCCCACCCCGCCGACCCTGCCCGACTGGGATGAATCTCAGGTCACCGATTCGGACGAGGAAGTCGTCGTCGCGCACAACTGGGACGAGATCCGTCGCTTCATGTGGGATTACGTCGGCATCGTTCGCACCAACAAGCGGCTGCAACGCGCCCTGCGCCGTGTCGAACTGCTGAAGCAGGAGATCGCCGATTATTACGGCAATTTCCGGGTCACGAACGACCTGCTGGAGCTGCGCAACCTCGCCATCGTCGCGGAGCTGATCATCCGCTGCGCCCTGTTGCGCAAGGAAAGCCGCGGTCTGCACTTCACGCTGGACTACCCCAACGCCGACCCGCAGCACCCGCCGCGAAACACGGTGCTGCACTCCAAGCCCCACTAGCGTCCCGTTTCGTCGATCCGGTCGAGCGCATGAACGCCATCGAAATAGTTGACGCCGGTCCGCAGGGCCGCTTGCGGCTGACTGAACGCCCCCAACCCACACCGGGACCGGGCGAGGTCCTGATCAAGGTCGCCGCGGCCGGGGTCAACCGACCTGACCTGATGCAGGTCCGCGGCCTGTACCCGCCGCCGCCGGGCGCATCCGACCTGCCCGGTCTGGAAGTCGCCGGCCAAATCGTCGCCCTGGGGCAGGATGTCCACCCTTCCCGGCTCGGCCAGTCGGTCTGCGCACTGGTCACCGGGGGTGGCTACGCCGAGTATTGTCTGGCCGCGGCCACCCTGTGTCTGCCGCAACCCGACACGCTGACCCTGGTCGAGGCAGCGGCCGTACCCGAAGCCGTCTTTACGGTCTGGCACAATGTGTTCGAACGGGGCCGGCTGGCCCCCGGCGAGACCCTGCTGGTTCAGGGCGGGACCAGCGGTATCGGCACCATGGCCATCCAGCTGGCACGCCAGTGGGGCGCCCGGGTCATCGCAACCGCTGGCACGGATGACAAGTGCGCCGCCCTCGAAGCGTTGGGAGCCGAAGCCATCCACTACCGGGACGAGGATTTCAAACAGCGAGTTTTGACCCTGACCGACGGCGCAGGCGTCAATGTGATCCTCGACATCATCGGAGGGCCCTATTTCCAGGCTCACCTGGACCTGCTCGCCGCCGATGGCCGACTGCTCATCATTGCGGTTCAGGGAGGCCCGAAGACCACGGCCAGCCTGCTGCCCATCCTGCTCAAGCGGCTGACCGTCACTGGCTCGACGCTCAGGCCCCGCAGTCTGGTGGAAAAAACCCGGCTGGCCGAGGCGGTACAGGCGCAGGTGTGGCCGTGGCTGAATACTGGCCAGATCCGGCCAATCATTCAGGCGACCTATCCGCTGGCTGATGCCGAACGGGCCCATGCGCTCATGGCCAGCAGCACGCATATCGGCAAAATCATTCTCACACTGGACCCGTAGCCATGCCCGGAGACTCAGCCCTTGCAGGCTTGTTGATCCTTCTGATACTGGCCTTGCCCGGTCAGGCATCCCAGAACGACGGGATGGCCGCCGTTCAAGCCGGGGATTGGAAGAAGGCTTCCGCGGAGTTTGAACCGCTTGCGCAAAAGGGTGACCCCCATGCACAGGTGAATCTCGGCAATCTCTACATGCGTGGCCTTGGGGTTGCCCAAAATTATGCAGAAGCCGCCCGCTGGTATGAAAAAGCGGCCCAACAGGGCCAGCCCACGGCCATGGGCAAACTTGGGCTGATGCATTATTACGGGCTGGGAATGCCCGAGGATCACACGGAAGCCGGGCTCTGGTTTCTACGCGCGGCGGACCGGGGAGATCCGGAAGCCAGCATGATCCTGGCCGAATTGTACGCGGACGGCGATGGCGTGGAGAAAAACAACCGCGAGGCGTACTTCTGGTCTTCCGTCGCCAGTGACCTCGGAAAAGCCGAGGCCGGTCCCCTGCGCGATCAACTGGCGAATGAACTTGCCCCCGCCGATCTGGACGCGGCGCTGACCCGGCTCAACCTCTGGCGCCAACAGCATGATCCCATTTCCAGGGCAGCAGCAGCGCCGGAAAAACCGCCCGCCCCCCTGCCCAACCCCGCAAAACCGACCCACACACTGAGGACTCCGGCCGGAACAGACAAGCGACCTCAGCCGTCCAAGCCGGTCAAGGGCAAATCCACATCCGGCACATCCGCCCGGAAGCCCGCAAAGGCGTCGCTCAAGCCCCGAAGTGGCAAACGTAATCCATGAGTTCCAGGGTTTCGATATCGAACTGGCTGTCACCGGGTACGCTGAAGGACTCCCCGGCGCCATACTCGGTCCACGCCGTCTCGCCCGCGAGACGCACCCGGCAGCGGCCACTGACCACGTCCATGACTTCCGGCGCACCGGTATTGAAGGTCAGCGTGGAAGGGAAGATCACGCCGAGCGTCTTGCGGGTGCCGTCCTCAAACAGCACGGTGTGACTGACACAGCGTCCATCAAAATAGACGTTGGACTTCTTGATGACGCTCACCTTGTCGAACTGACCCATGAAAAACCTCGTGATGTAAAGTCCGCCTGACACCCAGACGGGAAAAATGAAACTCAAATGATGATGACAAGCAGGCCCATCAGCACGACGACGCCGACGATCCGGTACGGCCAGGCGAGTTCATCCCAGGCCAGCTTGACCTCCAGATAGCGAATCCGGAACCAGCGCTTGATGCGCGGCCACAGGTGGGCCTTGCCATACCGCCAGCCCCAGCGCGCAGCCAGAAAGATCAGCAACAACTTCAACGGCGTCAGACCGATGGCGGTCGTGATCTCGGAGTAGCGTTCCGCATCGTGCGGGAAATGATTCTTGAGCCAATCGGCCAGCATGTCCTCCAGGAACTCTTCCGGGGCTTCGATCAGAACCAGCCAGATTTTTTCCAGGATCTCGAACAGAATCTCGAACAGATGCAGGCCGAACTCCAGAAAGATTTCCCACAGCAGGAACAGGGACAGCAGTCCTCCCACCAGCCAGTAAAGTGGCTTCCAGCTCGGCTGGATCGGGCCAAGATCGGTGGACTGGGGGGTGGGCGTTGCGCTGGATGGATTCGAATCAGAAGCTGACATCGTCGATGGGGCTCAAATAACCGCGAAAACGATCAGATTATCGGTGAAGCGGCCTTCATTCAAGCCGCCGTTCGTTGCTCAATCTCTTGCAACCACCAGACCTGCCGGCGCTTGGGGAGACCGCATCTATGATATAGTTCGCCAGCAAAAATTTGCCTGACACTGCGATCACCCTACTCAGCAAGCGGATTCGGCTCAACCAATCGAACAGGCTCGAACACCAGAGGCGTTATAAAGCCATCGAACCATAATAAATATCGAGAGCTTCATGGAAATCAAAGAGTGGCTGCAGGTCTGGCAGTTTGAACACAATCCCTTCGTCATCTTTGACGCCGACCGCGACCCCTATTTGCAGACCTCAATGGTGGAAAACACCTCTCTGAGGTCGGTGTTGCTCCATATAGAAAGACCCAGCCCCTACGTCATTTTCGCGATTCGTGGCGCCGGAAAATCGTCCATGCGCATCGATACCGAACGGTATCTCAACGATTATCGCGATCAGGTTCTCGTAATTTCCTACGTTGAATTCAACGAGTTGCTGGCCGAAGTCGCCCGTCCGCGCACCTTGCCGATGGGATATGCCGCCGACAAATCAGCCCTGGCCCGGTTCTTCAAGCGCAATAAGCAATTGCCGCTGTCGCGCGATTCGCGCATCACGCTGGATGACCACCTCGACTACATTCTCAAGCTCGGCATCGAGGAACTGTACCGCATCATCATCGATACGCCGCGCGAGGATCTGCTCAAGGATAACCGCGAAATCGCCGAGAAATTCCTGTTGCTGGCCGCGCTGTACTACGCACCGAATGACCTCTCCAGCAAGATAGCCGCATTGCGGCGCCTGATGGGCATGGCCGGCTACGAGCGCAAAAAGCCGCTGTTCATGAAAAAGCAGGCCAAGCTGCTGGCGGGTGAAATCTACCGCCACATCCGCGGCGTACCGGTCTCTCTGGACGGCATGGTCAAGACGATCATGGAAATCGGCATCGGCCTGTTCGAGTTCCACGGTATTCCTCGCAACACCGAAAACCGTTTCACCCTGCTGAAAAGCTTCATGGAACTGGTGAAGTATTTCGGCCTTTCAGGGGTGTACCTGCTGGTTGATCGGGTCGATGAGCCGACCAGTATCAAGGGCGATCCCGAAAAGATGCGTGAACTGGTGACGCCGATCCTGAATGATCAGCTCTTCCAGATCGACAACCTGGGCATCATTCTGTTTCTGCCCTACGAACTTCATGACC
>CAYFNI010000067.1:0-12708 GCA_964344495.1 uncultured Methylococcus sp.
CTTAGAAGCCGATACCGATGTAACCACCTGCGGTCAGACCCTGGGTCGGCGTCTGATTCAGGTCAACGGTGCCGTCAGCCGTCGTCGTTCTGTAGTTCAGATCGCCACCGGTGAA
The DNA here is from genome assembly GCA_964344495.1 of uncultured Methylococcus sp. Classification (GTDB taxonomy): domain Bacteria; phylum Pseudomonadota; class Gammaproteobacteria; order Methylococcales; family Methylococcaceae; genus UBA6136. The sequence continues at coordinate 116 of CAYFNI010000067.1, forward strand.
CTGGTAGCGGAAGTCGGTACCGACCCACAGATCCTGCCAGATGCGGTATTCCAGACCGGTGCCGAGCATCAGACCCGGGTTCAGAACGGTTACGCCGCTGGAGGGCGGAGAAACGACATTGATCGCCAGACCGAACGGGATGATCCAGGGACGGAAATCACCATCCATCAGGTTGAACTTCATCTTCGGAGATGCGGCAATCGTCAACATGGTGACCTGGTTGCGAACCTTGACGGTTTGTCCAGTGGCAGCCGAGTAGGTGTTGCTGACGAAGGCATTGTAGCTTTCACCGTAGTTCTGGTATTCGAACATCAGTTCGCCGTCCAGAGCGATCAGGTCGGTCAGGCCCCACAGATCGTCGGTGGCACGGAAATCCATACCAGCGCCGACGTACCAGCCATTGCCGTTACCGTTATTGGGCGTGCCGTAAACAGTGGAATCGTCGCTGGTCAGCAGTTCATTGTTGCGGTTTTCGGTCAGAGACGCATAACCGCCGCGGAAGAAGACCATATTGTTCTTGGCATTTTCCTTGGCTGCCTCTTCGGCAACCTGGGTTTCCAGCTGGGCCTGCTTGGCCTGGACGTCAGCGTTGGCGGCCTTGGTGGCGCTCAGTTCGCTGCGCAGCCCACTGACTTCGTCTTCCAGAGCCCGCAGACGAGCGTCTTCAGCGCGAATCTGGCGCTCTTCGGCGCGAACCTGTGAACGCAGGCTGGGAGCTTTAGCTGCATGCTTGTGGTGCTTGTGAGCAAAAGCCTCAGGAGCAGCCGCAGCAAAGCCGATACCGGCGCTGATGGCTACCGCCAGGCTCATGGTTTTCTTGAGCGATTTCATTTCGAAGTCTCCTAATAAGGTGGCGTTAGAAACCTGGAGTTTTTTAGTTGTTTGGCTGCAACAGCTGTTGCAGTGGGCGCCAATACTACCAAAAAAAATCACATTTACAACCCTTTTCTGCAATTTATTAGCCCTGACTCACCGTCCACTTCAGCCCAACGGCAAGCGTGTGCCGTTTTCAAGCCTTTATCCGTTGCTTAAAAGTCACAATCTGGCGAGTCCTTCCCGCTTCAGACTATAATCCGCACTTGCTGTGAGTTCCTGGTCGATCCTCCGCACCCTGCGTCCCGCCAAATACCAACAGTATCGGTGATTCATGCGCAAGCGGATGATCTGCACCTCTACCACGTTCGAGCCGACCCTGAGTGCTGAGCGCCCCTGCGCAAGGCCACTTTGAGTCAGCGCACGTTGCGACTCCCTGACATTCACTCCTTACATTTCACAAGAGGCACGTTCCATGGCGGTAAAGAATCGCTTGCATCGCAGCGAGTTGGCAGTTCCCGGCAGCAACAAGCGCATGCTCGAGAAAGCACCCGATGCCGGCGCCGACATCGTCTTTCTGGATCTGGAAGATGCGGTCGCCCCCGATGACAAAGAACAGGCCCGCGCCAACATCATCGAGGCACTGAATACCTACGACTGGTCCCGGTGCGCGGTTTCGATCCGCATGAATGGCCTGGACACGCATTACGCCTACCGCGATCTGGTCGATATTGTCGAAGCTTGTGGTGACAAGCTCGACACCATTCTCATCCCCAAGGTCGGCAGCGCCGCCGATGTGTACTTCGTCGCGACCATGCTGTCACAAATCGAAGCTTACAAGGGGTATAAACCGATCAACATTCACGTCCTGATCGAGACTGCGATGGGCATGGCGAACGTCGAAGAGATCGCCCGCGCCTGCCCGGAACGTATGGAGGCCATGGTCTTCGGCGTGGCCGATTATGCCGCCTCGGTGCGCGCCCGCACCACCCAGATTGGCGGCGCCAATCCTGAATACGGCATGCTGACCGACGCCGATGCCAACGGCCAGCGCGCCTTCCACTGGGGTGATCAGTGGCATTTCGGCATCTCCCGCATGGTGGCCGCCTGCCGCGCCTATGGCCTGCGACCGATCGACGGTCCGTTTGGCGACTTCAGCGATCCCGAGGGCTACAAGGCCGCTGCCCGTCGTGCTGCCGCGCTGGGGTGTGAAGGCAAATGGGCCATCCACCCCTCGCAGGTTGAACTGGCCAATGAGGTCTACACGCCGACGGCCAAGGAAGTCGATCGTGCCCGCCGCATTCTGGTAGAAATGGAGCAAGCTGCCAAAGAAGGCAAAGGCGCCGTGTCACTGGATGGGCGGCTGATCGATGCCGCTTCCATCCGCATGGCCGAGAATGTCGTGCAGCAGATGGCCCAAATCGAAACGCGCGGCTAAGGCGCGCCTGCCCCAAACACTTCTTAATTCAAGAGGACAATCGACCAGTGAACATCCACGAGTATCAAGCCAAGGAGCTACTGCAAACCTACAGTGTTCCCGTCCCGGCGGGCGGCGTGGCCTTCAATCCGACGCAAGCCCGTCAGGCAGCCGAGGAACTCGGTGGCAACCGCTGGGTCGTCAAAGCCCAGATTCACGCCGGCGGCCGCGGCAAGGCCGGTGGCGTCAAGGTGGTTGGTTCGCTGGACGAGGTCGAAAAAGCAGCCGACCAGATGATCGGCACCAAGCTGGTCACCCACCAGACCGGCGCGGAGGGGTCGCTGGTCCAGCGCGTCTGGGTCGAGCAGGCCAGCCAGATTCGCCGCGAGTTTTATCTCGGTTTCGTCATCGACCGCGGCACCCAGCGCATCACAGTGATCGCCTCCAGCGAAGGCGGCATGGACATCGAGGAAGTCGCCAAGGTCTCGCCCGACAAGATCATCAAGGAAGTCATCGATCCCGCCATCGGCCTGCGGGACTTCCAGTGTCGCAAGGTTGCGACCGCGATCGGTCTGAAGGGGAAACTGATGCCTCAGGCCGTCAAGATCATGAAGGCGATCTATCGCTGCATGCGTGACCGGGATGCCCTGCAGGCGGAAATCAACCCGCTGGCGGTAGTCGGCACCGAGGACGATGAAAAACTGATGGTGCTGGACGCCAAGTTCAACTTCGACGACAACGCCCTGTACCGGCAGCGCGCCGTGACCGAAATGCGTGATCTCGCCGAAGAAGACCCGAAGGAAGTAGAAGCGTCGGGGCACGGCCTCAACTATATTGCGCTGGATGGCAACATCGGCTGCATCGTCAACGGCGCCGGCCTGGCCATGGCCTCCCTGGACGCCATCACCCTGCATGGCGGCCGTCCCGCCAACTTTCTGGATGTGGGCGGCGGCGCTTCGCCCGAGAAAGTCACCAACGCCTGCCGGATCGTCCTGGAAGACCCGAACGTCAAGTGCATCCTGGTCAATATCTTCGCCGGTATCAACCGCTGCGACTGGATTGCCAAGGGACTGATTCAGGCCTGCGAAAGCCTGCAGATCAAAGTGCCGCTGATCGTCCGACTGGCCGGCACCAATGTCGAGGAAGGCCGCGCGATTCTGGCTGCATCCGGCCTGACCTTCATTACCGCCGAAAATCTGGATGCTGCGGCCGCCAAGGCCGTCGCCATCGTCAAGGGATAAGCCGCCATGAGCGTATTTGTAAACAAACACTCCAAAGTCATCTTCCAGGGTTTTACCGGCGAACATGCCACCTTCCATGCTCAGGACGCCCTCCGCATCGGCACGCAGGTGGTGGGCGGCGTTACGCCGGGCAAGGGTGGTACCACCCATCTGGGGCTGCCGGTGTTCGACACGGTTGCAGAGGCGGTCGCCGCCACCGGCGCGGACGTCTCCGCCGTATTCGTGCCGCCCCCCTTCAACGCCGATGCCCTGATGGAAGCCATCGACGCCGGCATCAAGGTGGCCGTCACCATCGCTGACGGCATTCCGATTCAGGATATGGTGCGCCTGCAGCGCTACCGCGTCGGCAAGGATGCCATCATCATCGGCCCCAATACTCCCGGCATCATTACGCCGGGTGAGTGCAAGGTCGGCATCATGCCATCCAACATCTACAAGCCAGGCAACGTCGGCATCGTCTCGCGCTCCGGCACCCTGAACTACGAAGCCACCGAACAGATGGCCGATCTGGGGTTAGGCATCACCACTTCCGTCGGCATTGGCGGCGATCCGGTCAATGGCACCGACTTCGTGACCGTCCTGCGGGCCTTCGAGGCGGATCCGGACACCGACGTCGTCGTCATGATCGGCGAGATCGGCGGACCCCAGGAAGTCGCCGCCGCCCGCTGGGCGAAGGAAAACATGACCAAGCCGCTGATCGGCTTCGTGGCCGGCATCGCTGCGCCGCCAGGTCGCCGCATGGGCCATGCGGGTGCCATCATCTCCAGCGAAGCCGACACCGCCAGCGCCAAGATGGACGCCATGGAACAGCTCGGCCATTACGTGGCCCGCAACCCCGCCCATATCGGCCAAACGGTGCTGCGCGCGATGCAGGAGCGCGGCATTCCGATTCGTTAAACCGGACGCACCGGTTCACAACCCCGCAAGCCGCCGGCACGCACCGGCGGCTTTTTTATTCGCCGACAGGACACGCCCATGCGCCAGATCACCGCGACTCAACTCCACACCCAACTGACTGCCGACAGCGACGCCCCACCGGTGCTGCTGGATGTGCGTGAACCGCATGAATTTGCCTACTGCCACATCGAAGGCAGCCTCAACCTGCCGATGAACACCATCCCTGCCCGTCTGGCGGAGCTTGATCCGGATGCCACCCTCATCACGATCTGCCATCACGGGATGCGGAGTGCGGCCGTGGCCGATTTCCTGATCGGCCGCGGTTTCGTCAACGTGATCAATCTGACCGGCGGCATCCATGCCTGGGCGCTGGAGGTCGATCCGGACATGCCGCGTTATTGAGCCATGATTACGGTCATCCAGCGGGTCAGCCACGCCGAGGTGCGGGTCGAGGGACAGGTGGTGGGACAGATTGACCGGGGCCTGCTGGCCCTGGTCGCCATCGAGAAGGGCGATACCGACAACGAAGCTCAGCGGCTGGCCGAACGGTTGCTGGGTTACCGCCTGTTCAGCGATGCCGAGGGCAAGATGAACCTGAGCGTGCAGGACATCCAGGGTGGCGTGCTGCTGGTGTCGCAATTCACACTGGCCGCCGACACGCGCAAGGGGATGCGGCCCAGCTTCACGCCGGCCGCGGATCCGGCCACTGGACGACAGCTGTTCGACAGGCTGGTCGAATATGTCCGCGAGCGGCACGGCACGGTAGCCACCGGTCAGTTCGGGGCGGATATGCAGGTTGCCCTGATCAACGATGGACCGGTCACCTTCACCCTGCGCATCCCGCCGCCTGCCCTCGCCTGAGCGACCGCTTCGGCGCTAGAATCGGGTCCACGCTAGACCCCGTGAGAAACATGCCATGTTCCGTACACTGTTCGGAGAACTCCACGAGGGCCGAATCGCCCGCCTGCCCTATCTCGGCTATTCGCTGCTGACGACCGTGCTGGCAGGATTGGGCTGGCTAGGGCTGGCGCTACTGCTCGGCGACATCACGGCACTGGTGAGCGAGAACAGCGCTGCGCTGGAAGTGTTCATGCACGACGTCGCCGGAAAACCCGTCATCCTCCTGATGGTCGGCTTCGGGCTTGCGATCAGTTTCGCGCATGCCAATCTGACCGCGAAGCGTTACCGCGACATGGGGCTGGGCGGATGGTCCACGCTGATCAGCATCAGCCTGGCGCTGGCGCTTGGCGCCTGGGTCATCGGGCCGATTCTGGCCGGCTGCGCCCAAGGGCTGGTCTATCTGGGACTGGCCTTGTTGCCATCCGGCTGTTTTGGCCGTTCGCCCGCGGCGGCGCCCTGAAGAAACATCCGGACCCAGCCGCGGTGCCGTTCATCGGCGCTCGGTCAACTCCGCCAGCAGCCGATCATAGGCATCGAACCCGACCAGCGACTGAAGGGTGGTGAAATCGATCCGCCGTTGCGGCGTCCGTCCTGCCGCCAGCTCGGCGAGCGCCTCCTGCATGGCAAACACCGCGGCCGTGAGCAGTGTGAGGGGGTACGCTGCCAGCGTGTAGCCCATCTCCGCCAGGCGCGCTGGCGACAGCAGCGGCGTCAGGCCCTCCTCCAGCATGTTGGCCATTTTCGGCCCCGGCACCTGTGTGCAGAAGGCTTCCATCTCCGCCTCGTCCTGCGGCGCCTCAAGAAAAAGAATGTCCGCGCCCAGATCGGCAAACGCCTGCATGCGCCACAGTGCCTCATCAAGGCCGTGCGTGGCGCGAGCGTCGGTGCGGGCCATGATGAGGATATCAGCACCAGCGTCACGCGCCGCCACCGCAGCCCGGATGCGGTCACAGGCTTCGGCGCGTCCGACCACCTCCTTGCCGCGGGTATGCCCACAGCGCTTGGGGGCCAGCTGATCTTCCAGCATGATGCCGGCAAAGCCGGCGCGGGCGTAGCCTTCCACTGTCCGCTGAACATTGGCGACATTGCCGTGACCGGTGTCTCCGTCGCCAATGACAGGAATGTTGACTGCCTCAAGGATCGAACGTCCCTGATCCAGCATCTCGGCGTAGGACAACAGACCGGTATCGGGACACGCCAGCCGGGCCGCCGCCACGGAAAAGCCGCTCATGAACGTCAGTGGAAAACCGGCCTGTTCGACCAGACGCGCGGACAAGCCGTCAAAGCAGCACGGCATCGTCAGCAGACCGGGCTGGGCCAGCAACTGGCGGAGTTGAGTGGTATTCGGATTCATGCGATGGAGGGGGCCAGGAAAGAAGGGCTTTGACCTTTGCCGGCCAAACGGCTAGCCTCGGGCGTTGAACATGCATTCTAAGGGAGAAACCTGTGACCACGCGAACACTGCTCTGTGCCCTGTCAATCCTGCTGGCAAGCGGCTGCGCAACCGAAAAGTCGCACACCCCGCCGCCCAATCTGACGGCGTCCCACTTCAAGCAGACCGCCACCGTGACACCGCTGGACGCGGACAGTCACGCCAAACTCAGTACTGAGAAAGGCTATGAGGAGCCGTACACCGGCCCCGGCGATTTCACCGCCCGCTATCTGATCGCCTCAGTCGATCGCAAGACCGGCAGAGCCGGCTACGCCCTCAGCTTCATGGATGTCACGCACAAGCCGCGCGTGCAGGCACAGGTCAGTTACGAATCTCCGGAGGGCTGGATGGAAACAGCGGTCAAGGTCGAGAACGGCCCGCGCAAATGTACCGACGGCGACTGCTGGAATCTGGAGTCGGTCTCCATTCCGCTCAAGGAGTCGTTACTGAAAACCTATGCCCAGCGTTACCAACCGAATGCGGGGCTCAGCTGGCATTTCAAGATCGCGCCCAACCTCCAGGGCGAAATACCGCTGGCTGAAATCGCCGGACTGCTCGAACGGGTAGACGACTACCGGGCCACGCTCCAGATCGAACGCTGAACGACACGCATCAGGGGGCCACGCCGAGGATGATGGCCCCCGCCTTGAAGACAGCCGTCACCGGCGACCCGACCTCCAGCCCCAGAGACTGGCAGCTTTCGGCTGTGATGGACGCCACCACCGTATCGCCGCCCGGCAACTCGGCGACCACTTCAGTGGTGACCGGCCCCTGCGTCAGCTCGCGCACTCGCCCTTCAAGCTGGTTGCGGGCGGACAGACGAAAGCCTTCCATCTCCGTGACCAACATCACGTCGGAGGCCTTGACCAGCGCAATCACCGGCGTGTCATAGCCCAGTTCGAGCCGCTTGACCGATTCGTTGGTCATGCTGGCCAACAGTGTTGCCCCGCCCTTCAGACCGACGCTGACCTCCGCATTCACTGCGCCCTGAAGGACGCTGATCACGGTACCGCCCCATTGATTGCGTGCACTCGATTTCATGAATAACCTCCTGAACCATTGGAGAATGACCGGATCCTGAATCAGTTCCTCGTTCAAGCGGTCGAGAAAGGACTCTTTTTCTTGCTGCAGGTGCAGAAAGGCGGCTAACAGAATCCGGCCGGTTTCGGTCAGCCGGGTACCCTTCTCCTCCCCGCCGCCAGCCACCCGTTCGATCAGCGGCCGAGGCGACAGGGCACCGGCTCGCTCAATCATCTCCCAGGCGCCCTTGTAACTCAGACCGGCGACACCCGCCGCCCGGTTGATGGAGCCGACCCGGTCGATGGCCGCCAGCAGCTCGAACAGTCTGGAGTTCAGCCCCCCGCCGAGGGACAACTCCGCTTCGACAATGCGTGAAGACGAACGCGCCGGCACGCGACGGCGCAGCGGCACGACGTTGTCGCCACCCTTGGGCGCTGTTCTGGAATGCTCATGGGACGGTGGCTTCATCGTGCTGCTCACTCAAGCAAGGCCATGGCCTTGATTTGCGCAAAAACCGACTGACCGGCTGCCAGACCGAGACTGCGACAGGAACGCCGGGAAATCTGCGCCAGCAAGGGCGTCTCGCCCACCACCAGCCTGACCCACACCCGCGACGGCTCCTGGGTATCATCGATTCCGGTCACCTTGGCCTCGAGAATATTGAGGATGCTGGTATCCTCAGCCCGGGTCAATGTCAGGCTGACATCCGTGGGCAAGACCCGGCATCGCAGCCGACTGCCGATCGGCTGCCGGCGTTGTGCGACCCACAGGCTCTGACCGGCAAACTCCAGCCGGGTGACGCCATCCTCCGGCTCATGCGCTACCACCGTGGTTTGCAGCACGACACCGGGATCATCGACAAAGACCGACAGATGGTCGATCTGAGCCAGCACGTCCTGCACTGGACCCTGGGCACGAACCTGACCATGATCGAGCAGAACCAGATAATCGCCCAGTCGGGCCAATTCATCCGGAGAATGGGTCACGTAGAGGACCGGGATCTCCAGTTCATCGTGCAGGCGTTCAAGATAGGGCATGATCTCCCGCCTCATGGGCAAATCCAGTGCCGCCAGCGGTTCGTCCATGAGCAGCAGGCGGGGACTGGCCAGCAGAGCACGCCCGATGCCGACCCGTTGCTGTTCGCCCCCGGAGAGCCGCGCCGGCGCCCGCGTCAACAGGTGCCTGAGCCCCAGCAGATCCACGGCCTGATCGAAAGCGATGCGCCGATCGCCGGGGGGAATCCGCTTCAGTCCAAACCTGAGGTTGGCTTCAACATCCAGATGCGGAAACAGCGCGGCCTCCTGAAAGACGTAACCCACCGCCCGCCGGTGGGCCGGCAGGAAACGACCGGCGGCATCGTCCTGCCAGACCTCCCCGTTCACCGAGAGTGTGCCGCGCGCCTCCGGCTCAAGCCCGGCGAAACAGCGCAACAAGGTCGTCTTGCCAGAACCCGAGGCACCGAACAAGATCGTCACGCCCTGGCCCGGCAGGGCCAGATCGGCCTGTAATTCAAACCCGGCCAGAGGCCGCCGAAACACGGCGCGGATACCGGGGACGGTGCCGACCTTCATCGCCGCAACACCCCGAACCTGTCCAGACCGAGGCCGTACAGCAGCAGCAAGACTCCGAAGGCAAAGGCCAGCATCAAGCCGGCCAGCGCGTGGGCCTGAGCATATTCGAGCGCCTCGACATGTTGATACATTTGCACCGAGATGACCCGGGTCTTCTCCGGGATATTGCCGCCGACCATCAGCACCACGCCGAACTCGCCCATGGTATGGGCGAACCCCAACACCCCGGCCGTCAACAGACCGGGACGCGCCATCGGCAGGGCAACGGAAAAGAACCGGTCCCATGGGCCGGCGCGCAAGGTCGCCGCCACGTCCAGTGGACGCCGGCCGATGGCCGTGAAGGTATTCTGGATCGGCTGGACCACAAACGGTAGCGAGTAGAGTACCGACGTCACAACCAGACCGGCAAACGTGAATGGCAGATAGCCCAGCCCCAACCACTGGGTCAGTCCTCCCACCGGACCCTGCGGACCCATGGCGAGCAACAGGTAGAACCCCAGCACCGAAGGCGGCAGAAACAAGGGCAAGGCGACCACCGATTCGATCACCCCCTTGAGACGGCAGCGCGTGTGCGCCAGCCACCAGGCCAGCGGCGTACCCAACAGCAGCAGCAGCCCGGTAACGAGGCTCGCCAGCTTGAGACTGAGCCAGATGGCCTTGAGGTCTTCGTTATCGGGCATCATCAGGCTCGCGGGAGGGCGACCTAAGGCAGGACATAGCCAAAGGAACGGATGATGGCCTTGGCCGCATCCGACCTCAGGTATGCCATGAAGGCCAGCGCGGCGGGGTTGTCCTTGCCTCGCGTCAGCAACACGGCGTCCTGGCGAATCGGCCGGTGGAGCTGGTCTGGCACCCGCCAGGCCGAACCACCGGTCAGCTGACCATCACGATAAATTTGCGACACGGCGACAAAGCCCAACTCGGCATTGCCAGTCGCGATGAACTGGTGCGTCTGGCTGATGTTTTCACCCTGAACCCAGGTCGGCTCCAGCGTCTTCAGCAGCCCCATGCTCTGCATCACGTCGACGGCGGCCTGCCCATAGGGTGCGGTCTTGGGGTTGGCGATAGCGAGGTGTGCAAAGCCTCCCCTTTTGAGGATGTTGCCCTGCTGATCGACATAGTGGGCTTTGGCGCTCCAGAGGGCCAGTTGTCCGATGGCATAGGTAAACCGGGTCCCCGCTAGCGTCCGTCCCTCCTGCTCCAGCTTGGCCGGGGCGGTGTCATCCGCCGACAGGAAAACCTCGAACGGCGCACCATTCTGAATCTGCGCAAAAAGCTTGCCGGTCGCTCCCGACGATAGCTCGACCTTGTGACCACTGGCCTGCTCAAAGGCGGGCGCAACCTGCGCCATGGGCTCACTGAAATTGGCCGCCACGGCCACCACCACTGTGCCCGCCAAGGCCGACTGAACGGCGCCCGCAGACACGATCAACAGCAAGATCAGATGCATCGGATTTCCTCCTTAAAGGCTGATTGGACACGCACTCTCCGGCACATGATCGCAGGACGTGCAACTTCAGATAGGGGTTCAATGACACGCTATTTATATCAGGTAATAGAACTGCCCAACAATCACGGCCAGAAAGATTTCCCGCTTCATCATGAAGTTAAGATCTAGATATGAGCACTGAATTGCGGGTGAGCGGCTATGGCTTGCAATATGCGACCATAGGCCATAGCTCTCCCAAAAGGGGGCCGTTGGCACTTGATGCATTCCGAGAAACCATCCAGCAGGCAGGTCCTGCGACAACGCTACGCTTGCGGCGTCATGCAGCGACGGGTATTTTTCATGAACTTCCCCACGGGTCCTTCCATGAATCGCCGGACGCTCCTTACTCTGCTCTTTCCTGGCTTGCTACTGACAAGCGCTCTGGTGAGTGCGGCGCCAGAGGCCCGGAGCAAGATTGGCAACGCCCCGCTCAATCAGCCCAAGCCTTTTGTAGTCGTCATCGACGCCGGTCATGGGGGAAAGGATAGCGGCGCTCAAGGCGTCAGAGGCACTCAGGAAAAAGAGGTCGTCCTGGCCGTCGCCATCAAACTGGCTGCATTGATTCACAAGCAACCCGGCATGCGCCGGGTCATGGTTCGCAACGATGATCGGTTTGTCGGCTTGCGCCGCCGCGCCCAGATTGCACGGGAAGCCCATGCCGACCTGTTTATCTCATTGCATGCCGACGCCTTTGAAGATCCCGATGCGCAGGGTTCGTCGGTGTTCATTCTCTCGGACTCCGGCGCCAGCAGCGAAGCGGCAAAATGGCTGGCCGACCGTGAGAACGCGCGGGAAGTCGGTGGCGTGGATTTGGCGGCTCAGGACGCCATGGTCGCTTCGGTCTTGCTGGATCTGTCAAAAAACGCCAACAATGAGGCCAGCGAACAGGCTGCAGAGTCGGTGCTCCAGTCTTTGCAGAAAGAATTTAAAATACACAGCGGCGGAGTGCAGAAAGCGGGCTTCGCCGTTCTGAAATCGCTGGATGTCCCTTCGATGCTGATCGAAATGGCGTTCATTTCAAACGCAAGCGAAGAAGCGCGTCTGCTCGACCCCAAACAGCAGGACCGCATGGCAAAGGCGATTTTTCGCGGCATTGTGGGGATTGCACCGCGGATATCGGGAACTCCCACGCCTTGATCCCGACCACCGCAACTACCCCTACCTCCCTGCCCTCAGCTGGCTGCGGTAGTTTTAGCGCTCTCAAGAAAGCCCATCGGCTAGCCTGTGAATCACGCCGTCCGGCTCAGCGATCATATGGGCCACCACCGCATCGGCTCGCGCTTGGCTGTTACTGACCGCATACACCCTGATTTCATCGGCGTTCCCGGAGGGTCGCAGATGAACCACATCGCCATGTGCGAAACTGATTCTGGGGCCATCAACGTAATTAATGTGCGTGATGTCAGCGAAACCGGCCCCGGCCTCAAAGTAAGCCGCGAGGCGGTTACGGATATCGACCATGTGAGCAACCTTCGGTTCGTCGAGAGGAACCGCATTACCGTCCTCCGAATAGGCGCACACAGAGCCATCAGCCCCGAACATCACCACTTTCAGCCCCAAATGCGCCGGACTGAGGGAACTGACGATACGATCACTGAGACATCGGGGAAAGTTCTTGATCAAACCGGCGCCACTGAAGCGTGCGGGAAGACGATCGACCAGTTCCGATAACGTGAGTCCGTGCTCACGCGCCGCTACCAGTGACGTAACAATCGGCAAGACGGCATCGCGGGTGGGCAGCGCCGCGAGCGTATGTCCCTGCCGATGGATCGGGGTGGCGGTCAGAAAACCACCGTTGGGCTCCCAGCCGCAA
>CAYFNI010000068.1:0-1666 GCA_964344495.1 uncultured Methylococcus sp.
AGGATTCGCCGACTCGTACAACCTCGCCATTGCCATTTCCGGCGTCTCCGTGTTCGATGATTCCAGTCATTGCTCAATTTCCTGTGTTTGAAACGTAACACTGCCGTTAATTGGCAGACGATTTTGAAAGTCATTCTGCTCTTGGCCCCTAGACTGGAACGAAAGTCGTCCCTTCCTCGAGGAATTTGATGCACTTTAAATAACTTCCTTACTCCTTCCCTCGTCCGTGTATTCAGACTTCCCACTCTCAACGGCTTCAAGTCATCGAGCAATCCACACTTGATAGGTAGTCTTCCTCTTCCTCAGTCGTGCAGCTTTCCAGCCCAGAACACCCGGGCAGAATTTGCGAAGCAGGAATGAACTTAATTCCATGGGTAACAAGTCCAGAACGGGGGCTTGGGTTAATCACCAAGATCATGATATTTGATTGCCGCAGCCAAGTAGGTGGCCTATAGTACACAACGTACGTTTATTCACCAACATATGTTCAGATCATGCGTATCCGTGAACAGGTAAGTGATTGATTTTAAGGTTTTTACCCAAGGCTGAATTTCCGTACTCAATCATATTTCCAAGAAGTTCACGGGCTCCTCACAAAGAACGGAAAAGACGGGTTCGGTGCACGGCGCCAACAGAGACTCTCAGAACGCAGCGTCGCTCGCCGGAGCCAGTCGAGACCGGAATGCAAGTCCCTCTAGGCGCGACTACGGGTGAACTGGGAGCGACACAGCTCAACGGCAGGAAGGTCTGTATGGCAAGGAAAAGTAAAGGCGGGTTGGTTGAAGTCCTGTTCAGTCTGGCGGCTGTTCTGCCCTGGTGGGCAGGTGTGGGGATCGCAGTCATGACTTTCGCAGTACTGCACCGCTTCGCCATCGCGGAGGTTTCCACCCATGTTGTGCCAGGACAGATGGGCCAGATGGTCGTCGGACAAATGGTCAAGGCCCTCGCGACATGGGGTCAATACTTCGTGCCACTGTTGCTGCTGGTGGGTGCAGCGGCTTCTTTCATTGGTCGGCGCAAGCGACGGGGGTTGGTGGCCGAGGTGGCGGCCAGCGCAGATGGCGCGGCCCTGCGGTCGATAAGCTGGCGTGATTTCGAACTGCTGGTGGGCGAGGCTTTCAGGCTGCGTGGCTACATGGTCACCGAAACCGGTGGCGGCGGTGCGGATGGCGGAATTGACCTGCAGCTGAGCCGAGGTGGTGAGACATTCCTCGTCCAGTGCAAGCAATGGAAAGCGTACAAGGTGTCGGTCACCATCGTGCGCGAACTCTATGGGGTGATGGCAGCGCAGGGGGCGACTGGGGGGTTTGTGGTCACGTCGGGTGTTTTCACTGCGGATGCGCGCGCATTCGCCCAGGGGCGCAACATCGTGCTGATCGATGGCACGGCGCTGAAGAAGATGATCGATGCTGTGCAGATATCAAAAAAATCCGTCGCCACCAGCCCGAGTTCGCCGGCCACAGAGCCTGCGGTGGCGGTGCAACCGGCATGCCCGCGTTGCGGCCAAGCGATGGTCATGCGGGTGGCCAAACAGGGCGCAAACGCGGGGAATGCCTTCTGGGGCTGTGCCGCTTATCCGCAGTGCCGGGGTGTGCGGGCCCTGTCGTGATTTAGATGTCGGCGAGCCGTTCAGCCGCGCCATTACCGCACCGGCCAAGCTGAAGTT
>CAYFNI010000068.1:1676-12449 GCA_964344495.1 uncultured Methylococcus sp.
CGGCGCCGGCGGGGTCGTTGCGGCGGTATTCTTGCGGCTCTGAGGATTTGACTGCAGTGGCGTATCCGACACCAGATCGACGGACTGCATCAACTGCCCGACGGTGTCTTGCGGCAATTCGATGAAGGTGCGCGCCCGCAGACGGGGCGGAAGTTCGATCCAGGAAAAGCGAATCCGGATCAGGCGGCTGACGGTGATGTTTTGCGATTCCCAGAGCCGGCGGACGATGCGGTTGCGCCCCTCACGCAAGGTGACATGAAACCAGCGGTTGGCCCCCTCGCCGCCTGCCGGGACGAGTCGCTCGAAGCGGGCCATGCCATCATCCAGTTCTACGCCACGCAGGAGCCGCTCCAGCGTTCGATCATCGACGGCACCCAGTACGCGGACCGCATATTCACGTTCGATTTCGCGCGACGGGTGCATCAGGCGGTTGGCGAGTTCGCCGTTGGTGGTCACCATCAGCAGGCCCTGGGTGTTGATGTCGAGCCGGCCGATGGCGATCCAGCGGCCACGGGTGGGCCGGGGCAGTTGGGTGAAGATGACCGGTCGACCTTCAGGATCACGACGGGTGACGACCTCACCGATTGGTTTATGGTAGAGCAACACCCGCGTGGGTTCGGTCTGGTGGCTATCCAGATCCATGACGCGACCATTAACGATCAGCCGATCGCCGGGCTGATAGCGATCGCCCAGCTTGGCATAGCGGCCATTCAGTGAAATGCGACCCTGGCTGATCCAGTCTTCTATCTGGCGCCGCGATCCGAGCCCGGCCCGGGACAATACTTTTTGCAGACGCTCGCCGCTGACGTCGGAGTCAGGCGTCGAGGGGCTCGGGGGAGACGACGGTTTCTGTCGGGTCATGAGGCAATGCCGGTAATTCGCTGATGGGGTGATCGCCGACAGAGGGTCCAGACAGGTCTGCGGCATCGGTGAGGTGATCCAGATGGCCGATGAAGTCCTGCAAAGGCGGCAAGTCGGTCAGGCTGGTAAGGTTGAAATAGTCGAGAAAGTGACGTGTGGTCGCAAACAATGCCGGTCGGCCAGGTACATCCTTGTGTCCGACTGCGTGGATCCAGTCTCGCTCGAGCAGGGTCTTGATGATGCCTGAACTGACGGCTACGCCGCGTATGTCTTCAATTTCGCCACGGGTCGCCGGTTGGCGGTAGGCGATGATGGCCAGTGTTTCCAGGAAGGCACGCGAGTAGCGGCCGGGACGTTCTTCAAACAGCCGGGAGATCCAGGGGGAATACCCCTCGCGCACCTGAAAGCGGTAACCGCTGGCAACCTGCTTTAGCTGCAAGGGGCGCGACTGATAGTCGACCTCCAGTTCGGCGAGGGCGGCGACCAGCGCCGGGCGGTCTGGGCGGGCATGTTCGTCAAACAACCCGGCTAACGTGTCCAGATCAAGCGGTCGGCCGGCCGACAACATGGCGGCTTCAAGGATATGTTTGAGCTCCATTGTGCTCAGTCTCCCGCCGTCTGGGCCATGGGCCGTACCTGCAACGGGCCCAGTGGTTCGTCTTGCAGGATTTCAATGATGCGTTCCTTGCTCATTTCCAGAATGGCGAGTAATGACACAACAACCCCTGCCCTGCCCTCGGCATAGTCGAACAGGGCATTGAACGGCAACAGGGCATGGGTCTGCAGTTTGGACAGTATGGTCGACATGCGTTCGCGAACCGACAGCGGCTCACGCTGGATGAGGTGATGGGTCATGCGTTCCGCACGCCGCAACACCTCCTGAAAGGCTAGCAGGATCTCCTTCAGGTCGACCTCCGGGTACACCTTGTGAACGGTAATGGTCGAGGTATCGACCGAAATCTCGTGCACATCCCGCTCGCAGCGGGTGAGTTCATCCAGTTCCTGGGCGGCGGCCTTGAAGCGTTCATATTCCTGCAGACGCCTGACCAGTTCGGCCCGCGGATCCTGTTCATCCTGTGCCGCATCGACTGGCCGAGGCAAGAGCAGGCGCGACTTGATTTCCGTCAGAATGGCGGCCATGAGCAGGTATTCGGCGGCCAGTTCGATTTTCAACTCGCCCATCATGTCGATATAGGCGATGTACTGGCGCGTGATGTTCGCCATCGGAATGTCCAGTATCGAAAATCCCTGACGTCGGATCAGGTACAACAGCAGGTCGAGCGGGCCTTCGAAGGTTTCCAGAAAGACTTCAAGCGCGTCGGGCGGAATGTAGAGGTCTTCCGGCAAGTCATGTACCGGCGCCCCCATGACCTTGGCAAAGGCCTGGGGTTCGGGTTGACCCGCGGGCAGATCCACATGCTCGGTGTGCACGTCGGCAGAATCCTTCAAAGTCCTGAAACGCTCATCATCAAGGTATACAGGAGGCGCAGCGGCAGGGTGATGAAGAGGCCGAGGATGCCGGTGAACATCAGGGCCAACAGGATGTAGAACCCGTACGGTTCGATGCGGCTGTATTTCTGGGCCATGTTGTAGGGCAACAGTTCGACCAGTACCCGGCCACCATCCAGCGGCGGGATGGGAACCAGATTGAATACGGTCAGCAGCACGTTGAAAAAGATGCCGAACTTGCACATCTCGACCAGGGCTGCTGCATAGAGATCGTTGGGGATGAGGTCGGCTGCGTGGGCGATCAGCGCCCAGGCGAGCGCCATCAGCAGGTTGGCGCCGGGGCCGGCCAGTGAGACCAGCATGATGCTGCGGCGAGGGTTGCGCAGACGGCCGGTCGCGATGGGCACCGGCTTTGCCCATCCGAACATGAACGGCGATCCCATCAGCAGCATGGCACCCGGCAGGATGACCGTACCCAGGGGGTCGATATGCGCCAGCGGATTGAGCGTCAGCCGACCGAGCCGCTGGGCGGTGTCATCGCCGAACAACTTGGCCACGTATCCGTGCGCCACTTCATGCAGGGTGATGGCCAGCAGCAGTGGCAGAATCTTCAATATGGTTATTTGTTCCGGTGTCAGTAATTCCGATTCCATACCTGTGTCTCAATTGATGATGGGTTAACCGGCGCCTCAGCACAGGTTTTCGGCCATGCCCTTGCCCTGCCGGATTATCTCCGGGTGATCGCCAGTGAAACCGATGATGGTGGTGGGTTCGTAGGCGATGATCCCGGCATCGATGATCAGGTCGACTTCCTTGCCCAGTCGGGCCCGGATCTCCTCCGGATCGCTCATGGCATCGTGCTCGCCGGGCAGGATGAGCGTGGAACTCAAGAGCGGCTCGTCGAGTTGCTGCACCAGTTGCTCGGTGATGGGATCGTCAGGAAGGCGGAAACCGACCGTCTTTTTCTTGGAGTGCTGCAGGCGCTTGGGAGTTTCACGGGTGGCCGTCAGGATGAAGGTGAAGGGGCCGGGCGTCAGGGACTTGATCAACCGGAAGCTCTCATTGTTGATCCGTGCAAACGTCGAGATCTGGGAGATATCGACACAGACCAGGGTGAAATTATGGTCCTCATCCAGACGCCGGATACGGCGAATGCGTTCAAGCCCCTGCTTGTTGTCCATAAGACACCCAAGCGCATAGGATGAATCGGTCGGATACACGATCACGGCCCCGGCCCGCAGCATTTCAACACTGCGGTTGATCAGGCGGGCCTGAGGATCTTGGGGATGAATCTGGAAAAACTGTGACATCGGATCATTCTACTACAGGGGTGACGCCATGCCCGGCGGGCATGTTTATCCATCAGCCCCGCTGGCCAGGTTTCTGGGCTACATTGTCCCGAAGGTAGACGGGTTGCGCCTGCTCGACCGGCCAAGAAGAACCACTGCGTCGAAGCTGGTCAGCGGCCAGATGTGCAATGGCGCCCGCGCGCGGAAACCGGTCCGGTAACACCTCCGTCATGGCGAATCCTGCCCGCGCGGTCAATTCGGACAGATAGGTTCCCCAACCGCTGCCGGTAGCGATGCCGGGTTGACGGTCCGGCACAGGTACAGCCGAGGCGGCACACACACATTCGTCCACCAACGGCTGGAGCGAACCATCCGGTTCCCGTTGGTAGATGCCCCAGTACACCTCGTGCATGCGTGCGTCGATGCAGGCATAAGCACGGCGACTGCGTGCGTGCTGGAGCGCATCGAACGACAGGGCGGCCAGTGTGGACACCGGCACCACCGGCAAGTCGAGCCCCAGCCCGATGCCTTGCACGACGCCGGCGGCAATACGTACGCCGGTAAAGGAACCCGGCCCGCACCCGAAAGCCAGCGCATCCAGGTCCACGGTTGTCAGACCGGATTCGGCCAACACCGCCTCGATCATGGGCAGGATCAGCCGATTGTGTTCACGCGGCGCGACCTGGTAACGCTCGACCAGTACACCGTCGGCCAGGACGGCCGCCGAACAGGCTTCCGTGGCCGTTTCAAGCGCGAGGATTTTCATGAGTCACTGGCTTCCTGTGCATGTTCCATGGCGAAAAAGCGGCGCACGGATTCAATCTGGCGGGTTTTCGGCATGGCCGGCAGACTGTTCATGAACAGCTTGCCATAGGCTTTGGTGGTCAGGCGGGGATCGCACAACACGAGCACTCCCCGATCGGCATGATCCCGAATCAGTCGGCCGACGCCCTGCTTGAGGGCAATGATGGCTGATGGCAGTTGCTGGTAGACGAACGGGTTGAGCCCGGCTTGCCGAAGACTCTCCAGCTTGGCGCTCAGCACCGGGTCGGAGGGTGAGGCGAACGGTAGCTTGTCGATGATGACGCAGGACAAGGTCGGTCCGACGACATCTACGCCCTCCCAAAACGTCGCCGTACCCAGCAGGATGCCATGGCCGGCCTGCTTGAACGCTTCCAGCAAGTGCGTTTTGGGCTGAGACCCCTGCACGAACAGCGGAAAATCGACCGCCTTGGCCAGATATCCCGCCGCTTCGGTCAGCGCCTGATGTGAGGTAAACAGCACGAACGCCCTGCCCTGGCTGGCTTCAAGAACAGGTACGACGGCATCGATAACCCGGCGGGTGTAATCGCGGGCATTCGGATCGGGCAGGTTCGCCGGCGCATACAGCAAACACCGGCGCGGGTAATCGAACGGGCTGTCCCACTGCTGACAGCGGACGTTGCCCAGATTCAGCTGGCGGGTGAAATGATCGAATTTGCCGGCAACGGTCAGCGTGGCGGACGTGAAAATCCAGCTGGCACCGGTTGACTGGCGAAAACGGCTGAATTCGGCCGCCACATCCAGCGGTGTCCGCGACAGCGTAAAGCCACGCGTGCGGGTTTCAAACCAGCGCACATCGCCCTCGGCCGGGCCGTTGAGGAATGCGTCGAGGCGCTGTGCCAGTTCCAGGCTGCGCTTGTGGCAAGACTCCAGGCCTTTACCCCGAACCGCCAGGGGTTTGAGCAATTCGGCCAGATGCAGTACTTGCTGGAGGATGGCCAAAAATGCTGCGCTGACCTCGGGTTCCTGCGTTGCAGCATGCCAGGCCTCGCGTCGCGCATCGACCCCCAGCGCCAGTCGGGCATCATCGACCAGCCGGTTAAGCCGCTGGGCCTCCTCACTGACGTCACGGGCGTCCATGGCGTCACGCAGCCGTTCGATTTCGGTATCTTCCGCCAGTTCGTTGAGTTGGCGGGAACTGATGGAGGTCCCCAGGAATTGTGCGGCTGATTCGAGGAATTGATGGGCTTCATCGACGACGATGGCGTCCACCTCCGGCAGTAATTCGCCATAGCCCTCGTTGCGGAGGCTCCAGTCGGCCCACAGCAGGTGATGATTGACGACGATGATGTCGGCTTCGCGGGCGCGGTTGCGGGCCTTGACCAGAAAACAGTCATTCCACTGCGGACACTCCTGCCCGAGGCAGTTGTCGACCGTGGATGTGGCAGCGGCCCAGAATGGTGACTGCTCCGGGACATCCAGCGCTTCGGCAATGTCGCCGGATTGGGTCGTGCGGGCCCAGCGCCGTATGGCCTGAAGCGTCAGCGCATCGCGGCCGCTCTGTCCAGAGCGGAAGGCGAGCATGTGCTGCAAGCGATACAGGCACAGGTAATTGCTGCGCCCCTTCAACAGTGCGATTCGGATAGGCTTTTCCAATGCCCGACGCACCAGCGGCAAATCCTTGCGAAACAGTTGATCCTGCAAGGTCTTGGTGGCGGTGGAGATCAAGGCTTTCTTACCCGAGATCATCAGCGGCACCAGGTAGGCGAGCGTTTTGCCGGTGCCTGTACCGGCCTCGGCCACCAGACACTCGCTCCGGTCGATCGCCGCAGCAATGGCCAGGGCCATGTCCGATTGCTGCCGACGCGGGCGAAACCCCTTAAGCGCGTTCGCAAGTGCCCCTTCCGGGGCGAAGGCGTATTCGACGGTCATCAAGGGGGCTAACGCGTCTTGTACATGGCTTCCGTCACGCAGGCGGAATCACCTTTCATGCGGCAGCATTCGGCAATGATCGCCCAGTTCGAACGAATAAGCGCGGCATTGCTCTTGGCCAGCAGATTGGATTTCTTGGCCAGATCCTCGGCAAGCCCTGGCTGTCGCTGGCGCAATCGAACTTCGGCCAGCACATGCCAGAGCTCAGGATTTTTCGGTTGGATGCGAATGGCGCGCTCCAGCGACCCGACCGCATCGTTGTAATTGCCGGTTTTCATCTGCCCTTCCACATCGTTTTCCAATGCCAGAACAGCCGCGGGCGCGGTTTGGTTGAACAGTTTGGGTGGCGGTGGCGGTGTAAAAACCATCGGTGCCGGCGCCGGTGTCTCGGGCAGTTTGTAGGGCTCCGACAGTTCGGGGCTTGCAACGGCAGATTCCGGCATCGGAATTTCCGGCAGGACTGGATCAGGCGCCGGCAGCGCCTCGGGTATTGCCGGAATAGGATCCACCCCATACGGCGATGGGGAATACCCGGGCAGCGTTTCGATAGACGTAGAGCTGGGCAGGTTTTCTTCGGGCAATGGGGTCGACTGACTGGTCGGGACCGGGCTGGAGATGTCTTTTAATGGATCCGCACCCGTCTGCTGCACGGGCGGCTCGAGAGGTCGCTGAACGGGTGCTGCAGGTGTCACGATGGCCGAGTCGCCAGCGACTCTGGGCGGCAGGCCGGTGCAGCCTGAAAAAGCGGCTACAGCCACGACAGCACAGGTTAGTGACGGGCGAATTTTCATGCTGGGGGCTGGACGATGGACCGGAACTGCCGGGGTGGCCGGAAGCATACCCTATCAGACTGCGCGAATCATTGGGCGGCGGCATGGCATCAGCGGCCACTTCGGTACTGAACTTTGCCAAACCCTCGGTGTCCGAGCGGTACCGTTTGAATTCGCATCTGCGGATGACTGTTTGATCGGTATAATCCTTGACTACAACACGAATGGTGCGGGATTGTTGTGTAAGGCGGGCCGCTTAGGTATATTCGCAAAGACTGTATCTATCGACCCTGGGCTGGCACCCTTCAGTCCTTAGCATCCAGCTCGAGCCATTCAACGACTATAACAATTGACATCAAAAGATCGAGTGAGGGAACAGATCATGCGCAATTTCAAGGTCATTAAGAAAAGCCTGACAGCACTGGGACTCCTGGCATTCAGCCTGTTGCCCGCAGCTTCTTGGGCTCACGGTGGTGCAAGCGTTGATACCGACCAGTGTCGGGTTCAGATTGGGTCACACCTTGTCCACTTTACTGCCTATCAGCCACAACTGACGGGTACCACCGAATTCTGTAATGCTGTTCCGGAAATCGGCCCCACCACCGTAGTATTCGACTACGAAGGGAAGGCTCTGCGGAACATGACCGTCGAGTTTGAAATCACCAAGGAACCGGAAGGCACGCGGGTGTTCTATCAGCCGCCCAGCACCCACTCCAACGGTACGTTCAACTCGATCGTTAACTTCACCGAGGCTGGAAAGTACCGTGTGCATATCACGCTGGTCAATGAAGGCCAGAAAGTGGATGAGCACATCGGCTTCGCGGTTGGTGCAGGTGCTACTGGCATCCCCACAAGCAACATCGTCGTAATCCTGACGCTGTTGATCGCCGGCGGGTATATCTTCTACCTGTCGAATGCGGGCTTCAAAAACCTTGTCGACCAGCTGTTTAAGAAGAAATCAGCTTAAGAGATCTTCGCCTCACCAGGTGTGAGGTGGAATCAATGGCGCCAGGGCATGGGTGACTCTATGTCCTGGCGTTTTGCCAAAATCGGTAGACATATCATGTTGAGACAAACCCTCGCTCTATTGACCGCCTCCGTCATCCTTGGACTCTCCGGACCTGCGATGGGCGTATTCAAGGCCCCGCCCACCGCAAAGGTTGAGCCTGGTCAGGCCGAACCTTTCTGTAATAGTGGCGCACCGCCGGAATGGCGGCAGGCACAAACGGTCGAGGGTGTGTCCATACAGGAATCGCGCTCCTGCAATCCTGATAACCCGAATGACGTAGCCGCCTTTGTCAAAGGCACGAACAACATATCCATGGAAACCCTCATGGATACTTCCAATGTCGCGGCCGACACCCTCACGCTCAGCAACGACATTGACAAGGACGGTGACCCCGATCACTACGTGATCAAACTGGAAATCATGGAGGTCAATGGACACTCACCCGACTTTCCGGGCGTCGTGCCGACCTTTGATATTGCCCCGGGTGTTCAACCTAGCTTCTGGGTCTTCACGCCCAAAAGTCGTGACATGTCGACCCGCAGCTTTGCCAGCGGCGAAGCCAATCCGCTGTTGAGAATGCCCTCGCCGCCGATTCGTGTGGAACAGGGCGATGTGGTCTGGCTCGTGGTTGAAAACTCACATTACTTCCCTCACTCGATCCATTTGCACGGCGTCGATCATCCTTTCATGGATCACGCCGGCGAGGGCAATGACGGCGTCGGTCAGACCGCCGGCATGGACATCATGCCAGGCCAGAGCAAGACCTACGTGATTCGTCCCCGCCAACCGGGAACCATGTACTACCATTGCCACGTGCAGCCACATACCCACATTGCAATGGGGCTGGCCGGCATGTTCATCATTGAGGAGAATCGTCCCAACAACTGGCCCCAGGTGTTCAACATCGGTGCCGGACAGGTGCGGCATCCTTCGGTTGGCGTACTGGAAAAATACAAGCAGGAATACGATCTCCATTATCAGTCCGTCGACAAGGAACTGCACCAGATTCCCCAGTCAGCGAACGATATTCGGCTAGTCGCCAAGAAAATGAACCAGGAGTACGACATCACCGATGCGAGCGATGACTACTTCCTCCTGAATGGACGGGCTTTTCCCTACACCTTGCGCGAATCTTTGATCACCGTAAATCCGAACGAAAAAACCAAGATTCGGGTGCTGAATGGGCATACGGAAACGCTTGCGCTGCATATCCACGGCCACAAGGGCACGGAAACCCACTACGATGGCGTCCAGCAGAATCCAGCGGCGCAAATCACTCGCGATGTCTATAGTCTCGCGCCTGCGCAACGACTCGATATTGCCCTCGATACCACGGACGATGGATTGCATAGTTATGGGTCGGGTCTGTGGATGTTCCATGACCACACCGAGAAGGCATTCACGACCAATGGCATGGGCGAAGGTGGCAGTATCAGCCTGGTTGCCTACAAGAACTTCGTCGATGAAAACGGAACGCCGAAAACCCACGGCATGGACCTGAAGCCCTATTTCACCAAGGAATTCTGGGAGAGGAAGATCCCGGTCTGGCAAGACTATATGGATGACTGGGGCAGCCTGGGCGCACCTTCGGGCACGATGGATACCAAGCCCGGGATTAACGCAGGCACCGATGCTATTCCGCCGCAGATGCAGGGAGCCACCAATGGCAGCGCCCAATCAGTGGCTTCAGGGTCTAATCAGACATCCGGCGGCGGTCTGTTCGCGGGTCTGCTCCTCGGAATTGTCGCGTATTTTGCTTACTTGAACCGTGAGAAGTTGATGGCTCTGGTACACCAGTTGCCCCTCTTCTCGAATCACAAGTAATGAGGCTGCGAAATCACATGTCTACACTCACCATCAAGCTCCTCAGCGCTTCGCTAGTCGTTCTCTCAAGCACAGCTCTTGCGGTCGAAACGAGCGAGACCCTCATTGAGCACAATATGCTCATGGATCACGGCGGCGGCCACCTCATGGACATGGAAGGCGGCATGATCATGGGCCAGAACAAGGACACGTTGCCGCCGGGCTGCTCACGCATCAGCGAAGACGTGAACATTACCGTTCGTGCCGGTCACAAGTACGCCAAGGATTATCCGGGGACGATGTTCGGGTTTGATACGCATGAATGGCGCGTCAAACACTGTACACGACTGACGGTTAACTTCATCAATGAGGATCACATCCGCCATCAATGGATGATGCATGGGCTGCCCAAGTTCATTTATGACAAGGGCATGTTCCATCTTGAGATGACCGGCCCCGCTAAAATTACCGGTACCTTGATCCTGCCGGCTGAAGACAAGACCTATCTGGTTCATTGCGATATTGCCCAGCACATGGAAAAGGGCATGAAAGGGCAACTGATTGTCGGCAAGGGAAGCACCCCCTTCCCCAGCATTCCGGGCATTACGGATTTGGCAATCCCCGATGACTACGGCCCCAAAGTTGCTGATTCGGTGAAAGCAACCCCCGCAGCGGTGCCCGGCAGCCCGGCCACTGCGGCTGGAAAAACCGCTCCGGTTCAACCCGACTCAGATAACAGTACCTTTGTGTTGGGTGTGATCCTCGGTACATTCGGGACGCCGCTGGCTATTGGCTATTACCGCCGCCGTTTCACTGGCATGACCGGTGCCGAGGTCGTCAATCAACTGGTCAATCAGGCCAGATCGCTACTGGATAAACTCATCGGCGTTCTGACGAC
>CAYFNI010000069.1:0-12327 GCA_964344495.1 uncultured Methylococcus sp.
GCATTGACGCGCGGGCGCACGTTCAGCAGGACACCGGTGTCGCGGTACTGAATCTGGTTGAAGGGGGCGTAGGAACTGCTGGTGCCGATGGTATTGCCGCCGCTGTAGATCGGCGACTGGCCCGTCAGGATCGGCACCTGATCGCCGACCCGCATCGCCGCCTCCTGGTTGTTCAGCACCATCACCGAGGGTGAGGACAACATGTTGACCTTGCCCTTGTCTGCCTGTGCCTGCAGCAGCAGGCGGACATCCTTGCCGGCTGCCACCAGCGAATAGGTAAAGGCATAGTTCTTGGCGCCGGCGATGGCGTTGTCCATCACGTTGCGGCCCAGCCCCTCACCCAGGATTTCCCCGTTCGATCCCTGCTGGAAATACCACTTGATGCCGTATTTCAGATTGTCGGTGAGCACTACTTCGGCGATGGTGGCATCGATCAGAACCTGCAGCGGCAGGACATCCAGTTCCTTGATGACGGCCTCGATTTCCTGATATTCCTGTGGTTTGGCGGTAATGATCAGGGCATTGTTGGCCGGGTCGGCAACGATGCGGACATTGCCGATCGTGGTGGCCGTGCTGCTCTGGTTGCGGCCGGAGGTGCCGCGACCGATGCCGCCGCCAAAGCTGCCGCCCACACCGCCGCTCCGGGAGCCGCCGGTTGAGCTGCCGCCTCCGAAGCCACCCGATGAACCGCCGCCCATACTGCTGGAGGAGCTGCTGGTGCCCGTACCCAGACTGGAACCGAGGCTGCCGGACGAGCCCGAGCCCAGATCCCCCGAGGTACTGGATCCCAGGTCGCCGCTGGCACTGGTGAAGCCGCTGCTGCCGGCCCCTGGCGTCGTGGGGCTGCTGGCGCCGATGTTGCTGTCCTGGAATCCGGGGCGGAGCGAGGCCCGGCTGCCGCTCCCGCTACCGCCGCTGCCCCCGAAGATGTTGCTCAGGGTCTTGGCCAGTTCGATCGCATCGACATTCTGCAGCCGGTAGACATGCACTGCCCCCATCCGGTTGGGGCTGAAGCGGTCCAGTCGGCCGACCCAGCTGGCAATTTCTTCCAGATAGCGCGGCTGCGGCGTGATGGCCATGATGGCATTCAGACGATCGATCGGCAGCACCCGCAGCACACCGGCCAGTGGCCCCTTGGTCGTGTCGCCCAGGATTTTCTCGATCTCGGTGGCAATCAGGGCCGGTTCGACATTGGTGAGCGGGAACAGGCCGACGGACATGCCGCGCATGAAATCGACGTCGAACAGTTGCACGGTATCCAGCACGCTGGACAGTTCCTCCGCACTGCCAGCCAGCCACAACATGTTGCGCGAGGTGTCGACACGCACAATGGATTTCGGTGGCATCAGCGGTTCGAGAATTTTCTGCATCTCCTGCACCCCGACATAGCGCAGGGGCACCACGCGCAGTTGATAGCCGCTGGGGAGTCGCTGGCCCGGCAGGCCGAGGCGGGCGCCCGGCGCACCGACAATACCGGCGCTTTCGGGTTCGATCCGGTACATGTCGTGGTCCTTGATCAGCAAGGCGCCGTTCAGCCGTAGCAGGGTTTCGAGGGTCGGGATCAGTTCGTCGTCGGTCAGGGCGCGGGTGGTTTGCAGGGTAACCCGGCCGGAAACCTTGGGGCTGATGACATAGTTCAGCTTCAGCGTTTCGTCGAGAATGGTCTTGGCGACCTCATTGAGGTCGGCATCGTCGAAATTCAGCGTGTACTTGCCCTCCCTCTGACCGCGGACCGCGCTTTGCGGGGCGGTGCCGACGGTGGTGCCGTGCTGGCCGAGCAGATTGCCGGTGGCCGGGTAGAATTCCGGTGGCTGCGCCGGCTTGGTTTTCAGCGGCTCGCTCTGGATCGGACGGGAGTCGAGGGGTTTGCGAACCGGTTCAATGCGCAGATTGGGCGGGATGGGGGTTCTCTTGACCGCTTCCGGGCCGAGTGATTCACAGCCGCCCAGTGCGAGTGTCAGGGACAGGACAAGAGGAGCGTAGCGTTGTGTTGTCATGCAGCGTACTAGGTTCGGGTCGGGCAGCGGCCGGGCGGATCAGGTTGCCATGCCGGGGCGACTGGCGTCAGTCTCTGGAGCAGTCCCATTATGGCGGATTCCCCCAAGCCGGCATATACAAAGAAGGGTGCATTATTCGCTACCGTCCATGGTGTCAGACCCGCTCGAATCCATCGAGGGATCGGTTTCTTCCGGCTCAGGCATGTCGACATCCTGTTCCTCTTCAACTGCGGGATGGGCTGGCGCCTGACCGGCGGCTATGGGGTGCTGTGGCCTTGCCGGTTGGACTGCCTGCGGTGTCGAGGCGGATGGGGCCTGTGGCGACTGGGCCGGAGGCTGGCCTGGCTTGAGTGGCGGCTTGGGGCCTTTTTTCAGTAACTTCAAATCCTCGGTGAAGCCGGCCTGTTCGAGCACAACCCGGTCGGACTGAATATCGGCGATTTCCCAGCCCTCATAGGCGTCCTTGGTTTTCAGGCGCCGGTATTTGCCCTTGGCATCGGCAATCAGGACCATCTTGCCTTCCGGAGTGGCCAGCACGCCCATCAGTTTGAAATTGACCGGCGGGGCGGCTTCCAGTTTGGGCGTGGCAGTGGCTGATACGGGTGGGTTCGGGCGCCGGGTTTCCATGAACAGCGGCCGCTCCACCGTCTGCGGATATTGGCTGAGCGGGGGCAGGGAAAAACGGTCCGGGACCAGTTCGGATTCCGGTGGCGGGGCCGGCCCCGTGCTGGCTGTGGCGACGCTTTGCTGACGCTGGTGCCGCAGATAGAGCCACTCGGCGACCATCAGCAGGGACAGCACGAGGACCCCCGCACCAAGGATCAGCGTCAGCCAGTAGGGGCGCAGGCGCGAGTTCTTCATCATGGCGCCTGCATGTAGCCGATGACGTCGAAATCCACATTCAGCTTGTCATCAATCCCGGCATTCTTGTCCTTGGGATTGCGGGGCATGCGGATGGGGCGGATATTCAGATTCTCGATGAACAGGTAGGGCTTGCCGGCTTCGAATCCGTGCAGGATCTTGAGCAGCATCGGGGTACTGCCGGTCAGCCGGACCTTGACGGTGATGCGTACCGCATTGCCCTCGTTGCGTTCCGGGACGACCTGCGTGCTCGACAGTTCGCCGCCGGCGTCACCGACGGCTTTCTTGATCCGGGTTTGCAGGTCAGCGGCTGCCAGCGCGGCGGTATTGGTCGGCAGGAAGGTATCGTTCTTACCCGCCATGGCCTTGATCTTGTCCAGCCGCTGCGCCAGCGCCTGGCGGCTGCCGGCCACCTGTTGCAAGCGGCGCAGCCGGAATTGCAGATCTTCGACGCTGTCCTGATAGCCGCTTTTCAAGCTGTACAGGGGGTAGATCACGCCGAGCAGGACGAGGGTGATCACCAGCACCAACAGGGCGACCGCGCCAGCCCGGGACGGATTGATCTCGACCGGCCGGTTGAGGCGTTCAATCAGGTTTTTCAGAGAACCTCCCGTTGACGGCATCGGCGGCAACCTGAAAGCGCTCCAGCCCATTGGTCGAATCCTTGGTGACGGGTGAACTGAAGCTGACGTTACGGAAGTAGGCCGAGGATTCGATGCTCTGTAACAGGCTGGAGGCGGATGGCGACTGGCCTTGAATCACGACTCGGCGATTGGTGAATTGCAGCCCGTTGAGCCAGGTGCCATCGGGAATGACCCGGCTCAATTCTTCCAGCGTATCGGACAGGACCGGCTCGGTCTGCTTTTTTTCCTGAAGGAACTGGGCCTGATGCAGCAGTTTGTCAGCTTCTTCCCGCATGGCTTCAACTTCCCGGGCAACCTTGCCGGTTTTGTTGACGGCGGCCTGCAGGTGCAGCGACTCCGAGCGGGCCGACCAGATCGGCAGGATGGCCAGCAGCGCCAGCAGGGTCAAAAGAGCACCCGCAAGACCGATGTTGAGCATCTGCGGCAACCGGTCCCGCGGCGGCGCGAGATGCAGCGGCAACAGGTTGCAGGCGCCGGGTTTGCTGTCCCCCTCGAGGAACACGAGGTCAGGACGCCAGCCCGCTTCGGCCAGCGTGTCGAGGATGGTTTCCAGCTTTCCCCGCGGGGTGAGAACCAGGTCCACCACGATTTGTCGGGTGGCTTTGAGCCGTTCGACAATCTGGGCGCTGAAATACACCTGATCACTTTTGAAGGGCGTCATCCGGTCCATTTCGAACGTCAGGACCTGTTGCAGATTTTCGGCTGCCGCCAGGGGCAGTTTGATGCGTTTGCGCAAGCCTTCCTGTGCGTTCAACCGCAGGGCGATGCGAATGCCTTCGAGGTCCGGATGATCGGCCAGAAAGCGCTGGCGCACGGTATTCCCGTCCTCCTCCAGCGGCAGGTGAACCAGGGGCATCGACTGGGTTCCCAGCCGGTGTGTGACCGTCAGACCACGCGCATCCCGGTCCAGGATCAGGCACTCCCCGGCGCTGCCTAGCAGCTTCTGCAGCGGGGGGGGCACCAGAGACAGCAGTTCGCCGCTCCACCACTGCCAGAACTGCTGGAGTTGCATGTCCACAGGCGCGTCAAGCTTGAGCATGCTGCCCTGATTCGGATATCCGGAGGGAGGAGGGCCAAGGGATTTGGCTAGCCATGGCGGTCGGGTTGAGGCTCGGGTTCGGGTGGTGGCGTATAAGGTTTCCAGCGCAGGGTGGTGAACGGTATGCCTTGGGCGCCGCCGCGCCGGACCGTGGTGACTACCCCTTGCCGACGCTGGCCTTCGATCTCGGCCAGTGCTTCGATGGTGTAAGCCATGTCGCCGCTGCCACCGCCTCCGCCGGCCGGCATGCCCGGCAAGCTGGGCAGGGCAGGAGGACCACCAGTGGGTCCCTGACGGCGTTGCTGGATGTACTGGTCAACCGCGGCAAGGTCGCCGTTCATCAGCTTCAGCAGGATTTCGCGCGACGCCTTGGCCGGGTTAAGGCCATCGGTGCCAGTATACAGGGTAAACCAAGGCAGCAGCGTGCGGTACAGCGCGGGGGTCATGCCCATGACGCTTTGCAGTTCCTCCATGATCAGGAAGTTGCGATTCTGTGGCAGCGTCTTCATTTGCCGGGCTTTGTAGTCCTCCGCCTCGGCACCCTGGGTGTGCTTGAGATCGTCGGCATCGCGCCAGTCGAGGATGGCGTCGGTCAGTTGGGCGGCCTGATCTTCGTTACCCAGGGCCAGTTTCAGGATGGCCTTCAGGGTAGGTTCCTGAACGGCGTTGATGTCCACCTTGCCGCTTTCATCCAGAATCCGGATATGGACCCGCGCGCCATCCAGTTGCCAGACATAGGGGGTCCCGTCCGCCTGCCAGCGTAGCTGGGTGTCCGGCAGGCTGAGCATGATCATGGCATAGTTGACGCCGCCCTCGGCCAGCGCGACGGCCTTGGCGCGCTCATGGGCGTGGCTCATGATGCTCGCCTCGCGCTGGGTCGAAAGGGCAAAGCTGCCGGCCATGATGCTCATCAGACTGATGACCCACAGCACCATGACCAGGGCGACACCGGTCTGAACGGAGGGCAAGCGGTCGCCGTGCATGCGGTTACCTCAGCATCAGGGTCTTGGGCGCAATGACCAGCGTTGGCCACGGGTCTTCCCCGTCCCGCTCGATATTGATGCGGATCAGGGTCGGCAGCTGATAGTTGCGCCACTCCTTCCACCATTTGCCGCTGCGTTCCGACGGCGGGCTGTCTTCGGAGGCTCCAAAATAGGCAAAGCGGACGTTCTTGACCTGATCAATGATGGCGAGATCATCGAGCGGCTCAGGCGGCGTGCGGTTTTTGTCTGGCGCGGACTGAAACGGCACAATCGAAATCCGCAGTTCGCGCTGATCCTCCTCTCCCCGCGTATAAAGCTTGAAACGGTACAGACCGCCGCCTTCCAGTTGGTCGGGCAGAGGGGCAATGTAGCTCAGGGTGGTTTCGGTGCCGTGAAAGGAGGCTTCCATCTCGCCTTTTTCATCAACACCGGACACGGGCACCTGATTGGCGATGTGCTGCCGCAGGAAGTGGCCGACCGTGTACAGGCGGCTGGCCCGGATCAGTCGCTCTTCCCCGCCCTCCCAACTGTCGGCACCGACGCGCAGGCTGCCGGTCAGCACCAGCATCATCAGGCCCAGCAAGACCGAGGCGATCAGCACCTCCATCAGCGTGAAACCCCTCTGGGTGCGATAGGCGCTCATCCGTTGTCCCCGCTCTGGGTTTTGTCGGGAATCAGCCGCAGTGTGGTGAGGCTGAACGCACGCGGATCCTCGGCGTCACCCCATTCCACGGTCAGTTCGACCCAGTAGGGACTGAAGCCGAGTTTTTGGTCGCCGGTCAGGCCGGTATCCAGCGCATAGGGGTGAATGTCCAGATGCCAGCGGACATCGCCGGCGAGATGACCGTCGAAGACGCCGGGTTGCAGCGGAAGGTCATAGCCGAGGGATGCCATCAGCGATTCGGCGGTGAGGATGGCGCGGGAGTAGTCGCCGGAAGTGACCGCGATCTGGCTGCCGCCGGCGAAGATACGCAGCAATACGCCCAGCGAAAGCGCGAGAATCGAAAAGGCGACCAGAATCTCCAGCAGGGAGAAGCCGGCGTTGGCAGCCGGGTTATGGGGTTTCTTCATGCTCGCCGATCCGAATTTCACCCGTGAGCCAGTTGATATCGACAACCTGGGTTCTCTGGCCGCCAATCAGGGTCACCCGTCCACCCGTGGCCGAACCATCCGGAAAGAAACGGATGCGCCCCACGCCTTCGCTCAGGGTTTCGGAAGTCGTGGTAAACAGGCCGAGTTGAATGTCAGTGGGCAGCGAGTAGGCCTTCTTGCGGCCGGTCACGGTGTAGGTGTGGGCTTTCGTGTTGAGTTCGAACCACGCATCCGTGCCGTGGGTCATTGCCGTCCCGCGCGCATGCCGCAGGGCGGAGGCGACATCGCGGGTGGCAGATTGCAGGGCAGCGCGGGCCAGGGCCGGACCAAAATGAGGGACGACGGTGCCGACCAGTATGCCGGCGATCACCAGCACGATCAGCATCTCCAGCAGGGTAAAGCCCGGCTGGAGCGCGGGGTCGGCGAGCCTGCTCGTGATCAGCCCGCGCTCAGGCTGATCGGGTCGGGCGGCCTGACCCGCTGGCTGCCCGTGAGGCTGTACGGTGGGGGGCAGGCTCAATCCCAGCTTCTGACATCCTGATCTTCGCCTTCGCCGCCCTCGGCGTTGTCGGCGCCCAGGCTGAAGATGTCAAACTTGCCGTGCTGGCCCGGTATCACGTAGTGGTAGGGGGTGTTCCAGGGGTCCAGCGGCGTCTTCTTCTTGCGCAGGTAGGGGCCGTTCCAGTACTTGGCGCTGGCGGGCTGTTCGACCAGCGCGTTCAGGCCCTCATCCGTGGTCGGATAGCGGCCCGCATCCAGACGGTACATGTCGAGTGCCGAGGACAATTCCTCAATCTGCAGCTTGGCGGTCTTGGTTTTGGATTCGCCCAGATGCTTGATGACCTGAGGGCCGACCAGGCCGGCCAGCAGGCCGATGATGGCGAGCACCACCAGCAGTTCGATCAGGGTGAAGCCGGCTTGAGTGCCGGTAGCGGGACGGTGCATGGAGAAGGCTGTCTGTTTCATGGAAGCTCGTGTCGGTTGTACAAAATCAGAGTGGCCGCCGCTCCGCAGGCGCGGGCCTGTCGATCCTAGTGGGGGTGCCGTCATACTTTTCATGGGGCGGGCGCGAGTTTACCCGAGATTGAGGCTGCCGTCGGCTTGGGAAATGCGCCGGTTGCATGACCGTAGAATCGCTGTGTCTGGGAATGCGGGCTCAGGCCGGGTCTCAGAAGGCCAGATCATTGACGCTGAGAATCGCCATCAGGATGGAGATGATGATGCCTCCAATCATGATGCCAAGGCCCACGATCAGCACCGGCTCCAGCAAGGCCAGCAGCCGCTGGATCGAGATCTTGATTTCCTTGTCGTACGTGGTGGCCACCCGGTCCAGCATCTCCGGCAATTGGGCGGATTCTTCGCCCAGCTTGATCATCTGCATGGCCAACGAGGGAAAGATGCCCGCCTCCATCAGCGGCGCCGTCAGGCCGCCGCCTTCCTTGAGACTGCCGATCGCCAGGTCCAGCTTCTGGGCGACCAGCCGGTTGTCCAGCGTATCCTTGACGATCGACAAGGCGCCCAGCAGGGGCACGCCGTTGGTCAGCAGGGTCGCCAGCGTGCGGCTGAAGCTGGCCACTTGAAATTTCAGGATCAGGTCTCCGAACAGGGGCAGGCGCAGCATCCAGCCGTCCCACACCAGTCGCCGGAGCGGATCGCTGCGCTGGTAGCGTACCCAGGCGCTGACCACGGCGATGACCGGAATGGC
This sequence comes from uncultured Methylococcus sp., assembly GCA_964344495.1. Classification (GTDB taxonomy): domain Bacteria; phylum Pseudomonadota; class Gammaproteobacteria; order Methylococcales; family Methylococcaceae; genus UBA6136. The sequence continues at coordinate 8,322 of CAYFNI010000069.1, forward strand.
GGTCCACCAGTATGAACGGATGGCATCGGCCGCGCCGACGACAATCTGGGTCGGCACCGGCAGCTCCTTGCCGGCGCTGTCGAACATTTCGGTGAATTGTGGCACCACGAAGGTTAACAGCAGCAGCAAGGAACCCACTGCCATGACGACGAGGATGATCGGATAGATCATGGCCGTGGTGACTGTGTCCTTGAGTTCCTTGGAGCGGTCGAGGTACTGGGTCAGCCGGCCCAGGACTTCCTCCAGCGCCCCGCCGGCCTCGCCGGCCCGGATCAGGTTCAGGTAAAAGCGGGAGAATAACGGACCTTGCGCTTCCAGGGCATCGGACAGTTGGGCGCCGCCTTTGATCTTCTCCAGAATCTTGGCGATCATGGCGTTAAAGTCCGGTTCCGACGCGGTCAGTTCCAGCAGGACGGACAGGGCGCGGTCCAGCGGCAGGCCGGCCTCGATCAGGGTCAGCAGCTCGCGGGTGAACAGGGTCAGCTGCTTGTGCGATACCCGGACCCCGCGCTTGCCCGGCCGCAGGAAGCTGAACGGACTGGCAGTGGCGGAAATCCGGATCGGCAGCAGGCCTTCTTCCTGCAGGGCCAGTACCAGCGCGCTTTCGCTCGCAGCCTCGCGTTCTTCCTCGAGAGTCTCGCCGTCGCGATTGACTGCCTTGATGTGAAACGTAGGCATGGTCGGCAAAGACTCAGGAATCGGACGTCACGCGCAATACTTCCTCGACCGTAGTCAGGCCTTGCATCGACTTGCGGATACCGTCCTCGTACATGGTCTGCATGCCTTCGAGCAGGGCCTGCTCTTCCAGTTTCCGCGCCGGCGCGTTGGCTATCACCAGTCGGCGGATGTCATCGCTCATGACCAGCAGTTCGGTAATGGCCAGGCGGCCCTTGTAGCCGGTGCCGTCGCAGGCATCGCAGCCTTTCGGGCGGTAAAGGTAGAGGTCCCGTTCGTCGCTGTAGTTCCACAGCTTGAGTTCCGCCGCCATCTCGGGCATCGGTTCAAACGCCTCGCGGCAGTGCGGGCAGAGGCGGCGGACCAGCCGCTGGCCGAGGATGCCGTTGACGGTCGAGGTGATCAAATAGTCTTCGAGCCCCATGTCGAGCAGGCGCGTGACGCCGCCGGCGGCATCGTTGGTGTGCAGGGTCGATAGCACCAGATGCCCGGTCAGTGCCGACTGCACGGCGATACGGGCGGTCTCGATGTCACGCATTTCGCCGATCATGATGACGTCCGGGTCCTGACGCACGATCGACCGCAGGGCTGAGGCAAAGGTCAGACCGATCGAGGCTTTGGTCTGAATCTGGTTGACGCCCTCCAGCTGATATTCGACCGGATCTTCGACGGTGATGATCTTGCGGTCGGGTGTATTGATCTTGTGCAGGGCGGTATACAACGAGGTGCTCTTGCCGCTGCCGGTCGGGCCGGTGATGAGGATGATGCCGTGCGGCTGCTGCAGAACGCCCAGAAAGCGCTGTAACGACTCGCCCTCGAACCCGAGGGTGGCAAAATCGAACTTGATGCTCTCCTTGTGCAGCAGGCGGATGACCACGCTTTCGCCGTGCATGGTCGGGACCGTCGAGACACGCAGATCCAGTTCCTTGCCCTGCACCTGCAGCTTGATGCGCCCATCCTGCGGCAAGCGCCGTTCGGCGATGTTGAGCTTGGACATGATCTTGATGCGCGAGATGACCGCCGCGGTGGACCGGACCGGGGGCGATTCGATCTCCCGCAACACCCCGTCGACCCGCAGTCGAACCTTCAGGGTCTGCTCAAAGGGTTCGACGTGAATATCCGAAGCCCGCATTTCCACCGCCCGCTGCATGATCAGGTTGACCATGCGTATCACCGGCGCTTCCGAGGCGAGATCCTTGAGGTGTTCGACATCGGCCTCGTTGATGTCGTCATCGGCGCCGAAGGTGTCGCTGATTTCACCCATCAGGGACTTGCCCGGTCCGAGTTGGGTTTCCAGTGCCCGGTCGATTTCCGTGCCCAGACCGACGCGGGCGGAGACCGGCCGGTCACAGGCGAGCGCGAGGGCGTCCAGAAGCGGCTGGTCGAAGGGATCGGTGACGGCGACGACGATGCCCGCGTCATCGGCTGCGAGGCCTACCAGATGATTTTCCTTGAGGAACCGGATCGAGAGAGTGTCGGGCAGGGGCGAGGTGTCGGGGTAGTCGTCCGGCGCCACCAGCGGGCAGCCGCTGACGTCGGCGAGGATCTCGGCCGTGTCGCGTTCGGACAGGATCCCCAGTTTGACCAGCATGCCGGGGATCCGGGTGTCGTCCGTCTGGGCGGCGAGCTTGTGGGCGCGCACGATGTCCGATTCGCGCAGCTTGCCACGGGCGACCAGCGCATCCGTGAACCGCAGGTAACGGCTGGATGCCGTGTCCATGTCGGGCGAAGGTTCTGTGGACGGGGAGTCCTTCAATGCGGCAGCCAAAGCGTATCTCGGTGCGTTCGGGGCGACGGTGGTTTCGGGGCCGACACGACCGGCCCGCTGCATGGGGAGAGTGTACACCAAAGCCCCGGCAGCACTGCCGCTTACGCAAGCGTGCGTAGTCGGGGCGCCGCAGTGAAGTAACATCCGTCGCCACCATCCGCTATGATGACCCTATCAACCCCAGCGAATTGCCGACATGAACCTGCTGCCTTCCGAGATTCTCGATCGTTTTGCCCATCAGGGCTTGCTGACTGGCCGTTCCGGCCCGGATCATCCGATCACGCGACTGTCCCCGATTGAGGAATGTCAGCCGGGTGATCTGGTCTTCATCGATCACACCAAATACCTGACTCAGGTCCGCGAGCAGAAACCGGCCGCCGTGGTGACGACCGAGGCGATTGCCGCCGACTTGACTGATCTGCCGGATCTCGCCGTGCTGATGGCGCCGAATGTGCGTCTGGCCATGGCCATTCTCAAGCAGACCTATGCCGACCGTGACGTGCGTGCCAGCGAGTGGCCCCGCATCCACCCGTCGGCCGTCATCCACGAGAGCGTGCACGTGCCGGACGATGTGCTGATCGGGCCGGGTGTCGTGGTGGGCCGGGATGTGCGTCTGGGTGAGCGCGTGGTGCTGATGCCGAATGTGGTGATCGAACACGACGCCGTGATCGGTGCCGGCGCGGTGTTGCACCCGGGGTGCGTGGTTGGCTATGGCTGCATGATCGGTGCCGAGGTCATCCTCAAGGCCGGCTGCGTGATCGGCTCGGAAGGCTTCGGATTCGCGCAGGACGAGCGGCGGCGCAACTACCGGATTCCACACACGGGCACCGTCATCATCGGTGATCGGGTCGTGATCGGCGCCAATACCAACATCGACCGCGGCACCTATGGCGCTACGCAGGTGCAGGCTGGTGCCGTTATCGACGCCATGTGCCATCTCGGTCACAACGTCGAGATCGGCGAAGACAGTATCCTGTGTGCCCATACCGGGCTGTCGGGTTCGACCAAGTTTGGCAAACGCGTCATTGCCTCAGGTCAGACGGGTTCGCTCGACCATGTGACTGTCCCGGACAACACCGTCCTGCTGCACCGGGCGGGTCTCAACAACAGCATCAAGGAGCCGGGCATGTATGCCGGCGGTCCGGTACAGCCCCTGCAGCAGTACCTGAAGAACATGGCGGTCATGCCCAAGCTCCACGAAATGTGGACGCGCCTCAAGGCGCTGGAGAAGAAAGTGGGGCAGCTGGGTTGAGATCCTGACCGAGGGACCCGGGGGCGCTGCTTCTCCCTGTGTCCGGCGGTCGATCGATTGCCGCAGTCTTGCCCTTCGCCTTGGCCCATCGACCCGCTCGGGGGTTCCGTTTCGTTAACTCCTGAATGTCGCTCCCCGGTGTCCTGATGCTGGATATTTTTGCCTACATTTTTGCCGGTCTGGGGCTCTTTTTTATCGGAGTCAAGGGACTGGGGACGAACCTCAGGCACATGACCGGAAAGCGATTCCGGAGCCTGGTCGCCCGGGCGACCGGCCATCCGGTCACGTCGGTATTGGTGGGGATCATCTCC
>CAYFNI010000070.1:0-223 GCA_964344495.1 uncultured Methylococcus sp.
GTGCCGATCGGCACCGGCGAATTGCGAATGATCCATTCGCGCGTCTCGTGGATGTTCTTGCCGGTCGACAGATCCATGACCGTGTCGCCGCCCCAGCGGATCGACCACAGCATCTTCTCGACCTCTTCCTCGATCGACGAAGTGACGGCCGAGTTGCCGAGGTTGCAGTTGATCTTGACCAGAAAATTGCGGCCGATGATCATCGGCCCGGCTTCCGGGAGGT
>CAYFNI010000070.1:233-3362 GCA_964344495.1 uncultured Methylococcus sp.
GCGGCCGCGCGCCACTTCATCGCGCACGAACTCGGGGGTAATGATCTTGGGAATGGCCGCACCGAAGGATTCGCCCGGATGCTGGGCCCGATACATCGCGGCGATGGCGTCCAGCTTCTGGTTTTCGCGGATGGCGATGTATTCCATCTCCGGAGTAATGATGCCCCGCCGGGCGTAGTGCATCTGGGTGACATTCGCGCCCGCCCTGGCGCGGCGCGGGTTGCGGATATGCTCGAAGCGCAGCGCACTCAGCGCCGGATCGTTCTGGCGGGTGTGGCCATAGCTGGAACTCGGTCCCTGCAGTTGTTCCGTATCACCGCGCTCCTCAATCCATGCCTCGCGCAGGGCCGGCAGCCCGTGGCGCAAATCGACCGTTACCGCCGGGTCGGTGTAGGGACCGGAGGTATCGTAGACGTAGATCGGCGGGTTGTGCTGGGCACCGGTCGCGGTCGGCGTCTCGGACTGGCTGATCTTGCGCATCGGCACGCGGATGTCGGGACGGCTGCCCTCGATATACACCTTTTCCGAAGCGGCAAAAGGCTGGATCGAGGCGCGCTTCGCCTTGACGGCATCGTGCAGGAGAGTATCGGGGATGGCGTTCATCGCATGCTCCTCGGCGGAATGACGTGTGAGTCAGCGCAGGAGCCGTCCGAACAGCGGCCGGCACGACCGGCCCCGGAACAGGCTTTCCTACGCCGGTATTAACCGGGTCAGGTTCGAAGGGTGTGTCTCAGCCCGATCAGGACGCGTTTGCTGTCGCGTCCCGGGCACCCCTAGCCCTAGGTGGCGGCTAAGCTAAAGCATGGCCGCCGGTTTGGCAAGGCACGCCTGCTCAGCGGGCGTCCCGCGTGACGGCCGCACCCAGCGTCAGACTGGTCTGCCAGTTGGTCGACGGATCGCGCTCCTTGTAGTAGCGAACCTCCACCCGGGCGGGCTCGCCGGCTTTGGAGAACAGCGTAGCCTTGCCCGTCTGCCCCTCCGGGTGACTGACTTCCCAGCTCGATCCCAGGCAGCGCTGGAGGATGCCGAGGCCCTGGTCGTATTCGGCGCTGGCAGTCGCCTCGCTGCCCTTGCTCCAGGTGCAGGCATAGTTGATCTTGCCGCCGCCCCAGTCGACGATGTCGCAGTCGGTATCGGCGATCAGGCTCTTGGCATCCCAACGCGTGCTGGCGTAATCGACCGAAGCGGTGCCGCGCAGCGACTGGAAGCCATTGCCGGCCTGAGCGAGTACTTGCTGAACCGATGCACAGGCCTGAGCTTCGGTGATCGGTTCCGATTTCTTGGCATTTCCCGCACAACCGGCCATGACCATCGTCACTGCAACGGTGGTCGACAGGCGCGTGAAGCAAGCGGAGTTGAGAGGGATGGCGCGAAGCATGGCAGCTAAACCTTCGTGTATTAAGGAAAAAACGCTGGCGGAACGGCATCATCTGGCCCCGCCGACTGCCCCGCATGCTAACACTCCGCGGCAGGATGAAAAAGCCTGTCCGGATGGCATCGCTGCCCGATGACGGGTCGCCGGTACGGCGGCTCTATTGGGTCATGCATGCCCGGGTTGCTATCATGACAGGCTGAGCAAGTGCCGTGAGCGGCCGCTGTCCGGCTGTGGGCCATCGTTCACGGCCCCATTCTTCAAGGAAAAATTGCGCCATGACTTTTGACCTCGCACAGATCATTTCAGGCCTGCTGGTAGGCTTTCTGGTGGGCCTGACCGGGGTCGGGGGCGGCTCCCTGATGACGCCAATTCTGGTCTTCATCTTTGGGTACGCGCCCAAGGCGGCGGTCGGCACCGACTTGCTGTTTGCAGCCATCACCAAGGGCGGCGGGGTCTTTGTCCACCACGGCAAGCACCGTTCGGTGGAATGGAAGATCGTGCTGCACCTGTGTATGGGCAGTATCCCGGCAGCCTTGCTGGTCATCTACCTGCTGGAAACGGTGTTCACCAAGGACGAAGCCGTCACGGCCACCATTACCTTCAGCCTCGGCGTGGCGCTCATTTTCACCTCGCTGGCCCTGTTCCTGCGCAACCGTCTGATGGCCCGCCGCCGACAGGACGAAACGGCCATCGAGCGCAAAACCCACACCGAACGCTTCGGTCGCTGGCAGCCTTTCCTCACCCTGCTGGTCGGCATCCTGCTTGGCGTGCTGGTGACCCTGTCCTCGGTCGGCGCCGGTGCACTCGGCACCATCGCGCTGCTATTCCTGTACCCACGGCTGGCGACCGTCCGCATCGTCGGCACCGACCTCGCGCATGCCATCCCGCTGACGACCGTGGCCGGACTTGGCCATCTGCACATGGGCAATGTCGATTTCAGCCTGCTGGGCAGTCTGCTGATCGGCTCCCTGCCCGGAATTTACGCCGGCAGCCTGCTCAGCGCCAAGGTGCCGGAAAAGGTCCTGCGACCGATTCTCGCCACCCTGCTGATGATCATTGGCGTCAAATTCGTCCTCTGACCAGCGGCCGCGAACGACTGGACGTCAGAAGCGCAGCACATCAGCCAGATTCCGGGCCTTGGCGTCCCGGTCCGAGAGCGGCGCCAGGCCGAAGCGGGTTTCGATCAGCTTGAGGATCGAGGTCGTGTCGTAGGTGCCGTGCTCGATCCGGCCGCCGCGACTAAAGGGTGAAATCAACAAGGCCGGCACCCGGCTGCCCGGCCCCCAGCGGTCCACCCGCGGCGGCGCAACGTGGTCCCAGAAGCCGCCGTACTCGTCATAGGTCACGATGACCAGCATCTGCGGCCACTGGGGGCTTTTTTCCAGCGCAGCCAGCAACCTGGCTGTCCGGGCCTCCCCCGCCATCAGAACGGCGTCGCCGGGGTGCTCGTTGTAGACTCCCAGCGGCTTGAAGAAGGATACCGCCGGCAGCCGGCCACGCCGGATGGCCTCCATGAAATCCGCCTCATCCTTCAGGTGCGCCTTGCGTGCCGGAGTTCCATCGGCATAACGCGAGAAATACGTGTAGGGCTGATGATGAAACTGGAAGCTGCCATCGGCCTGACCGGCCACCGCATCGCTCCACCCGCCGGCATACCAGGCCCAGTCGATCTGCCGCTCCGAGAGCCGGTCGCCCAGCGTCGGCTGAGTCTGCGGCGGCAGAACCCGGGCCGGGTCGTCGGCCTTGGGATTGCG
>CAYFNI010000070.1:3372-12016 GCA_964344495.1 uncultured Methylococcus sp.
GGATTGCGCGGCCCGAAGGCGGAAAACACGTTATTGACGGCATAGCCATCGGCCGTAAACGCCCCGTCCTTGATCACCTGTCCATCGGCATCCAGCTCAATGGTGCTGGATGCGGGCGGGTGCGGGTGCCGGGGCGTACAGGCGCAGGCCAGCCACATGTGATTCAGGAACGAACCGCCAAATGTTGCGGCAAAGAAATGATCCATCAGGGTATAGCGACGGGCGTACTCCCATAACGGCAGCTGACGGCCATCGTAATATCCCATGGTCAGCCCACCGGTATTCGACTCTGCCACGAAGCGGTTCATGCGACCGCCATTGATCTGCCGCTGATGCTGGAAAAACCGGTGCAACGGATCGGCAATGCGTTCCCTGGCCGGCACGAACCGGCTGATCTCGAACGGACCGTTCGGCAACCGCTCGGGAAAACGGGGGTCAATCACGGCCGGCTTTTGTCGCGTATCCAGCACCCGCGGCAGGACCGCGTACGGCTTCCCCGCCCGATCCAGCTGCAGGCGGCTCTCAGTGGACGCCTGATCAATGCCGTCAGCGCCCGGGAACCGGCCGTAGAGGTTGTCGAAGCTGTGGTTTTCCAGATACACGACGACGATCGTGTCGATGTGCGACAGCGGATCGGGCGGCGCTGCGGCCGCCACCGGCGCTGACAGGCCTGCGAGCAGCCCCCCCGCCATCCAACCCCGGCGCAGTCGATCAGCGGCCCTCATGGGACACCTCCGGCCGCCGGGTATAGCGGTGTTTCACTCCAACCGGAAAATACGCGACGTCCCCGAAGGGCTTCAGGACCACGCGCGGGTGCTGTCGCTCGGGCGGGGCGTAATGGCTGAATTCGCTGTTCAGCCGCAGCAACTGGGTGCGGATGCTGGCCGCCAGCCGCCCGGCCTTGTCCGCGTCCTCGACCACACCGGGGCGCAGCTCGACCGTCACGCGCAGACACGGGTTGCCGTCCTTCGCGGACTCGACCTCCAGCACGAACTTGCCGGTCACCCAATCGATCACCTCGGGCTGCTCCAGCCCGACGGCCACATTTTCCGGATAAATGTTGGCGCCGTAGAACGACACCGTGAAATCGGCCCGGCCAAACACGAACACCAGCGGCAGGGGCCGGACCACGGCATTGCCCAACTCAGCTGCGATGCCGGCTTCGGCGCCGTGCTCGCGCAGAAACTGGCGCATCGACTCGAAGCCGATCACGCCGCCCTTGTCGGCAATGTGGTAGCGCATCAGCGGCACGCCGCCATCACCGCTGACGACCAGCGTCTCTTCGTGCACGTCGAAATAGCGGCTGCGCGGGTCGTACTGGACCAGCGTGGGCAGGCGCGACTCCCCGAACAGTTCCCGCGCCGCCGCGGGGTGCCGAGCCAGAAAGCGGCGGGCGGCAATGGTGAACGGGGTCTCATTGCCCAGCACCCCGCCATCCGCCGTCCCGTACAGCGAAGCCGTGTCGAACGCCGGCGCCGTGGAACCCGCCCGGCGAACCAGTTCCGCCCGCCACTCCTCGCTGAAGACTTCGCCGGCAAACACCATTCGTACCCGGTAGCAGGCCCAGTCGATCCCCTCAGCCTGCCCCGCATCGATGACATCCTTGACGAACGGCGGATACCCGAGCAGAACGATCTGTTCGAATTCCGGCGCCAGCGTGCGGACGATGCGGAAAATTTCGTCCTTGTTGTTGCCCGGTGTCGCCACCATCAGCGGGTAGCCCTTGCGCGCCAGATGCCAGCAACAGGACGTCGTGAACAAGCCGCCCACCCAGTTGCCGAGCGCAAAGCAGACGACCGCCAGCGTCGAGCGCTCGTGGGCCCGGAAGCTGTCGCGGAACACCTGCTCGAAGCGCACGGCGATCTCCGCCTCATGGCTCAGGCCGCGCGGCCAGAAGGTCGGCTGACCGGTCGAACCCGACGACACCGCCACCCGGTCGCAGTCGGCCAGCCGTCCGTGCCGGCAGCGTTGTGCCAGCGGATAGCCCTGCATGTAGCCGGGCTTGGTCATCAACGGCAGACGGCTGACATCCGCCAGGCAGCCGATGCTGTCCGGGGCGACGCCGTGCCGGGCCAGCCAGTCCTGATAGGCCGGCACCTCGTTCGCCACCCCCCGGAACAGCGCCAGCAGGCTCGCTTCGGTCGCCGCCGCCGAGGGATCGGCCAGCAAGGCATCCAGGGGCGTCTCGATGAAGCGGCTCAAGGCGGCATTGCCGGCGAGAAATGGTGTCAGGCCCATGGGTGCGCCCTCCGGGGTGGTGGTTTCTTAACCGGACGAATGATGCCAGAACGGCGTGCCGACAACGGGCGTGCTGGCTTCGGCAGACTCGCGCTCGCGCATGGCGCCGCCGAGAAACGCCAGCCGTCCGGCATCAATCGCCTGGGCAAAGGCGCGCGCCAGAGCGACCGGATCGGTCGCCTGCGCCACGGCTGTATTCAGCAGCACGCCGTCGAAGCCCCACTCCATGACCTCACAGGCATGGGATGGCAGGCCGATGCCGGCATCGACCAGCATCGGCACCGACAGCCGCTCGCGCAGCAACTTCAGCGCATACGGATTGAGCGCCCCCTTGCCGGTCCCGATTGGCGCCGCCCAGGGCATGATCGCTTCACAGCCGACATCGACCAGCCGCCGGCACAGGACCAGATCCTCGGTGCAGTAGGGCAATACCTTGAAGCCCTCGCGCAGCAGCCGTTCGGCAACGCCGACCATGCCCAGCGTGTCGGGCTGCAGCGTGTAGTCATCGCCGATCAGTTCCAGTTTGATCCATTCGGTATTGAAGACTTCACGCGCCATCATCGCGGTGGTGAAGACCTCCTCGGCGGTATGGCAGCCGGCGGTGTTCGGCAGAAACGGGATATCCAGCCGCGCCAGCAAGTCCCAGAAGGGCTGCCCGCCGATTTCATTGTGGCCGGCCGCCTGACGGCGGAGCGATACGGTCAGCATCGCCGGTCCGGCCGCCGCCACGGCCTGCTCCAGCACCCGCGGCGAGGGATAGCGGGCCGTGCCCAGCAGCAGCCGGCTGGGAAAGTGGGTGCCGTAGAGCGTCAGCGCATCGGTGTCCGACGGGGCATGCAGGGGTGTGTCGCGCATCGTCAGCCTCCGGCCACCGGCTGTACCACTTCGACCTGATCGTCGGCCTGCAGCCGGGTTTCGGCATAGTGCTGGCGGTGGACAAAACTGAGATTGACCGCAACGGCAAACGGCGGCTTGGCGCCAAAAACCGCCAGCGCCTCGGCCAAGGTGGCGCCTTCGGGCAGTTCAAGGGGTGTCTGGTTGATGCTGATGCGCATGGCGTTCAGGCCGCCTCCTTCAGGTGATAAATGGAGGACCAGCGCTGGGCGCTGCGCCAGTCCGAGAATGCTTCGGCAGTGGGGGTCGTCATCAGCTGCCGGATCAGCGCCATGGCGGCATCGAGCATGGCCGGCGCGATCAGAAAGCCGTGGCGATACAGTCCGTTGATCTGGATCAGACGCCGCCCGTCCCAGCGAATTTCGGGCCGATTATCCGGCAACGCCGGGCGGCAGTGCGACATCATTTCCAGAATTCGTGCTTCGCCAAAGGCCGGGTGTACCGAATACAGGGCGGAGAGCAGTTCCAGTGCCGAACGGACACTGGCGGGTGAGGTGTCCTCGGATTCGATCTGGGTGGCGCCGATTACATGGACGCCCTCCGGCTTGGGCGCGATGTACAGCGGATAGCGCGGATGCAGCAGGCGCACCGGCCGACTCAGCGGCACATCGGGGGCCCAGACGCGCACCACTTCACCGCGCACGCCGCGCAAGCTCGGCCAGTGGGGCTTGGCGCCAAGTCCGCGACAGTCGATGATCCAGTCGGCCTCCAGCCGGTCTGGCGTCACCTCGTGCTGCCAGTGCAGGCGCACAGGGGCAGCCTGCAGGGCCGCGCCCAGTGCCGCCAGCAGGGCGCGGTTGTCGAGCTGGCCTTCCCCCGGCAGGTAGTAGCCGCGCGGAAACCGCTGGCCAAGGGCCGGTTCCAATGCCGCCAGTTCGGCACCCGCCAGCGACTGTACCCGCTCCGAGGCCGGCAGGGTGGCGTCCAGGCGGGCCAGACTGCGACCGAACCGGACCGCCTGATCGCGATCCTGGGCATGCCAGACCACCAGCGTGCCGTTCTGCTGAAAAAACACCGGTTGCGGCAGATCGACCAGCAATTCCGGCCAACGCACCAAGCTCGCCTGGCCCATGTCGACCACCAGCGGCTCGGCATCGACCGATTCCGCCAGCGGCGCCAGCATGGCGGCGGCGACATGCGCGGCCGAATCGGCGGCATCGGCCGTACCCCGCTCGAACACGTCCACTGCGTGACCGGCCCGCGCCAGTGCCAACGCCAGCAAGCGGCCCATCAGGCCCGCCCCCAGCACCGCCACACGGGCGCTCATCGGGCGCTCTCCAGCCGGCAACGGCGGGCGGGACATGAAGTCAAGGCAGGCAGACACATGACGGTTCCGGTTCCTGAAGCTATCAACAAGACCGGAGCAGGCAGGCGCGGGAAGCGGGAGAAGGCCCCGCTGCAGCGGAGCTCTGAAACTTCCCACGCCGGCATTATCCGGATCGGGTTTGAGGGTCTCTCTCAGCACTGCCGTTCTGGCAGGCACCCCTGTTTCGCAGCCGCGATTAAAGCACAATCGCGGCGCTGAGCGAAGTCGATAATCGGCGCATCAGGCGTGTTTGCGCGCCAGCACCCAGGCTCTGAAAAGCGTCATCACCAATACGCCGAAGACGATCGACGAAACATCCATGCCGATGCCGATCCAGAAGCTGTGCACCTGAAAATGGCCGCTCATGAAGTTTTTTAGCACCCCATGCATGAAAAGCAGAAAACCGCCGTAATAGATCAGAGCGCCGGCAATGGCCCAGCCCATGGCGGGTTGGCCGCGCGCTTCGGCGGTGCGGTAATACCAGACGGCCGACAGCAGCACGGCCAGAACGGACAGAATTGCGGTCATGGGCATCTCCGGTTGAAAGCTGCGGTACTCTACCAAAACCCGGCCGGGGGGAACGCTTCCGGTGCGGATTCACCGCTTCAGGAGGTTCATGTGCACACGCCCATCGCCATTCGTTCCCTGTTCGCCGATGTGCCGACCGGACAGGCGCACGAGTGTTTTGAAGCCTGGCTGGAGGCACCGTCCTTCCGGCTGGAACGGATCGTATCGTCGGGCCAGCGCACCCCCGACGGCGAATGGTACGACCAGCCGCACGATGAGTGGGTCGCGCTGCTGCAAGGCGCCGCGCGACTGCGAATCGACAATCAGCCGGACCTGCTCGAACTCGGCCCGGGAGACTCGGTGCATCTGCCGGCCCATTGCCGTCATCGGGTGGAATGGACGGATCCCGAACAGGCCACCATCTGGCTGGCCTTGCATTTCACGCCACCCTGAACGCTTAAAGACTGGCGGGCAGCCCGTGCTCGAGATCGGGATAGCGCAGTTCAACTCCCAACGCTTCCCGCATGCGCCGGTTGTCGAGCCGCTTGGACTCTTCCAGAAAAGACAGCATCGACGGCGTCAGAACCCGACGGGCCTCAGCCATGGGGAGGGCCGGCGGCCGCGGCAAACCATAAAGATCGGCGATGCGCCAGAAATAATCGGTCATCGTGGTCGGATGGCCGTCGCTGATGTTGTAGGCTTGGCCGGGGGCACCCCGGCGGGCAGCAGCCCAGCAGGCCGTGGCCAGGTCATCGGCATGGATCCGGTTGGTGTAGGGTGCATCGTCCTCCGCCACGACCGGCAGCCCCTGGCGCACCCGTTCCACCGGCAGGCGTCCCGGACCATAGATGCCGGGCACACGCAACACGACCACGGCCGTGCCGACGCGGGCGCTCCACTCCGCCAGCAGTCGCTCCGCCGCAAGGCGCCGCCGGCCGCGGTCGGTTTTGGGATGCAGCGGGGCTGATTCATCAATCCAGGCGCCCCCGCAGTCGCCATACACACCGCTGGTGCTGATGTACACCAGCCGCTCCGGTGGCTGCGGCAAGGCCGCCAGACAGGCACGCAGGCGGGGATCATCCCCACCGGTCGGCGGTGGCGGGGCGAAGTAATAGAGCGTGCCGATGCCCGCCGGCAGGCCGGCCAGCGACGCGGGCTGATCGAGATCGCCGGCGACGGTGGCGATGCCACTCGCCGCCAGCCGGGCAACGGACCCCGGCCGGGCCAGCGCCCCGACTTCGGCTCCGCCGGCCTGTTCCAGCCGGGCAACCCGACACCCGATATCGCCACACCCGACGATGAAGATGCGGCCGGTCGAAATCGCTTGGGAAGGAATGGGGGTCATGTCTTGCCTGATACTCATGAAACTTCTCCCTAAACAGTACTATACTGTCGACCAGTCGATCAGCATCAAGTGCCCCCTCTCCATGAGCCGACTCCAATCGCACCTTCTTCATCTGGCGCTCATTCTCATGCAGATGTTTGCCCCGTGGGTGCATGCGCATGTCGGGGAAGAAACCGGCGGATTATTCCACGTCCCCGGTCTGGAGCGCGTGATGGGGGTCGGTGATGACCGCCCCGGTGCCAGCGGCGCAGGGGATTTGATCGTCAGCCTGCCCACCGGCATCGAACAGCACGATAACCGCCAGCAGGCCCCGGACGATGGGCGCCTGGCGGCCGATGTACCGCCGCCGCTGCGCCTGCCGGCCCTGCGATCGCTCGCAGCCCCGGCAAGCCCGGTCGCTACGGCCACGTTCATCCCTCAACCGGACTTGCATTCCGGCGCGCCGCCCCGAGCCTCCCCGGCCGACTGACCCCGCCGATGTGCCCGGGAGTCCGATTGAGAATTCCGGGAGAATAGGACCGCCGCATGCAGGCGTTCCCTGGCGATCAAGCAGTGGGCGGATCCGGCCGCTCGGCCCCCGTCACAAGGTGTCCACATGAAGAAACTCACAGGCTTGGCCCTGGCCATGCTGATTACCCCAGTCGCCTTTGCGATCGAAGATGAGCTGCTGGTCGAACATATCGATGAACTGGTGATTGACGAGCATCTGAGCCTCCGCAACGTCATCGACACCACCTTCGAGCGCTATCCCCAGAATGCGCTGGTTTCGGCCTTCGAAGAAGAATCCCGGGCGCTCGAACAACGCAGTTCCAGCTGGATTGCGGGGTATCCGATGCTGTATCTGCAATACATCGATGATGCCCTGCTGGGTGCCAATCGGGGTATCACCAATGTGCAGTCCGGCTATCAGATTCCGGTGTGGATGTGGGGCCAGAAGGAGGCCAGCCAGAAGATCACCGAGCAGTCCAAGCAGGCCGTCGAACGCTATACGACCGCCTTGAAGCACGAAGTGGCAGGTCTGGTGCGGGATGCGCTCTGGAACCTGCGTCTGGTCGAGAATCGCCGCGAGCTGGCGCGCCAGATTTACGAAGTGGCCGTGAAGCTGACCGCCGTGGTGCAGCGCCGGGTCGAACTCGGCGATCTGGCCCGGGCCGATCTGCTGCTGGCCGAAAGTGACCGGCTGGAGAAAAAAACCGCCCTGGTTCAGGCCGAAGCCGAAGTCATGCATAGCCGCAAGGCCTACCAGAATCTGACCCGCATGACCCGGGCACCCAAACGGCTGGAAGAGCCGCTGAGTCAGCTGACGCAATTCGACGACCGCCATCCCTCGCTGGCGGCTGCCACCGCTTCGGTGGAACGGGCCCAGGCAGAGGTGGAATTCACCCGCCTGTCCAAGCAGGGCAACCAGCCAACGATCCTGGTCGGAACCGACAGCTCCGAAATCGACCAGCAGGGTAATTTCGGTACCGGTACCAACATCGTCCTGCAGGTCCCCATCGGCGGCGATGACTGGCATGCGCCACAGGTGGCCCAGGCCAATCTGGTCCTGAACGAAAAGATCGTGCAGCGGGAAAGCCTGCGCCGCCAGCTGGAAAAGGCGCTGCACGAGGCACGCCATACCCTGCAGGTCGATCAGGCCGCGCTGGAGATTGCCGAACGGCGCAAGGAAATTGCCGAGACCCAGATTCACATGAGCCGCATTGCCTTCGAGGCCGGCGAAATTGCCCTGATCGACTATCTGAAGATTCAAACCGGGGCTCAGACGGCGATTCGGGAGGCCGCTGAGCGTGCCATCCTGGTCCAGAAGGATACGGCCAGCTATAACCAGGTCGTGGGTATAACCCCATGATGCGCCGACTCGGATGCGGGCTAGGCCTCGCGCTCGGATTGACTCTGATCGGAGCGGTGCGCGCTGAATCGGCGGCCATCAGCCTGGATGTGGAGCAGCGTGCCCACCTGGATGTGCGCACCCTGCCGCCCGAACCGGTGCCCAATCTGCCGCTGCTTCAGGCACCCGGCCGCGTCGTCGTACCCCCGGCCCGGGAATTTGCCGTGACCGCCGTTCAGGCGGGCGTCATCACCCGGGTCAATGTTCCGCTGGGGGTCTTCGTGCGGCAGGGACAAGTGCTCGCCGAAGTCGACAGCATCGCACTGGTTGACCTGCAGCGCGCCGTCGTCGATGCCCATGCTGTAGCCAGTGTGGCGGAAGCCCGGTACAAGCGCGATGACACCCTGCTCAAGGAGGGCGTCATTTCCCAGAGCCGGATGCAGGAAACGCGCAGTGATTACGAGCGGGCTCAGGCAACGCTGCGGGCCGCCGAGCAGACGCTGGTGGCCTCCGGTATTGCCCAAGC
>CAYFNI010000071.1:0-11929 GCA_964344495.1 uncultured Methylococcus sp.
GACTCGAACCGAGGACCAAGGGATTATGAGTCCCCTGCTCTAACCGACTGAGCTAGAGGCCCGAAACGCTGCGTTTATTCGATATCAAGGAAACTCTTCAGTTGCTCGGAACGGGATGGGTGTCGCAGTTTCCTCAAGGCCTTGGCTTCAATCTGCCGAATGCGCTCGCGGGTCACATCAAACTGCTTGCCGACTTCTTCCAGCGTGTGGTCGGTATTCATGTCGATACCGAATCGCATCCTCAATACTTTTGCTTCTCTGGCTGTCAGGCTGGCCAGGATCTGCTGGGTGCTTTCTCGCAGGCTGGCAACCGTCGCATGCTCCACCGGTGACATGACGCGCGAATCCTCGATGAAATCCCCCAAATGCGAGTCTTCATCGTCGCCAATCGGCGTTTCCATCGAGATTGGTTCCTTGGCAATTTTCAGAACCTTGCGGACCTTGTCCTCCGGCATTTCCATCCTGACCGCCAACTCGTCCGGGGTCGGCTCCCGCCCCATTTCCTGCAACATTTGCCGGGAGATGCGATTCAGTTTGTTGATGGTCTCGATCATGTGGACCGGTATGCGAATGGTTCGCGCCTGGTCGGCAATGGAGCGCGTGATGGCTTGTCGAATCCACCAGGTTGCGTAGGTCGAGAATTTGTAGCCGCGCCGGTATTCGAATTTGTCGACGGCCTTCATCAGACCGATATTGCCTTCCTGAATGAGATCCAGGAATTGCAGTCCACGGTTGGTGTATTTTTTTGCGATGGAAATGACCAGCCGCAGGTTGGCTTCGATCATTTCTTTCTTGGCGACCCGTGCCTGATTTTCGCCGATCGACACACGTCGATTGATATCCTTGATGTCCTTGATGGATATCAGATTTTCTTTTTCGATCTTGGCGAGGCGGACTTGCGCCTCCTTGATGGCCTCAGCGTGGGTTGCCAGTGGCTTGGCATAGGGCTTGCCCGATTCAATCCACGGGGTGAGCCATTCGGCATTGGTCTCATTCCCGATGAACGAGGCGATGAACTCGGCGCGTGGCACACGGCACTTGGTGACCACCAGATCCTGAATGATGCGCTCTTCTTCACGGACTTTCTCAACCGTGCTGCGCAGGCTGTCGGTCAGTTCCTTGAAGAACACAGGGGTCTTTTTGAATTCCATGAAGGTTTCGGCTAGCGCATCGAAGGCCTTCTGGGTTTTTTCGTGGTGCGCCCCATGCTTGTTATGCGCATTGGTAGCGGTCTTGAAACGCTTGGCGAAAACCGCCAGCTTTTCTTTGGCTATTTCAGGATCCGGACCCGTATCAACTTCTTCAACCGAGTCATCCGCATCACCCTCGTCTGCGGCTGCCGCTTCAACGGGGGCTTCATCGGCATTCGGGTCAAAGAAGTCGGAAATCAGATCAGATAACCGAATTTCACCCTTTTCAACATTCTCGAATGCAGCCAGGAAATGATGCATGGCTGCTGGGAAACGGACCAACTCATTGGCTGCCAGATTGATGCCTTCCTCAATCCGCTTGGCAATTTTCAACTCGCCTTCGCGGGTGAGCAACTCGACCGTGCCCATTTCGCGCATATACATGCGGACGGGATCGGTGGTGCGTCCCAATTCCGTGTCCACGGAAGACACCAGCGCTGCTGCAACCTCGGCAGCCTCCTCCTCATCGTCTTCAGTGACTACGGAGGTTTCGGGGATCATGTCGGTATCGGGACGATCCTCGTGGACCTCGATACCCATGTCGTTGATCATGCAAATGATTTCTTCCATTTGCTCCGGATCGACAACATCACCCGGCAGATGGTCGTTGACCTCGGAGTAGGTGAGGTAACCTTGCATCTTGCCCTTGGCAATGAGCTCTTTTAACGATTGTTGCTGCTCAAGATCCATGAAATAACCCGTATTTGCCCGTAAAGCCGGCAACCGCTGATTATAACGGCTGAACCCCTGTTAAGGAATTCGATTCCGTAGCATGATCAGTTAATACCCTGTCAATCGCCGAAGCTCTTCCCGCTCCTGCTCGGTCAGGGACTCTTTCCCGGACGTCCCTGCCTTCTCGATCAACCTGCCTAAACGATCCTCTTTGCGAGAGCGCTCGCCGGCCAGATGATGGACGTGATCCAAAAACGTCGTATCCAGTGTGGCTTCGCTCACCGGAACGTGGATAGCCATCAAGCGCGCCAACAGATCGAACTCCGGTCTGTCGCGGAACAACTCCAGCAACCCCGAGGATGTGATGTGGGGATGCCGATGCAACATTTCAACGACGGCCGCAATCAACTGACCCCCGCGCGGCATGGCCGTCAGTTGGGCGAGACTGACAGAATCGAGATGCTCCACCAAAGATGGATACTGCACCAGGAGGGCAAGAAACGTTCGCATCGCGGACGGCCGCGTGGCGGCGGCTCCGCCGGAGCGGGCATTTTCCGGTTTGGCTTGGGCACGATGTCCGGAGCCGGCATTCGGGGTTGCCAAATGATGTCCCGATAGCGTTTCGAGCCGGTGTTCGATCATATCCCGAAACACCCCGCCGGGTAGTTTCTCGATCATCGGCTGCGCCTTGTTGACCAAAGCCGCCCGACCCTCAATCGTCGCGCTATTCAGGCCAGTCTGCAGGTGCTGGAAGAAATAATCGGAAAAGGCCTGCGCCGCTTCCATGCGTCGCCGGAAGGCATCCACCCCCTCTGCCCTGACCAGCGAATCGGGATCGTGCCCATCCGGCAGCATCAGAAAGCGGATCTGACGCCCTTCCCGCAGATGCGGCAAACTGGAATCCAGCGCCTTCCAGGCCGCACTCTGTCCGGCGGCATCACCATCGAAGCAAAAAATCAGGCTCTGAGCGTGTTTGAAGAGCAACCCAACCTGCTCGGTCGAGGTTGCCGTTCCCAGTGTTGCAACGGCATTCGTGAGGCCAAACTGGGCCAAGGCAATCACATCCATATAGCCTTCGACCACCAGAATGTCGGCCGGCTTGCGCTGTGCCTCCAATAGCTCAAACAGCCCGTAGACTTCACGATGCTTGCGGAAAATATCCGTTTCGGGGGAATTCAGATATTTGGGCACCCCATCGCCCATGAGACGGCCGCCGAAGCCGACCACCCGACCCCGTCGGTCGCGGATCGGAAACATCACGCGATCCCGGAACCAGTCATGACTCCGACCCGGCTCTTTGACCGCCAGCAACCCGGCGGCGCTGAGGAGATCCTGTGGCCACTCGGGCGGCAGATTACGCGCACCGCCCGGCGCAAAACCCAACCGATAACGCCGAGCCACCTCGCCACTCACACCCCGCTGGCGCAAATAATCCACCGCCTTGGTCGCCGCAGGATGCGATTTCAACTGGTGCTGGTAGTAACGAGCGGCCTGTTCCTGAATTTCGTACAGCCGTTGCAGGCTATCTGCCCGTTGCTTCCGCTCAGGATCACTGCCCTCTTCTCGCGGCACCGGCAAACCCAGCGCATCGGCTAATGACTCAATCGCTTCCGGAAAACTGAGCCGGTCGTAATCCATCAAAAAACTGATGGCCGTGCCACGCGCACCGCAACCGAAGCAATAGTAGAACTGCTTCTGTCGATTGACTGAAAAACTGGGTGTTTTTTCGTTGTGAAACGGGCAGCGCGCCATGTAGTTGCTGCCGGAGCGCTTCAGGGGGATGCGCGCATCGATCAAATCCACCAGATCGGTGCGGGCCAGAAGATCTTGAATGAACTGCTCTGGGATTTTGCCGGCCATAACTCCAACGCCACCCGCGTGCGCGGCAGGAACGATGCTACTGAATGTGACCCGCCCGGACGGCCATCACCCTGCAGGCAGTTGCCGGTTGGCCGCTTTCCCGCGGCAGCCGGCACCGGATCAGACGCCGAGCAGGCTCTTGACCCGGGCGCTGACCACCGCCATGTCAGCGCGACCCTGCATCGGCGCCCTAATCACGCCCATGACCTTGCCCATGCCGCTGACGCCTTCAGCGCCGGTTGCGACAATGGCTGACTGGATCAGGGCGTCAATTTCAGCCTCGGTCAGTGGCTGTGGGAGGTATTCCACAATCACGCCGATCTCAGCTTTCTCGATGGCAGCGAGGTCGGCCCGAGCCGCGGCCTCGTACTGCACGATCGACTCGCGTCGCTGCTTGACCATGCGATCAAGCACGGCAATGACATCGGTATCGCCCAGCTCTATGCGCTCGTCGACTTCACGCTGCTTGATGGCGGCCATCATCAGCCGGATGACCCCCAACCGATCCTTGTCTCCGGCCTTCATGGCCGTCTTCATGTCGGCTTGCAGGCGCTGCTTCAGATCGCTCATGGGGCAAATCAGCGTTCAGTCTGCGGACGGCCCTTGCGCAGGTTCTGCAGCGCGAAACGCTCACGCGAAAGCTTCTTCAGATGCCGCTTGACCGCAGCCGCCGCCTTGCGCTTGCGCTCTTCGGTCGGCTTTTCATAGAACTCGCGGCGACGAACCTCAGACAGGACACCCGCCTTTTCGCAGGCACGCTTGAAACGGCGAATCGCAATTTCAAAGGGTTCGTTTTCTCTGATTTTGATAGAGGGCATGTATGCTTTCCAGTTATTCTCAAGGAATTCAGTGGGTTACGAGACCGGTAAGACCGGGGCCGAATAAAAGCCGATAATTATACCTTCTCCAAGGGATAAGGCAAAAAGCATTCGTGATAGTCCTCGGCATTGAAACGTCCTGCGACGAAACCGGCGTCGCGCTTTATGACTCCGCCAGGGGTCTGCTGGCCCACCGTCTGCACACCCAGATCGACATCCACGCCGACTATGGCGGGGTGGTGCCGGAGCTCGCCTCACGCGACCACATCCGCAGGCTGACGCCGCTGATCCGACAGGTCTGTGCCGACGCGGGCCTTCGACTGGCTGACCTCGACGGCATCGCCTACACCAGTGGCCCGGGCCTCATCGGGGCCTTGCTGACGGGCGCCGCAGCAGGCCGCAGCCTGGCCTGGAGCCTCGGCATTCCCGCCGTTGGCATCCATCATATGGAGGGTCACTTGCTGGCACCCCTGCTGGAGCCCGATCCGCCCCCCTTCCCGTTCCTGGCCCTGCTGGTCTCCGGCGGTCACACTCAACTGGTCGAGGTGGGCGGCATCGGTTGCTACCGCATTCTGGGCGAATCCATCGATGACGCCGCCGGCGAGGCCTTCGACAAGACCGCCAAAATGCTCGGCCTCGGCTACCCTGGCGGGCCAGCGATCGCGCGGCTGGCCGAACAGGGGCACGCCGACCGCTTCCGTTTCCCCCGTCCGATGACCGACCGACCCGGCCTGGACTTCAGTTTCAGCGGCCTCAAGACCCACACCCTGGTCACCGTCCAGGCCACTGCGGGCACACCGCAGGATCTGGCCGACGTGGCCGCCGGCTTTCAGGCCGCGGTAGTAGACACCCTGCTCATCAAGACCCGCCGCGCCCTGCAGCAAACCGGCCTCAAGCGCCTGGTGGTCGCTGGCGGCGTCAGCGCCAACCGGCTGATGCGTGAACGGTTGCAGGACATGGTCGGTCAAATGGGCGGCCGGGTCTACTTCCCGCGGCTTGAATTCTGCGGTGACAATGGCGCCATGATCGCCTACGCCGGCGCCCAGCGACTCGCCGCCGGCCAGCATGAATCCACCGCCATTGGCGCCCGTCCGCGCTGGCCAATAACCGAGCTTAGCCCAGCCGGAGCAGCCCCACCGACCCTATGAGCGCGCCGCCAGAAAGCCGATGACATGCCCCTGAGCCACTTCCATCCCGCCGTTCGCGACTGGTTCGAAAGCCGATTTCCGGCCCCCTCGACCTGTCAGGCCGGTGCCTGGGAAGCGCTGCGCTCGGGGCGACATATTCTGATCGCCGCGCCGACCGGCTCCGGCAAAACGCTGGCTGCCTTCCTGTCCGCCATCGACGAATTGGTTCGCGAAGGCGAACAGTTCGGACTCCCGGACGAAACCCGCGTGCTGTACATCTCCCCGCTGAAAGCCCTCAGCAACGACATCCGCAAAAATCTGGAGGTGCCGCTGGAGGCCATCCACGCCCGCCTGTTCGAGCAGGGCGCCATGCAGTTCGCGATCCGCACCCAGGTTCGCACCGGCGACACGCCCCTGTCGATTCGCACCCAGATGGCCAAACAGCCACCGCACATCCTGGTCACCACCCCCGAATCGGCCTACCTGCTGCTGACCAGCGAGAGCGGCCGCCGTATGCTCGCAACCGTCCGCACCGTCATCGTCGATGAAATCCATGCCCTGGTCGGCAGCAAACGCGGCTCGCACCTTGCCCTGTCACTGGAGCGTCTGCAACGCCTGACTGACCGTCCCCTGACCCGCATCGGCCTGTCAGCGACCCAGCAGCCAATTGCAACCGTGGGCCAGTTTCTCACCGGCGGCGGCGACTGCCACATCATCGACACCGGCCATCAGCGCCGGCTTGATCTCGCCATCGAACTCCCCGGCGTGCCGCTTGAAGCCGTCCTGTCGGCCGAAGCGGCCAGCGACATCTACGACCGCATGGCGGCCCTGATCGAAGCGCACCGCACCACGCTCATTTTCGTCAACACCCGCCGCCTGGCGGAACGCCTGGCGCGCGCGCTCAGTGAGCGGCTGGGTGAGGCCCACATCACCTCCCACCACGGCAGTCTGTCGCGGGAGCAACGCCTGGCGGCGGAGGAACGACTCAAAAGCGGCCAGCTCAAGGCCTTGGTCGCCACCGCCTCGCTCGAACTCGGCATTGATATCGGCGAGGTCAATCTGGTCTGCCAGTTCGGCAGCACCGGGTCCATTGCCGCGTTCCTGCAACGCGTCGGCCGCTCCGGCCATTTCGCCGGCGGGGTACCGAAAGGCCGTCTGTTTCCCACCAGCCGTGACGATCTGATCGACGCGATCGCCCTGATCGATGCGGTTCGGCGCGGCGAACTCGATCAGTTGGAGATCCCCGCCCAGCCACTGGATGTGCTGGCCCAGCAGATCATCGCCATGGTGGCCTGCGAGGACTGGGATGAGACAGCGCTTTACCGCCTGATCCAGAAGGCCTGGCCCTACCGTCAACTCACCCGCGCCCACTTCGACGAAGTCATCCGCATGCTGGCCGACGGCTATGCTACCCGCCGCGGCCAACGTGGCGCCTACCTGCACCGCGACGGCATTCACCGCCGCCTGCGCGCCCGCAAAGGCGCCCGACTGGCCGCCATCACCTGTGGCGGCGCCATTCCCGACACGGCCGAATACAAGGTGATTCTCGAACCCCAGGGCGAAGTCATCGGCAGTGTCGATGAAGATTTCGCCATCGAGAGCATGGCCGGCGACATCTTCCAGCTCGGCAATGCCAGCTGGAAAGTCCTGCGGCTCGACGGCGGCAGCCTGCGGGTCGAAGATGCCCGCCACCAGCCGCCGAGCATCCCGTTCTGGTTTGGCGAAGCGCCGGGGCGCAGTTTCGAACTGTCGGCCGCCGTGTCCCGGCTCCGCAGCGAACTGGAGGCTCGCCTGCCGGCCGCCGAAGCACCGACCGGCACGCTCGACACCGGCCCTGCCCTCGCCTGGTTAAGGGATGCAATCGGCATCAACCCGGCCGCTGCCGAGCAGGCCGTTAACTACCTCGCAGCGGCCCGCCAGACGCTAGGCGCCCTGCCGACGCTCGATACCGTGATTTTCGAGCGCTTCTTCGACGAATCGGGCGGCATGCAATTCATCATCCACGCGCCCTATGGCAGCCGCGTCAACCGGGGCTGGGGTCTGGCACTCCGGAAGCGATTCTGCCGCTCATTCAATTTCGAACTGCAGGCCGCAGCCACCGAAAATGCCCTGATCCTCTCGCTCGGGACCTCGCAGAGCTTCGAACTGGAGGCCGTTGCGCGCTACCTCACCGCCGCCAAGGTGCGCGACATCCTGATTCAGGCCGTGTTGGATGCCCCCATGTTTACCGTGCGCTGGCGCTGGAATGCGGTCTGTTCGCTGGCGGTCAGGCGCTTTCAGGGAGGCCGCAAAACACCGCCATATCTTCTGCGCATGCAGGCCGAAGATCTGGTCACAGCCGTGTTTCCCGACCAGCTCGCGTGCCTCGAAAATATCGTCGGCGACCGTGAGATTCCGGATCATCCCCTGGTCCGGCAGACCCTCGACGACTGCCTGACCGAGGCCATGGACATCGACCGGCTGACCCGGCTCCTCGGGGGCATCGAACAGGGCACGGTCCAGGTGCTGTGCCGCGATCTGATCGAACCCTCGCCGCTGGCAGCGGAAATCGTCAACAGCCGCGTCTACAGCTTTCTCGACGGCGCCCCGCTGGAGGAGCGTCGTACCCGCGCCGTAGCCAGCCGGCGCTGGCTTGACCCCAGCGAGGCCGGCGACCTCGGTCGCCTTGATCCCGCTGCCATCGAGCGGGTGCGACGGGAGGCATGGCCGCAAGCGGACCACGCCGACGCATTGCATGATGCGCTGATGAGCGTGGGATTCATCCTGCCGCAGGAGGCTGAGCCCGGCTGGGAGGCGCTGTTCGAGACCCTCACGCGCCAGGACCGGGCAGCCAGGCTCCGCCTATCGCCGACTGCAAGCCTGTGGCTGGCGGCCGAGCGCTTGCCTCAGGTGGCCGCCCTATACCCCCCCATCGCCGAACGTCTGGATCCGGCGACCGTCTGGCAGCGATTGCCGGCCGAATTTTCCGGGCAGGTCTGGACGCCGGAAATGGCCTTGCGCGAGCTGCTGCGGGCCCGTTTGAGCGCCAGCGGACCGACCTCGGCAGCAACGCTGTCCGCGTTGCTGCAGCTGCCCCCGTCCACGGTCGATAGTGCGTTGGGGATGCTCCAGAACGAAGGCATCGTGCTCCGCGGTGCGTTCAGTGGCGATGGCATGTCGGAATGGTGTGACCGGCGCCTGCTGGCGCGCATTCATCACGCGACGCTTCACCGCCTGCGACAGGCCATCGAGCCGGTGGCGACCGGCGACTTCATGCACTTTCTGTTGCGTTGGCAGCATGTGCACCCCGATACCCGACTGCAAGGCCCGCAGGCACTGGCGGCCATCCTGACGCAGTTGGAGGGGTTTGAAACGGCCGCTGCCGCCTGGGAGGGTGACATCCTGCCGGCCCGGCTCGATGCGTATGATCCCGCCTGGCTCGACAGCCTGTGTCTGGCCGGAAAAACCGTATGGACGCGCCTCGGCTCGGCCAGCAGCGGGACCGGCCCGGTGAAAGCATCTCCCCTGACGTTCATCGCTCGCCGGCATCTGTGCCACTGGCGCACACTGATCGCGGTGCCGGAGTCCGATCATCTGTCGCCGTCGGCGCAGCGGGTCGCCGACACTCTGGCCCGGCACGGCGCCCTGTTTTTTGAAGAACTGCTGGACGCTGCCCAGTGCTTGAAAAGCCCGCTGGAATCGGCCCTTGCCGAATTGGTGGCGCGCGGGCGGGTGGCCTCCGACAGTTTTGCCGGCCTGCGGGCGCTGCTGGTTCCGGAGCAGAAAAAACAGCGCTACCGCAGGCTTTCCTTCGGCATGGAGGAGGCGGGGCGCTGGACCCTGACCCGTACGGTGACGCCCCCGACAACGGCCGATGCGGAGGGCCGTCAGGCGGCGCTGGAGCATGTGGCCGGCATCCTGCTGCGTCGCTACGGCATCGTCTTTCGTGCCCTGCTCACCCGCGAAACCACCGCGCCGTCCTGGCTGGATCTGCTGCCCATCTACCGGCGCTGGGAGGCCCGTGGCGACCTCCGCGGCGGCCGCTTCGTGGCCGGTCATTTCGGCGAGCAGTTTGCCCTCCCTGAGGCTGTGGACAGCCTGCGGGCGACCCGGAAGCAGGCGACCGACGCGACACTGACCGTCCTGTCCGCGGCCGACCCGCTCTGTCTGGTGGGCATCGTCACACCCGGCAACCGGGTGGCGGCGCTGGCCGGCAATCGCGTGCTGTACCGGGGCGGCATTCCGATTGCCCAGCTGAGCGGTCAATCCGTGTCCTACCTGTGCGAGCCCGGCGATGAGGCCTGGGCCTACCGTACCCAGCTGCTGCGCCGGGTGCTGCCACCGGGCCTCAAGCCTTATCTGGGCTGAATCCGGCCGGTTACAACCCCAACTCGCTGAGGCCGGGATGGTCGTCCGGGCGCCGTCCAAGCGGCCAGTGGAATACTCGCTGGTCGGCCCGGATCGGCAGGTCGTTGATGCTGGCATAGCGCCGCTGCATGAGGCCGCGCGCGTCAAACAGCCAGTTCTCGTTGCCGTAGGAACGAAACCACTGACCGCTGTCGTCATGCCACTCATAAGCAAAGCGCACGGCGATACGGTCATCGGTGAACGCCCATAATTCCTTGATCAGCCGATAGTCCAGTTCACGGGTCCATTTGCGGGCCAGAAAGGCCACGATCTGTTCTCGCCCGCAGGGAAATTCGGCGCGGTTGCGCCATGCGCTGTCGGGTGTGTAGGCCAGGGCAATACGCGCCGGATCACGGCTGTTCCAGGCATCTTCGGCCAGCCGCACTTTCTGCCGGGCCATTTCGACCGTAAAGGGTGGACACGGGGGCCGAGCGTCAATGGCAAGTGTCACGTCAGTTCTCCAGAAGATGCGTCAGGTTCGGCGTGCGGCGGTTGCCGGGATCAGCCCCGGCCTTCCAACCGCGCCAGTTCGTCCGGGGTATTGAGATTGGCGAGCACGTCAGGCTGATCGCTGAAGTCGGCCACAACCCAGCGGTGGCGCCTGATCCAGTCCTCGACCCGTCGCTCACCGGCGGCCAGATAAGCCTCCAGATCCGCCGCCAGCTGCACGTTCGCCAACAGCACGACCGGATGCAGACGCTCGCCGTCCGACGCGACCACCAATGGGGCATCGGTCTGACGACCGGCCTCGACGAGACGCGCCAGCCACACCCCGGTCAGCAGGGGCGCATCACAGGGCACGGTCAATACCCACTGCGTGGGGGCGGCGCGCAGGGCACTCAGCAGACCGGCCAGGGGGCCGTCGAAGGTCGCGGTCTCATCAGCGATGACCCGGTAGCCTAGCGCATGATAGGCCTCGACGTTGCGGTTGGCGTTGATCCACACCGAACCGGCGACAGTTTCCAGTGCCTCGACTGCATACTGAACCAGCGCACGTCCGCGGAACGGCAGCAACCCCTTGTCCGCCCCGTCCATGCGCCGTGCCCGCCCCCCGGCCAGCACGACACCGGTGATCTGTGCCCGCGTCGGATTCATGATGGTAATCTCAACATTCGAGTCTTTACAGGAGTCTGCCGTCGTGTACCGGTTACTGTTCGGAGCGGTCATCGCGCTGACGCTGCTGTCGGCCTGTTCCCGGCCGGAGCCGGCCTATTATTCCGCCGCCACCCGCCATAAAGCGTATCAGGATGTTCTGGCTGAACTGGAAATCGCCATCACCGAGCGCAATTTTCGCATCACCGGCCACAACAAGATCGGCAGCGTGATTCGTGAGCGCGAGCAGATCGACTTCCCTGACTATGACACCCTGCAATTCTGCAACCTGACCGAGGCGCGGGTCATGCTCGAACTATCCCCCGCAACAGTAGCCTGGATGCCCTGTAACGTGGCCGTGCGCAGCGAGGGCGACCAAATCATCGTGACCACCCATCTGCTGCCGACCGACTCGCTCGATCCGCGTCTGAATGATTTTGCCCGCCGAATGAATGAGCAACTCAAAGCCATCGTCGATTTTGCGGTGGAGAATTGAGCCTGACTCGCGGCTGCACTATCATCCCGCCGAGATTGAATCCAACCGTCCGACCCCGATGAACATGAAATACGCACTGCCTGCCCTGTTGTCCGTTGTCCTTCTGCCGGCCAGCCTGCTGAGCTTGCCCGCAGCAGCCGCCAAACCCGCCAAGGCGCCCCCCAGCGCCGCGCCGGCGAAGCCGCTCGTCAATGACTTTCCGACCCAGGCGCGGGTGGAATATGTCATGCAATGCATGGCGGAACACGGCGGTAGCAACCTCGACAACATGTACCACTGTGTCTGCGC
>CAYFNI010000072.1:0-11686 GCA_964344495.1 uncultured Methylococcus sp.
GCCCCGGGAGAGAGGCACAGGACATCAGGAGACACGCTCCAAACAGCCCAGTCGCATAGGAATACTTCAATCGCATGCAGACCATCGATACAGAGTGAGAGTGACCCACAGCGGGCGCTTGGTGAGACAAGGCCTATAGACCCTCCTCACGCCCATACGGGAAACCAATCGACATCCACCAGCACGGGGCCTGGCAAGCCGGACCCCGTGGGACGCTTTCAGGACAGAACCAGTCTGACCACCGAGATGATGGCCACAATAAACAGCACGGTAAAAATTAGCCCCGCCACTATGTAGGGCGTGGCCGATCCACCGGTGAAGTCGCGCTCGCGGTTGGCGGTGCTCTGCACGCCGAAGGCAGCGGCTACAACGCTACCGATCACCTGAAAGAAAGACGGTTTCCTGCTGCCTGTCATAAACGACCTGTCGTTCAGGATTGCTTTTCCTTGCGCTTCTGCTCGTAGACCTTGTAGCCGATAGCCAGACCGACTACTACGATCACTGTGAACAGCGAGCGCCAGCTGGCACTGCCGGTGTAGATCTGCTCCTCATCGACATTACCCCACAGATTCGTACCGCCGCCTGCCGCCACATCCTCGCCGCCACCCATGGTCAGGAGGTAATTCCAGACGAAATTCATCGGGATGATACTGGCGACGCTGATGCCGATGGACATGATCAGCAGATCGATCGCCCGGTTGATGTCGGGATTCTTGGTCAGGTTCTCGCTGATCTCAATCTGCTCAAGGTACAACTTGACCACCACATAACCCGGCAGAATCAGCACCACTGCCAGACCGAACAGATCCTTGACCACCAGCCCGCCACCGTTGGAGAACAGGCTGAAGGCAATGATCAGGATGATGCTGAAAATGCCGACGCCCGCCCACATCAAGAGGTCGGGTTTTCCAAACTTGAACAGATCTTTAATCATGACTCGCTTGCTCCTTATTGTTTTTTGAAGAAATAGAACCCTTCGAGGCCGCCTTTCAAGATGAGTTCATTCCCTTCCATCTTGTAGACCGAATAATCGATTGTCTTGCCCGGACGCCCCGGGTCATCGGCCACGATTTTGCCATCGACCACCTTGTAGGCCCATTCATGCCGATCCTCGGTCTTGAAGTGCCTGTTGTAGCCGCTGGTCACGATGATGCCGTCCGGTCGGAATTCCCAGGTACGGTTTTCCTCGATGCGCGGCTTGGTCAGCGACGCGGCCACGGACTCTAGCTTCCAGGTCCCTGCAATCGCACTGATATCCTTCAGTGCCGTCTCCGCCCAGGCTGAATTCACGACTCCGGCAAGAGCCAAAGCCCCCCAGAAAAAACAGCGCGTTATGGTTGTCATCTATTCTCCCCCTCTGCCGGACTTAATGTAAAAATCACGCCTGACGGACTGGTCTACACGGACCTATGCCGTGTGGCAATTACCCGCGTTTCGCCCGCCGATTCTTACATTTTTCAATTCGCCATAGCAAGGCAAGCCCACAGGCAATCCGGCGCCCGTGTTTATCCGCGTGGCGACACCCTCTACAATCGCTCATTTACGGCCCACCCAAAATCCTCCCACTGCGTCCATGACCATCGACTATCGCGCCCGCACCCAACAGCTCCGGACCCTCCTGTCCGAACGCATCCTGTTCCTCGACGGGGCGATGGGCACCATGATTCAGACCTACCGGCTGGAGGAAGCCGATTATCGCGGTCAGCGTTTCGCGGACTGGCCCAGCGACCTCAAGGGGAACAATGATCTTCTCTGCCTGACCCAGCCACAGATCATCCGCGCGATACACGACGCGTATCTGGAGGCCGGCGCCGACCTGCTCGAGACAAACACCTTCAATGCCAACCGCATCAGCATGCTGGACTATGGCATGGAGGAACTGGTCTACGAACTGAATGTGGCCGCCACCCGACTGGCGCGCGAAGCCTGCGATGCGATGACCGCCCGAACACCGGACCGCCCCCGCTTCGTCGCCGGCGTACTCGGCCCCACCAGCCGCACCGCAACGCTCTCGCCGGACGTCAACGACCCCGGCTTTCGCAACGTCCATTTCGATGAACTGGTCGAAGCCTATACCGAATCCATTCGCGGACTGGTCGATGGCGGCGCCGATCTCATCCTGATCGAAACCGTCTTTGACACGCTCAACGCCAAAGCGGCCGTGTTTGCCGTCGAGCAATTCTCCGAGGACCACGGGCTGGCCCTGCCGATCATGATTTCCGGCACGATCACCGACGCTTCGGGCAGAACCCTGTCCGGCCAGACGGTGGAAGCCTTCTGGAATTCACTCAAACACGCCCAGCCGCTGTCCTTCGGCTTCAACTGCGCCCTGGGGGCCAAACAGCTGCGCCAGTACATTGAAGAACTGGGCCATCTCGCAGATACCCATGTCTCCGCCCATCCGAATGCGGGCTTGCCGAACGAATTCGGTGAATACGACGAGTCACCCGAAGCCATGGCGCGGGAAATCGCCGAATGGGCCGAGCAGGGCTTCCTCAATATCATCGGCGGCTGCTGCGGTACCCGTCCACCGCACATCAAGGCAATTCACGACGCGGTGCAGCATTACCCCCCGCGCCGGATTCCGACTATCCCGCCGCAGTGCCGGCTGGCCGGGCTGGAACCGTTCAACATCGGCCCCGACACCCTGTTCGTGAACGTTGGCGAACGCACCAACGTCACCGGTTCGGCCGCTTTCCGCCGGCTGATCCGGGAGGAGCAGTTCGAAGCCGCCCTCGAAGTCGCCCGCCAGCAGGTTGAAAACGGCGCCCAGATCATCGACATCAACATGGACGAGGGCATGCTCGACTCCAAGGCGGCGATGGTCCGGTTCCTGAACCTGATCGCAGCCGAACCCGACATCGCCCGTGTACCGGTGATGCTCGACTCCTCCAAGTGGGACATCCTCGAAGCCGGCCTCAAGTGCCTGCAAGGCAAAGGCATCGTCAATTCCATTTCCATGAAGGAAGGCGAAGAGGCCTTCCTCATGCAGGCGCGACGGGTCCGGCGTTACGGCGCGGCAGTCATCGTCATGGCCTTCGACGAGGTCGGACAGGCCGATACCGTGGCCCGCAAGATCGAAATCTGTACCCGCGCCTACCGGCTGCTCACCGAGCGCCTCGGCTTCCCGGCCGAAGACATCATCTTCGATCCCAACATCTTTGCCGTGGCTACCGGCATCGAAGAACACAACCGCTACGGGCTGGACTTCATCGAAGCCGTCAAGGTCATCAAGGACACCCTGCCTCACGCCCTCATCTCGGGCGGTGTGTCCAATGTCTCGTTCTCATTCCGCGGCAACAACGCGGTCCGCGAGGCCATCCATGCCGTGTTCCTGTGCCACGCCATCCGCAACGGCATGGACATGGGCATCGTCAACGCCGGCCAGCTGGCGATCTACGCTGACATCCCGGCCGAATTACGCGACGCCATCGAAGCCGTCGTGCTGGCCACCGACGACCATGCCACCGAACGACTACTGGAACTGGCCGACAAATACCGCGAGGACGGCAGTACGGTCGAAAAAAAGGAAGATCAGGCCTGGCGCAGCCTGCCCGTGAACAAGCGGCTTGAATACGCACTGATCAAGGGGATCGACGAATTCATCGACATCGACACCGAAGCCGCACGGCAACAGGTCGAACGGCCCCTGCATGTCATCGAAGGCCCACTGATGGATGGCATGAACGTGGTCGGCGATCTGTTTGGCGCCGGCAAAATGTTCCTGCCGCAGGTGGTCAAATCCGCCCGGGTGATGAAAAAGTCAGTCGCTTACCTGATGCCTTACATGGAGGCGGAAAAGGCGCTCAACCCGGCACCCAGGTCACAGGGCAGGATTCTCATGGCCACCGTCAAGGGCGATGTCCACGACATTGGCAAAAACATCGTCGGCGTTGTGCTGCAATGCAATGGCTTCGAGGTAGTCGATCTGGGCGTGATGCAGCCCTGCGAGTCGATTCTTGATGCCGCCCGGCAACATCAGGTCGACATCATCGGCCTGTCGGGCCTGATCACCCCGTCGCTGGATGAAATGGTCCATGTAGCCAAGGAAATGCAACGTCAGGGCTTCACCATCCCGCTGATGATTGGCGGTGCCACCACCTCGCGTGCCCACACGGCGGTCAAGATCGAACCCCACTACACGGCCGGATCGACCATCTACGTCACCGACGCTTCGCGCGCCGTGGGCGTAGCCAGCAGTCTGCTCAGCGACGATCTCCGCGATGACTATCTGGCCCGGATACGTGCCGAGTACGAGGACGTCCGCACGCACCACGGCGGCCGCAAGGCCCGCACGCCGCTGCACGATCTGGCTCAGGCCCGCGCCAACCGACTGCAGGCCGACTGGGCGCATTATGAACCGCCGGCACCGCATTTCACCGGCGTGCACACCTTCGACCGCTACCCGCTGGCCGAACTGGTCGACTACATCGACTGGTCACCTTTTTTCCAGACCTGGGAACTGGCCGGCCGCTACCCGAACATTCTCGACGATGCCATCGTCGGCGAACAGGCGCGCACCCTCTTTGCAGACGCCCAGGCCATGTTGCGGACTCTGGTGGCCGAGGAGTGGCTCACGGCGCGAGCGGTGATCGGTTTCTTCCCGGCTCAGGCAGAGGGTGACGACGTACGAATTTTCGCCGATGAAGCCCGCTGCGAGCCGCTGGCCACGCTGCACCATTTGCGGCAACAGACGGTCAAGCCACCGGGCCAGCCGAATTACGCGCTGGCGGATTTCGTTGCACCGGCCGACAGCGGCCGCAAGGATTACGTTGGTGCCTTTGCCGTGACCGCCGGCGTTGGCATTGAGGCCCATCTCGACCGCTTCGCGGCCGAGCACGACGATTACAGCAGCATCCTGCTCAAGGCACTGGCGGACCGGTTGGCGGAAGCCTTCGCGGAATGCCTGCATGCGCGCGTCCGGCGCGAATTCTGGGGTTATGCCGCCGACGAACACCTCAGCAACGCTGACCTGATCGAAGAAGACTACCGCGGCATCCGTCCCGCCCCCGGCTATCCGGCCTGCCCCGACCATACCGAAAAGGCGACGCTGTTCAAACTGCTGGACGTGGAGCAGCGCACCGGCATCTGCCTGACCGAATCCTTCGCCATGACTCCGGCCTCGTCGGTCAGCGGCTGGTATTTCTCGCACCCGGCATCGCGCTACTTCAATGTCGGCAAGATCGGCCGCGATCAGGTCGAGGACTATGCCCGACGCAAGGGGAGATCCGTCAAGGACATGGAACGCTGGCTGGCGCCGGTCCTGGCCTATGAGCCGGATGACTGACCCATGCGCCGGCTGATCCTGTTCGGTACCGACGGCTGCCACCTGTGCGACCTGGCCGAACAGGCCGTGCGTCAGTGGATTGCCCAATGGCCGACACCGGTTGCCCTGGATCAGGCCGACATCAGCGACAATGAGGACTGGATGCATCGCTACGCCGTGCGCATCCCGGTTCTGCGCGATCAACTCACCGGGCTCGAACTGGACTGGCCTTTTGGTCCGGAACAACTCGATTCATTTCTGGCGCCGCACCACTGAACCCGCACGCAGCGCACCCTCACAACCCCACAGGAGACCCGCCATGACCGCATTCAGAACCGAACAGGACAGCATGGGTGAACTGAATGTCCCCGTCGAGGCCCTGTATGCCGCCCAGACCCAACGGGCGGTCGAAAACTTCCCGGTCAGCGGCCTGACCCTGCCACCCGCCTTCATCCATGCCGTCGCCCTGATCAAGCAATGTGCCGCGGAGGTCAATGCCGGACTGGGTCTGCTCGACACCCAGATTGCCGCGGCCATCGAGTCGGCAGCGAACGAAATTGTTGAAGGCCGGCATGCGGATCAGTTCCCCATCGACGTGTTCCAGACCGGCTCGGGCACCAGCACCAACATGAACGTGAACGAGGTCATCGCCACGCTGGCCTCGCGCGTCTCCGGTCACACCGTCAGCGCCAATGACCATGTCAACATGGGCCAGAGCAGCAATGACACCATCCCGACCGCGATTCATCTGAGTGCAGCCCTCGAGTGCAAATATCGGTTGCTGCCGGCGCTCGATCTGCTGGCTGACGCCCTCGAAACCCGCGCCCGCGAACTCGACCACACCGTCAAGACCGGACGCACCCATCTGATGGACGCCATGCCCATCACGCTGGGACAGGAACTCGGCGGCTGGGCGCAGCAGATCCGCAACGGCTCGGCCCGGATCGAATGCGCTCTGACCCGCCTGTGCAAGCTGGCACAGGGGGGGACGGCCGTCGGCACCGGCATCAACGCCCACCCTCAATTCGCCGGACGCATAGCCGCCGCCCTCAGCCGCAAGACGGGCCTCAGCCTGACGCCGAACGACAATTTCTTCGAAAGCCTCAGCACCCAGGATGCGGCGGTGGAACTGTCCGGACAGCTGAAAACCGTTGCCGTCAGCCTGATGAAAATCGCCAACGACCTGCGCTGGATGAACGCCGGCCCGCTCGCCGGTCTGGGTGAAATCGAGCTGCCGGCGCTGCAGCCGGGCAGCTCGATCATGCCCGGCAAGGTCAACCCGGTAATACCGGAGTCGGTTTGCATGGTGGCCGCCCAGGTCATCGGCAATGACACCACCATCACCATTGCCGGCCAGTCGGGTTCGTTCCAGCTCAACGTCATGCTGCCGGTCATTGTCTACAACCTGCTGCAAAGCATCGAACTGCTGACCAATGCCTCGCGCCTGCTGACGCAGAAGGCGATTGTCGGTTTCCGGGTGCGCGAGGACAGCCTGCAACGGGCGCTGGCCCTGAATCCGATTCTGGTGACGGCGCTCAACCCGGTGATCGGCTACCTCAAGGCGGCTGCCATCGCCAAAGCGGCCTACAAAAGCCAGCGCCCGATCATCGAGGTCGCGGCGGAAATGACCGACATTCCACGGGCCGAACTGGAGAAGCTGCTGGACCCGAAGCTCCTGACAGCCGGGGGCATACAGACCGAATGACGTCCGTGCGGCATCCTGCTGGAGGCGCTTGGCCTGCCCTTCCGCTGATCGCCCGTCGCTGGGGCGTGGGACTGTGCCTTGCGGCGGCGGCGGGGTGTCAGTCGGAGCCTCCGCGGGCGCGGACGGCCACGCTGGTCGAGGTAAACCGTCTTGATCCCGGCATTCGGCTGGATATCCGCTACGCCACCCCCAATAACTTCACCGGCCGACCGCTCTATCCGACGGCTGCCGCCTGGTTGCTGGCGGAACCGGCCGCAGCCTTGGTCAAGGCCCACAGGCATCTCAAGACCCAGGGCTACGGCATCGTCATCTTTGACGCCTACCGGCCCTGGTCCGTCACCCGCTCATTGTGGGCATCCGCCAGCGAAGCCGAACGCCGCGCCGGCTATGTCGCCGATCCCGCCATCGGCTCCCGCCACAACCGGGGCTGCGCCGTCGATGTCGGCCTCTACGATCAGTCAAGCGGACGGGAGGTGCCGATGCCCAGCGAGTTTGACGATTTCACCGAACGGGCCCACGCCGACTGGCCGGGCGGGAGTGCGACATCACGGGCCCATCGCCAGCAACTCCGAACAGCCATGGAAGCGCAGGGCTTCGAAGTTCTGCCGCAGGAGTGGTGGCACTTCAATTTCAGGGGCTGCGATCAGTATCCCCTGCTGGATAGTCCAATCGACCCGGGGAGTACTGGTATACCGGCGCCTTAGGCGTGCTGCCGGAGGCCGATGGCAACGGGCGGGTGGACACCTGGGGCGCAACCGGCACTGGCGCCTGCACCGGGCGATCCACCGGTCGGGTCAAGACCGGATAGACCCCGCTGCGCTGATAGCTGAATTCGCCCAGGGGGCGATTGAAGGTGAAGCCGGCCGGCCCGATCACCAATGCATGGCTGGCGCGCTGGAAAGCATCATGCGGCGGTGCAAACGAGGCAATCCCGGTGAACGGCGATGTCGCCATCAGCAACCCCACCCCGCCGACCGTCATCGCCAGTCCGACCGGTCGGAGCAGCAGCAAATCCGCCACGATCCCGGGCGCACCCAGATTGCGCCCGCGTCCATAACCATAGCTGTCGCCATAATTACCGCTGTCGTCTACCACCGTGGCCGCCGTGGTCGGATCGGCACTGGCCTGTCCCAGGCCGTGCAGACTCAGAAGCAGAATCAGAAACAGATGTTGGGGTGCCTTGTTCATCGTGCCTCACTGATGACGGGGGCGCCAGGTCCCCTGCCGCAGGGAGACGGTGCCATGATTGAATCAGGCCGGCAGTTTACCCCATGCAACCGGCCGGCCGCGCTTGCGGTGCACCCGCATGGCCACACTCAGTGGCGGGCGGCCTCGGGACGCTTGAGGAAGGCCGGAAGATGCGCGACATCCTCCCAGAAGGACTGCCCCTGCAGCGGCTCGATCGGACGCATGTCGAGAGCCTGCGCCCCCTTGACCCACTCGCTCGGAATGGCGAAATAGGCCCCGCTGTGGCCGGGCGCCATGAACGTCGCCAACCCCACCAGCCGGCCCCGAGCATCGAACACACCGCCGCCACTGCCGCCCAGGGTGAAAAAAGCGGAAGTCTCGATAATCCGGCTTCCGCCAAACGGATGCAGTCGCCTGACCGAACCGGCGGAGAACGACATGCCCAGTGCGCGCGGGTAGCCGTAAAAGTAGAGTGGCTGCCCAGCCTTGAGCTGAGACAAGGACCCTTTTCGGGCCGGCGGGGCTGTCAGGCCAGGCACCTCGAGAATGCAGAGATCATGCAGTACATCAGCCCGCTCGCCCCTGACCACGAGACCTTCGGCGCCCCGGAAGACTCCGATATGCCCCCCGGCCCGCACCACATGACAATTGGTGACGACCTGATCCATGCCAATCACGACGCCGGACCCATAGTACAGCGTGCCCTGCGGGTCGCGGCCGCGAATCTGGACCACACTCCTGGCCACGGAATGATCGATTTCCGCCAGCGCCAGCGTCGGGGCGCAGGCCATCGTCACCAGGCACAGCAACAGGGAACGCAACAGATTGAATCGCATCATGGCCGCTCTTGAACCCAACCCAACACCACCGGTTTGGAATCGCGCAAGGCGCGGGAGTTCCGGCCCGCCCGGCCGAAACAGAATCACCAATCGAGGCCGGGAATGCCGTAGCCCTGAATCACCCGTGCATTTTCGCCTTCCTCATAGGCGGGCAGGGCTCCAAGCGTAGTCCACAGGCGGAACGCCAGCGCCGCTGTCAGCACACGAATCGGATAATCGCGCGGCAGATGCTGGAGATAGGGCTGAATGGTAAAGAAATCGCGCGCGCCGTACTGCTGCATGATCGACAGCAAGCCCCCGTTGCGGGGCCCGATGTTGTAGGCCAGCAGCCCCAGGAACAGGTCGCCGTTCATTTCATCCAGATAATGCCGCAGAGTAGCGGCAGCCAGATACGCATTCTGGCGAGTATCCCGGTAGTCCAACTGCGTGAGGCCCAGTGTCCGGCGCACCGCTTCCTGAGCCGCTTTCGGCGGCGCCGTGATCTGAAACACGCCGCGGCCACCATCCTGACTGTCGCGGGCGACAAACGAGGACTCTGCCGCACCGATCCCAACCATGACTTCGGCATCCACACGAAAGGCCGCGGCTGCTTCACGGATCAACGGCCAGTGCGGCTGGGCGCGGGTCATCAGCGTCTGCAGGTCGGCCAGATTGGCGCGGCGATAATTGGCATACACCTGATGCCCGATGGCATCCCGGCCGGCCTGCGCCACTCCGCCGACCAGTGTCCTGAGGTTGCGCAAATCCGCCAAAAAGGGTGCGCGAAACGCAAACAACACCGCCACCAACGCAACCATCAGCGCCGCCAGCGCCGGCCACATCTCGCGGCCAGAACGCCGGACCCAGCGCCGCAGATGCAGCCAAAGCCATAACAGAACGGACCCGGCCATCGCCAGCAGCAATACGGTGCCGGCAAAAGGCAACAGGCTGTCGGTCAGCCCGGAACCACCGAACCAGCCCGCCGCCCGCCCGAGGGTGGTGATGGTGGCCACCATGCCGGCGACGGCCAGCAAACCCGCCTCCGCGCACGCCCACAGCAGAGGACGCCAGCGCCCGCCCGTGCCGTTATCCGGCCGCGCCGCCCGCGCTGGAGGCCGAGCCGGACGGGCCGCAGGGCGTCGTTTGGGTGCTGGGGCCGGCTGGCCGGTCGACCGGGTTCGGGGCGGACGTGACACTGAAGCTATCCTCGCAACATCAAACGGTGGATGGTAGCAGAGGCCCATGCGCAATCATCCGACCGGGACACTGCGGAAAACTCGGTTATGATGGACCGTTCCTGGCCCGACTCCCCGCCATGCTCTCGATGCAGCCCGCTCCACAATCCCGCTCGACTCCCATCTGGCCGGCCCGTCTCGGGGGGTTCCTGCTGCTCGCCCTGATCGGCAGCGTCCGGGCGGAAGATGCGCAAGAAACGGGCGTTTCGCCGCTGGTGCTGGATCATGTCATCGAGCGCGGCAATCGCATCGAGTTCTATCGCCGGGTGGATTTCGGCCCCCCCGGCAGCGCCTGCCATCCCTGTCTCACGGCGCAGCACGCGCAGTGCGATGTCGCCTGTTACGAACAACTGCCCAGCCTGAGCCTGATCTGCTCGCCGAGCGTGCACGGACTCAGCGTCGGACCGTTTGACCGTGACACCCGGGGACAGCAGTTGAGTGCATTGTTGAGGACCGATTCGGTCCGGGTGGCGACCCAGATCGGAGTGGAGTCGCTTCAGGCCACCCGCATCAGCACCGTGCAGGGTCTGGAGGACAACCGCTATGCCATCGACCTTGAGGGGTTCGAGGGTTTCAAGAACACGTTTGAACGCGCTTACGCGGCGCCGCAGCAATTTGAGGTCGAGGTCGGGCAGACGGTTTACAGCGTGCCGTTGTCACCCCGCACGCGGGATGGACTGTACCTGTTTCTCAAGCAGTGTCCCGACTGACGATGCGATTCGGCCGAGGGCCGATCAGACGGCATTTTCCTTCAGGGCCGAGCGCCGTCTGATCCCCCATTTGACCAGCGCGTTCAATGTCACGAACGCCACGCTCGCAGTAGCGAGATAGAGTCCCATCTGGCTCAGGTCTGTGTTCAGGGCACCGGCGCCAACCAGACTGGCGGTCACCCCCAGCGGCAGGAAACCGATGAAGCTGCCGATCCAGAAATCCCGGTGCGTAACCGGGCTCCAGGCCAGCAGGATGTCGTTGTAGAGCCCGGCCAGCGGCAATTGCCGCACCACCAGCACTGAAAACCAGCCGCGCCCGACCGGCGCGCTCATGGCCCGCAAGCGCGGGTAACGGGCCAGCAGAGCCTCCGGTCGCGTTCGCCGCGCAAACAGGAACAGTACGTAGGCACCGATCAGACTGCCAAGCTGGCTCCAGACGAAGCCCAGCTCGAACCCGAACAGCCAGCCCCCCATGATGCAGAACACCAGCCGGGGGATACCCAGCGCAGTCGCCAGCGTCGTCAACGCAAGAAACACCAGCGTCGACCAGGCCCCCAGACCCACAAACAGGGTGCGAATGGCCTCGCCATGCTGAATCCAGTCCTTCCATGGCAGGGTCAGGATCAGGGGGCTCGCGGCCAGCAGGAGTACGAACAGCAGATTGAGGCTTCGCTTCATGGCGTCTGGGGGGAAACAGCAGAGGGGTCGGTCAGCTTGTACACGGGAGAGTATCAGAATCACCCCAAGCCGGGTATGCACTTGCA
>CAYFNI010000073.1:0-11603 GCA_964344495.1 uncultured Methylococcus sp.
CCTCCGGTCCGGCCAAGCCGGTGACGGAGGCGACACCGCCTCAGCCTCAGCCTGCGGCCGCTCCAGCATCGGCCCCCGCCGCGGTTTCGCCGGCACCCGCTGCGGAAGCCCCGGCCGTAACACCCGCCGCAGAGTCCGAGCCGCCAAAAACCGACGTTCCGGCAGCGCCGCCCGCCGCGGCGCCGGACGCCAAGCCCGCCAGTGATACAGGAGAGCGGTTGTGAGACGGCGCATCGTCTTCTCGCTGGCCGCGTTCTTTCTGCTGCTCGGCCTGATTGCACTGGGCTACCGGCTGCTGGCCGCCAGTGGCAATGCCGGCTACGTGATCATTGGTCTGGGCGACTGGGTGCTGGAAACCTCCCTGTACTTTGTGATGATCTTCGTTACGCTGTCGTTTGTGGCCTTGTTCATCGGCATCCGGTTTCTGACCGGCGCGGCCAGGCTGCCCGAATCGATCAAGCGTCGCAATACCGAACAGCGGGGTCGCAAGTCGCTTGAGGCCCTGCTGTCCGGGCTGATCGACACGATCGAAGGCAAGTGGGAAAAGGCGGAACGCGGCCTGATTCGCCACGCGGCCGACAGCAACCTGCCGTTGCTCAATTATCTGACCGCGGCCCGGGCCGCCCATGCGCGCGGTGCGGCCGAACAGCGTGACGATTACCTCAAGCTGGCCAGCAAGAGTGCGCCCGAGGCCGAGTTGGCCGTCGAAATCAGTCGGGTGAAACTGCTGATGGGAACCCATCAGTACGCCGAGGCCATCGAGCATCTCAACCAGATCAATCGCACCGCGGCCAACCACCCCGTGGTACTGAAGCTGATGGGTGAAGCCTATACCCAGACCCGAGACTGGGACGCCCTGCATCACCTGATCCCGGTCCTGCGCGACGCCAAGCTGTTGCCGGAGACCGAATTGCGTCCTCTGGAAGTACAGGCCTACCGGTCACTGCTGGAGAAGCGCGCGCTGACCCGCGACGCCACGCTGATCCGTGAAATCTGGCGCCGGGTGCCATCCGGCATTCGCCTCGAGACGTCCGTTGTGCTCCCGTATTGTCAGGGCATGATTGACGCCGGTATGGCCGAAGAGGTCGAAGAGGAACTGCGCCTGGCGCTGGGTCGCGACTGGCAGCCGCCGCTGTTGCGCCTGTACGCACAGATTCAGCTCAACGATGCCGCCCGACAGCTGCTGAGTGCCGAAGACTGGCTCGGGCCGCACCGGGACGATGCCGACCTGCTGCACATTCTGGCAACACTGGCCTTGCGTGCGGGGCACCGCGACAAGGCCCGGGCCTATGTTCAGCGCAGCCTGGAATTGCAGCCGACCGCTGAAGCCTGCAAGATCGTCGGCGATCTGCTGTTTGAACGCGGCGACTATGTCGCGGCGAGCACGGCCTACCGACAGGGAATGCGGCTTGCCGCTGGAGAAACTGCCGATCAGGCCGACATCGAGCATGTGCTGCTGATACTCAATCCGCCTCCGGCCGCTGAGCCGGCTACCCCGAATCCGCTCTGACCGATTGATCCTCGCGGAGCACTGACTGCGTGGCCGAGGCCGATTCCCCCGTCATTCGTTGCGAGCAGGTCGGCAAGAAATTTCGCCGCGGTACCCTGGCCTCGCTGCGTCGGGGATTGGTCGATCTGGTCCGGCAGCTGTTCCGCCGCCCGCCCGATGCACGGTTGCATGCCGATGAATTCTGGGCGCTGCACGAGGTCAGTTTTACGGCCGGTCGTGGCGAGTGCATCGGCATCATAGGTCCCAACGGGGCCGGCAAAAGCACCCTCCTGAAGCTCATTAACGGCGATGTCCGGCCCAGCCAAGGGCGAATCGTCCGCAATGGCGCCGTCACCTCGTTGATCAGGCTCGGAAACGGGCTGCAACCCCTCCTGACCGGCCGCGAAAATATCTATATCAAATGTGCCGAACAGGGTTTCAGCAAGGACGAGACGGACCGGCTGTACCCGCGTATCGTGGCGTTCTCCGGGCTTGAAAAGTCGATCGATGTGCCGGTCAAAGGCTATTCGGACGGCATGTATGCGCGGCTGGAGTTTTCCATCGCCACCTGTGCACCGATGGACATTCTGCTCATCGACGAGGTGCTGGCCGTGGGTGACATTGCTTTCCAGATGCGCTGCCTACAGCGGCTGGCCGAGTTGAAGCAGGCCGGAACCACCATCCTGTTCGTCTCGCATTCGGAAATGAATGTCCGCCATATCGCCGACCGCTGCCTGTTGCTGTTCGATGGCGAGGCGCTGGCGCTGGGGGCTACCGAGGCCTTGTTTCGGCGTTACTATGAGGTGACCGGCTTCCTTGATCGTGCCCTTGAACCGATGGGGTTGGCGCCACCGATGCCAGAGGATTTCAGCGGTCCGGTCGATCTGACCGGGGTGTGGCTGGATGCGCCGACACGCTGGGCTGAAACCGCGCAGCCGCTGTCGCTTCGGTTCAGCTATCGGCAAGCGCCCAACGCGGCTCGTGCAGATCTGGTGCTGCAGTTCTGGGGCGCCAGCGGGGTTTTGATGGGCAGTTTCGATTCCACGCTGCAGGGCGGCGAGCCGCTCAGACTGCTGGGCACTGGTGGCGAAGGTCGGCTGGATGTGCCCTTCCTGGGGCTTGCGGCGGGCATGTATCGGGTCGCGGGCGGATTTCGCACCGATGAAGGCTGGCTGAGTTATCACGCGGACTTGCTGCAATTGCCGGTACGGCAAGCGCACATCCGCGAGGGACTCGGCCTGCTGACCCTGCAGGGTCGTCTTTCTGTCTGACTGGAGGCCTGTGTGCCGACTTCGCTTTACAGGCGCAGACGGTCGGGCAGGCTGATCTCCACCGCCACCGGCAGGTGATCCGAGCACGCGAAGTGCAGCACTTCGGCCTGCACCACCTGCAAGCCGGGTGACACCAGAATATGGTCAATCATGCGCCGGGGTTGCCAGCTGGGCCAAGTCCTGAGGCCCTCGGCCGGATCGCAGAGCCCGGCCGTCGCGGTCAGTAACTGCAGTTCTGGTGAGCCGGGTTCGCAGTTGAAATCTCCCATTGCCACGACGTGCGGATACGTCTTCAGCAGGTTGCCGATGAATGCCAGTTGCTTGAGCCGGGCCCGCTGGCTGA
Source organism: uncultured Methylococcus sp. (assembly GCA_964344495.1). Classification (GTDB taxonomy): domain Bacteria; phylum Pseudomonadota; class Gammaproteobacteria; order Methylococcales; family Methylococcaceae; genus UBA6136. The sequence continues at coordinate 3,104 of CAYFNI010000073.1, forward strand.
GGGCCAGATGCATCACGCAGACGAACAGCGATTCCGCTCCCGCCCGCCCGAACCGGGCAATGACGGCGCCCCGCCCGGGCAGGCCCGGCAATCGGTAGTCGAGGACCTCCAGCGGTTTCAGGCGGCTCAGCAGGCCGTTGCTGTGCAGGGCCAGGTTTCCGATGCGGCGATTGATCTGGTTGTGCCAGTGGGGAAAGCCGCCGTGCTCGGCGAGGTACTGAGTCTGGATGATGCGGTGGCTGCGCAGGCCGCCGCCGTCAACTTCCTGCAGGCCAACGATGTCATAGGGTTTGAGCAGTTGCGCGATCCGGTGCAGATTCGGCAGCCGCTTGCGGCTGGGCCAGAGGTGGCGCCAACTGCCGGTAATCATGTCGTGATATGAAGCGGTGCTGAGCCCGGTCTGTATGTTGAAGCTGGCCAGCCGCAGGCGCCTTGGCCCGTGGCCGTTCGCGGTGGTGTCCTGAAGGGTGGAAGGCAAGCCGGTCATGAGGCGGCTGTCGGTCTTGAAGGGGGGAAGGGCGCGGATGGGGTGTCCGCGCCGGGTTGGATTATTTCTTGGCGCCGGCCGCGGATTCTTTCTTGATCAGCGCGTTGGTGATCTCGATCATGCGCGGGAACGATTTCGCCTTGCCGGGGCTGATGACATATTTGCCGTTGACGACCAGCGATGGTGTGCCGGTGATGCCGTATTTGGCCGCAAGCCCGGTGGCCTGACGCATCTTTGAATCGACGGCGAAGGACTTGTAGGCCTGATGAAAGTCGCTCTCAGCCACGCCGTGGGCCTTGAAGAAAACGGCCAGGTCGCCCTCGGATTCCAGCTTCTCATGCTTGTTCTGGATGGCGTCGTAAAAGTCTGCGTGGACCTTGTCGAGCACGCCCAGCGCTTCAGCGGTGAAGAATGCCTTGGCGTGAGCAGCCCACTGTTCGTTGAATACGGCTGGCTGACGGAAGAAGTTCACCGAGGCGGGCTTGGATTTGATCCAGGCATTGAGTTCGGGCTCGAAGTGATAGCAGTGCGGGCACCCATACCAGAAGAACTCCATGACTTCGACTTTGCTCGGGTCAGTTGTCGGCTGCGCCGGGTTAAGCAGGTCGTAATCGGTGCCGGGCTTGAATTCCTCGGCGCTTAGCAGGGCTGGGCCGAAGCCACACAGCAGGATCGTCAGGGTCAGGATCGCATACACGGCTTTTTTCATGAGGGTCTCGGATGGTAGGAGTTCAGGTCAGGTCCGCCGGGCGGGTCGTCGGAGAGGCGGGACGGGCGCGCAGTGGTGATCTACGGCCCATCCGCGCGGTTCTACTGGAGGGTGGAGACGTATTCAGCCACAGCGCTGATTTCGGCATCGGTCAGTTTACCCGCCACGCTGCGCATCATGGCATTCATGTCGTTGGCACGTTCACCGGCCTTGAAATCATGCAGCGTCTTGTCGATGTAGGCGGCATATTGGCCGTGCAGTTGAGGAAATCTGGCCTGCGGGTTGCCGCGTCCATCGGGGCTGTGACAGCCGGTGCAGGCAGGTACACCCGTTTCGGGGTTGCCCGCCCGGTAAATTTTCTCGCCCAGCGTGTTGTGATCGCCGGCTTCAATGGTGGTGTGCTGGGCGGAATAAAAGGCGGCGATGTCGCGCATATCGTCCTCGGTGAGCGGTTCAGCCATGGCGTTCATGGTTGGCTCGACCCGTTTCTGGCTCTTGAACTCGGCCAATTGCTTGATGAGGTAGCCTGCGGACTGACCCGCCAGTTTCGGGAAGATGGGCGCCGCACCATTGCCGTCTTCGCCATGACAGCCGCCGCATGCGGCGGCTTTTTCCTGACCCTCGGTGATTTCGGAGGCCTGCGCCACCGCTAGCTGACCCAGCAGCCAGGCGCCGACGGCCAATTTGAAAATCCTCATTCCCGCTTCCTCGAATACTGTGATGATGGTTGTTCGTGTTGCTGTCGAGCCCCGCCGCTCAATTAGCTCCCGGGACCGTCAGCGGCGTTCTGATTCAGGCTCGCCATCAAATACGGGTACACTAGAAAAGTCAATAATGCAGACTGATACATTCCTTTGAACGCTCTCTATCACAACGCCGAATTTCTGGCGAGTGCCTCGCGGCTCTCCAATGCACCCGCGGATCAGGGATTGGAGGTGGCTTTTGCCGGTCGCTCCAATGCCGGCAAATCCAGCGCCATCAATACCCTGACGCAGCAGAAGTCGTTGGCCAGGGTGAGCAAGACACCCGGTCGCACCCAGTTGCTGAATTTCTTTCGGCTTGACGACCAGCGCCGGCTGGTGGATTTGCCGGGGTACGGGTACGCCAAGGTGCCGGAGGGGATTCACAAATCCTGGGGCGGCATGATTGAAGAGTATCTCAGCCGCCGGCAGGCACTGAAGGGTGTCTTCATCATCATGGATGTGCGCCATCCGCTGACCGATTTCGATCTGCGCATGCTGGACTGGTGCCAGCACTTCGATCTCTTCTGTCATGTGCTGCTCACCAAGTCGGACAAACTGAGTCGCGGTGGTGCGATGGATACCTTGCACAAGGTGACCGCGGCGCTCGTCAAGCAGTATCCGCAGCCGGCGAGCGTCCAGCTGTTTTCATCGCTGAAGCGGGCCGGGATTGAGGATGCCCATGCGGTGCTTGACCAGTGGTTCGGGGTGAATTTCAGCTGATAGAGGGGCTGAGCAGCGCCGTTCAGGTGGGCAAAAAAAGCCCCGAAGCTGAAACCAGTTCGGGGCCAAACACCCGGTCGGGGGGTCCGGGTCGGAAAACCACTCATTCAGGAAGCCGGGAGGTCGGAGAGATTCAGCCGGTCACCTGTTCACTCAGACAGGGGCAGTTCGCGTAAAGTTCCAGTACGACTGGCAGAATCTCAGGGAACGTCAACCGGTTCATCGCTTACTAAGCAGCGACTCGTACGGTGACGAGTCTCACCCCCGCTGACAACCTGGATTGAACATGAACATCAAGAACATCGTTACTTGGCATTTCCATCTCGCCGTCTGGCTTTCAGTCATGTGTGGTATTGCCGCTTTCAACCAACCCGAACTGGTGATTCCCGATGAAGAGGGTCTGTATGGGCCACTGCGCAACAACCTCCTGTTCGCTGTGGGTTACCTGATGCTGGGGCAGATCGGGCTGTGGGCTCTGCGGTATCAGAAGGGCGGCTATTTTGAAGCCTTGGTGATGGGCTACACTTTCATGGCGACGGCCTTTGGAGCCAAAATCTACGCTGAGGTCAACGGTCTGCCGGTGTCCGAAAGCTTCATCATGGCCCTCTATTACTTTGCCTTTGCGCACGGGCTGTACTATTTTCTGGCGCGTCCCGCTTCCGGCCAGGCGGAAGAAAGCCCCCGACCCTGATCGCCCCAGAATCAATGGATGCCTGCATGACACACCCCGACACTCTGCCGTTTCCCCACCGTATTGAAAGCCCCTCCGGGCTGGCCGTGACCCTTCATGCCAACGGCAGTATCGGTCGCTTTGACCATCGGGACCTAGTGCTCAACCTGTTTCAGGCCAATGCGATGGAGTCGGGCCTGACCCAGCTATACCTGCGGCGCACTGACCGGCCATCGGCTGTTGTGCCGCTGCTGGGGCCGGGCAGTCCGTCCGGATTTGCCGTGACCGCTGATGGCTGTCGGGTCAGCGGGGAGTGGCTGGGGGTTCGCTTCCAGGTGGCCTTGAGGCTGGCAGCCGCGACGCCGGCCTGGTTCTGGCATGTCATGCTCGAAAACCAGGGGCCTGAGCCGATCCCGGTCGATCTGATCCACACCCAGGATCTGGGGCTGGCCGCCTACGGGGCGATTCGGATGAACGAATACTACGTCAGCCAGTATCTCGATCACGCCCCCCTCGAACACCCGCAACGCGGCTGGGTGCTGGCCACGCGCCAGAACCAGGCGGTGGCGGGGCGCCATCCGTGGTGCCTGATCGGCAGTCTGGGCCGCGGTGTTCGCTATGCGACCGACGCCCTGCAGGTGTTCGGCACCGCCCGTCGCGCCGACCTGCCTGCCGTGGCTCTGGCAACCGGGCTGCCGGGTGCGCGGCTCCAGCATGAACATGCCCTGGCCGCGATACAGGATGAGCCGGTCGTGCTGGAGCCCGGCGTTCGGGTCGAGCGCGGCTTTTTCGGCTGGCTGGAATCCCATCACCCCGATGCCACCGGTGCCGGAGATCTGCACTGGGTCGAACAGGCTCTGGCGCTGCCCGAGGCCCGCCCGCTGCCGCCAGCGGCTGATGACGGAGTCCTGACGCCCGTTGTCAGCCTGTTCTCCTCCTGTCCGGCGCTGGTGTGCGAGGATGCCGGCGAAGCCGATCTGGATCGCTGGTGGGGGCCGGAACGGCGGGAGGAGGAACGCGAGCATGGGCAGCTGCTATCGTTTTTCGCTGGCCAGCGGTCGCACATTGTCCTCAAGGCCAAGGACTGCAACGTGCTCCGGCCGCACGGGCATATTTTGCGCTCCGGCGGCACCCTGGAGCCGGACGAGGGCGTCATGACCTCGACCGTATGGATGGACGGGGTGTTTCATTCGATGGTCACCCAAGGCCATGTCAGCATTAACCGCTTTCTGTCGACGACGCACAGCTATCTGAGCCTGTTCAGCAGTCACGGCCAGCGCATCTTCATCGAAACGCAGCAGGGCTGGCGCCGGCTGGGGTTGCCGAGCGCCTTCGAGATGACTCCCGAAGCCTGCCGCTGGTTCTACCGTCACGCCGGAGGGCTGATTGAGGTTCGCAGTCAGGCCGGTACCGACCGCCATGAATTGACGCTGGAACTCATCGTGCACGAGGGCGAGGCCCTGCGCTGTTTGGTGTCGCATCATGTTGCCCTGAATGGCGATGACGGCGCCACGACCCAGCCGCTGCGTTACGAGCGGCACGGTGATGACGTGTTCGTGCGGGCTGTGCCGGACAGTGACGTCGGGCGCCGTTTCCCTGACGGCGGCTTTCGCATCAGTCCGCTGGCCGGGACCGTTTTCGAGCGGGTGGGGAGCGATGAGTTGCTATTCGAGGACGGTCAGTCGCGGCAGCAACCGTATCTGTGCCTGCTGACCCCGCCCGCGCGCAGGCTGGGTTTGCGGCTGACCGGCCATTTGCTGGCGCTGCCCGAGAGTCGCTCGATCACGGCCGATGCCTACTGGCGCGAAAATACTGCTGGACTGACGCTGGCCGCCGATGCGCCGCCGGTCCTGCAGCGGGTGGCCGAGATTCTGCCATGGTTCGCTCACAACGCGCTGATTCATTTCCTCGCCCCGCGCGGGCTGGAACAGTATTCCGGCGGCGGCTGGGGTACCCGTGACGTGACCCAGGGGCCGGTCGAACTGATGTTGGCAATGGGCCGCCCGGGACCGATCCGCGACCTGCTGCTGCGGGTGTTTGGCCAGCAGAATCCAGATGGCGACTGGCCGCAGTGGTTCATGTTCTTCGAGCGCGAACGCGCCATTCGGCCGGGCGATTCGCACGGTGATGTGGTGTTCTGGCCGCTGCTGGCGCTGGCCCAGTACCTCCATGCCAGTGGCGATGCGGGTTTGCTGGACGAACGCGTGCCGTTTTTTGTCGCTGATCCGGCCGAGGCCCGTCCGGTCACGCTCTGGCAGCATGTCGAGCAGGCTTTTACGCTCATTCACGCGCGCGTGATTCCAGGTACCCATCTGGCCGCCTATGGACACGGTGACTGGAACGATTCTCTCCAGCCGGCCGACCCGGCCATGCGCGAACGGTTATGCAGCGCCTGGACCGTGACGTTGCACTATCAGGTGCTGACCACACTCGCCCAGGCGCTCGGCGATCTCGGACAGACCGAACGCGCCGGGGCGCTGGAGACCCTGGCGGCCGAGGTTCTGGCGGACTTCCACCGGTATCTGTATGTCGACGACATCGTAACCGGATACGCCTACTTTGAAGCGGGTGGCGGCATCGATTATCTGCTGCATCCGAGGGATCGTCGCACCGGGTTGTCCTACAGCCTGCTGCCGATGATGCACGCAGTCATCAACGATATGCTGTCGCCGACGGAAGCTCGGAACCAGCTTGAGGCCATTCGTGCCCACCTGCATGGCCCCGATGGTGCGCATCTGTTCGATCACCCGATGATCTATCGGGGCGGGCCGATGACGACCTTCCAGCGTGCCGAAAGCAGCAGCTATTTCGGGCGCGAGATCGGCAACATGTATACCCATGCTCATCTGCGGTATGCCGAGGCATTGTGGCGTTTCGGCGATGCCGAGGGATTTTTTGCCGCGCTGTCGAAGGCGATTCCGATTGATCCTCAGTCGTGGGTACCAGCGGCCGCCCGCCGCCAGGCCAATTGCTATTATTCAAGCTCGGATGCGGCGTTTCCGGACCGTTATCAGGCCTATGACGATTATGCACGGGCACTGACCGGGGAGGTGCCCTTGGAAGGGGGCTGGCGGGTTTATTCCAGCGGTGCCGGCATTTCGGTCAGCCTGATCCTGCGCTGCCTGTTCGGGCTGCGGCTGTCGACCATGGCGCTCACGGTCGATCCGGTGCTGCCTGCGGCCTTCAATGGCCAGCGTGTGGAAATGGATCTGGTGGGGCGGCGCTTCGGAATCCACTATACCGTCGGCACGGCCGGCAGCGGCCCACAGACTCTGGTGCTGAATGGCGCGTCGCTGCCTTTCCGCCGCTTGCCGAATCCCTACCGCACCGGGGGCGTCGAGATCAGGCTGGAACACCTGCGCGAGGCGCTCATCGAGGGCGTCAATGAATTATGCGTCACGCTCGGATAATTGGCCGGCAGTGACGCGCGATACCATCACCATGAAAGTCGGGAGACCCCAATGAAAGCCCATTTGCCACTCGCCTGCGGGTTCTTGGCAGCGATGATGCTGTCCGCCGTTGCCGGAAGCGCGGAGGCCAGGAAACAATCGACCGCAGGTATGCCGGTTGAGGGCGCTGTCTACTCGGGCGTCGACAAGGACGTCCACTACAAGGAAGTGCTGGAGATCACCAGCGTGCACGGGAGCGAAGTCTTGTTTGATGTGACCACGGAAGCGGATTTTGCCGGTATCGGTGAGGTTTGCGAGGGTGAAATCTCCGATGCCAAAGGCCATTACGCAAACGACCAGATCACCTTCTCGGGCGAGGAGGGCTGCAAGCTCACCGTCCACTTTTCACGCCAGCATGACAGCGTGTCCATTACCGACAACAACTGTCACTACTATCACGGAGCCAACTGTGACTTCGGCGGCAAGAATCTGCGCCGTGTGAAGTAGTGGTGCTGTTGCCGGTCGGCGAGGGGGCCGGTGTGGCGGCGATATCTAGCGGGGCAGGCGTTCCCGGACCAGTTGCTCCAGGCAATCGATAAAGCGTGGATGATCGTTGCAGCTGGGCACTAGCTGGACGGTCTCGCCACCTTGGGCTGCGAACAGTGACTGATACTCTTCACCGATCTCGATCAGGGTTTCCAGACAGTCGGCTACAAAAGCCGGACTGAACACCAGAAGCTTCTTGGCTCCCTTGTGTGCCCAGTCTTCGATGACCCGATCGGAAAACGGTTCGATCCATTTCTTGCTCAGCCGCGACTGGAAGCAGGTCGTGTAGCGGGACTCCGGCAATCCCAGTCGTGCGGCCAGCAGGCGCGAGGTCGCATAACAGGTCGCCTTGTAGCAATACTGGTTGGCGGGGTTGATCTCGGTTTCGCAGGGCTGATTGATGCAGAGATCGTCCGGATAGACCTTGTCGACCTGCCGCTCCGGCAGGCCGTGGTAGCTGAACAGGATGTGATCGTAGTCATCCAGCCGGAACTGGCTGGCCCGATCCGCGACCGCATCAATGTAGGCCGGATACTGGTAAAACTGGCTGACGATGCTGATCTCGGGAATCACCCACCAGCGGCGGATGATGTCCATGGCCTTCTCGATGGCGGAGCCGGTGGATGCGCTGGCATATTGAGGGAACAGCGGAATGATGATCAGGCGCGTCAGCTGGGCAAGGCGCAGGCGTTCCAGCGCATCCTCCATGGAGGGTTGCTGGTAACGCATGGCCATCTCGACCTTGACCTCCTCGCCCAGGCGGGCCTGAAGCAGCTCGCGCGCCCGTTCGGTGTAGGTCAGCAGCGGCGATCGCCCCCCGCTGACGGCCCAGAGCTGCCGGTAGATCTTGGCCGATTTGGGTGAGCGGAATGGTACGATGATGCCGTTGACCAGCAGTCGCCGAGCCAGCCAGGGGATGTCGATGACCCGGCGATCGTTCAGAAATTCGCCGAGATAGCGGGCCACGTCGAGGGTCGATGGGCTGTTGGGCGTACCGAGCTGCAGCAGCAGGACACCGGTTCTGGAGGGTAGGGCAGTCATGTGAGGGGTTCCGCAGGGGTGTGAGCCAACTCGCCTCCCGGATCGATGAGTCTCTGCCGGGGGATGCATGGCATCATTCTAGCAAACCCGCGGGTATCGACGAGCGGTCAGGTATCTGTCAGCGCAGAAGTCAGCTCTTTCGCAACCGGAAGGCCGAGATTTCGTTTCTGAGCTCGTCGATGGCGCCTTCCAGAC
>CAYFNI010000074.1:0-9586 GCA_964344495.1 uncultured Methylococcus sp.
CAGCGCGCTTGATGGACAGCTTGGTCGCTTCGTAGTTGTAGTCCTGGATCTTGGCGTCGTCTTCGGCCAGCCAGTGGATGAAGACACCGACGCAGATGAACAGATCATCCGCTTCGTCAGCCGGGATGGTGCCGTCTTCGACGCAATCGGCAACGGCCATGGCCACGCCGCGCTGAGCCGGTCCGAACATCTGGGTGGCCTGCTTGCCATTCTTGATGGTGACCTTGTTGAACATGACGGTGGCGGGCTTGCACAGCAGGTTCGGTGCAACAACAGCCAGCAGGCTGGTGAAACCGTCCTTGTTGTTGGTGACGCAGTTGGCGAACGCCGTTTCAGCGGCGCTGCCACGCGGACCCATGATCAGGTCGACGTGCGCGATTTCGTTGCCGCCGCCACACAGGGCTTCACCGACCAGCAGTTTGTTGATTTTTCCCATGACTAAGTCCTCGGTATTATCGTTGTTAAAGAAAGAAAAGAATTTTTTGAGAATCGACATTGGCATGTCTCCTGTGCAGGCCTTAAGCCAACCTGCTTATTGTTTTAATGCGGCTGTCCTGGACAGAGAATCCGCCTATCGATATCGACTATTGAGTTGAGCCGCCAGCAGGGTGGCCACCGTCAAGTCCGCCGATGTTCCTGGATTGATCCCACCAGCTTTGAATTCCGTATCGAGCTGGCGCAGCAGATCCAGTTTTTCGTTGAGCGAACCTGACGCAGACAGGGCCGCTTCCACCCCAGCCATCCGGGCTGAGACCTGTATCGAGGCAGTGACGCCCAACTTGCGCTGGACATGACTGTCTGGGTACCGGCTGAGGAAGCTGGCATAGACCGCCACGGTCGCCCATTCTTCATTATCCCCCTGGGATAGCCGCGCATCATACATTGGAACGGCCGTATGGAAAATATCGGCAAACGAATCAGTGTATTGACGCGCAATAGTGTCCCGGTCCGCGGCCAGCGCCATGGTTTGCAGCAACGTGACATTGGGTGTCATGTGAACATCCTGCTCGGGCGCGGCGCCCAGACCCGCGGGACGGGCCCGGCGGATGGCCCGATAGACCCAGTCCGCATCGGCGATCGTTGTCTGTTGAAGAACCTCTTTGACTGCCGCATGAAAGCCGAGGCTTCGATCCGGCGGCGGATCCATGAACGCCTGCATCAGCGGCGCCGCCAGCAGGACGATGCCTAGATTGGTGTTGCAGCCAACGGCGGCCCAGGTCGCGTCGATGGCGCGGAACACCCGTTCGCCCAAGGGTAAACGCATGTCCGCCAGACACGGGGCGCTGGCTTCCGCGCTGCGCCGGAAGTCCGCTACGGTCATGCCGTGTCCTTCGGAGTATTGGCTGACATTGCCGGGTTTGAAGGCCTGAAGTTCCAGCTCACACGCCTTGAGGTAGGCCGCTATGGCCGCGGACTGGAGGGCGATGCTGCTCATGGGCCGCATTGCGCCTGTGGGTGCGGCGGCTGGAGCCGGGCCAGAAAGTCATCGACCAGAAGGTCGGCGATGGACACATCCGTGACCCCTTGCAAGCCTTTCCAGGCCGGAATGCTGTTGACCTCCAGCACCGAGTAACGACCGTGTTCGTCGCGGATGATATCCACACCGGCGTAATTCATGTCCAGCACCCGCACGGCCTCTTCCGCCAGCCGGCTCAAGCGCAGGTCATCCAGACGCACGGGCTCGCAGAGGGCACCCTGATGGACGTTGTTGAGCCAGGTTACGCCCGAGCGGCGCATGGCAGCGACCGCCTTGCCTGCGATCACGAAGACCCGAAAGTCATGCGAGGCGGTCCCGGTATGGATGAAGCGTTGCAGATAGAACAGGCCATCATCCGCCGAAAAACCATCCAGATCGGCGCGTGATGTATACCGCCGCAGCCCGGCGCCCTGGGAGCCGAACAGTGGCTTCGAGACCAGCGCATGGCCCTGATCCAGTTCGCCTTCGGCGATGGCACGGGCGGCGTCGGGATCGCTCAGCACCCAGGTTGGTGGTGTGGCGATGCCGGCCTGCTGCAGGATGAAGCTGGTCATGGCCTTGTCGACCGTGCGCTCGATCGCTCGCCCGTCGTTGTAGACGGGAATCCCCAGCGCCTTCAGCGCATGCAGGATGTCGAGGTAGAACGTGATCTGCTCCAGCGTGCCGCCCGGCACCCCGCGCACGAAAACTGCGGCCGGCAGCGCGTTGGCAAATGTGGGCAACTGCACGGGCGGTCCTTCGCCGTCCAGCTTCAAGCGACAGGCCGTGAGGCTCAAAAAACGGGCCTCATGGCCACGCTTGGACAGCGCCTCACGCAGGCGCCGCCCGTGCCAGCCCGGGTCGTCCGTGATGACGGCGACAGGGCTCACTCTTCGTCGAACGAACGGTCCAGCAGCTCTTCGTCCAGGGCGCCGGCGTGGAAGCTGCGCCCCGATTCCACCGCTGTGACAATCACTTTGGCCGGGCTGAACAGCATGGCGTCGACCTTGAAGAAATCATAACCGTAGTCTTTGAAAACTTCGGCGAACGGCTTGCCGTAATCACGGGACGTGGAACTGGGCAACTCGTTCGCCAGCGCCTGGGCTGCATCGTCGCTGCCCTTGACGAACAGATGCGCGGTGCCGCCGAACAGGATCGCATCGTTGGTGCGGCCCATGGCCTTGACGAAATTCGGGTGCGGCGGCGGTACCGGGGCCGATGCCATGCCATCGATGATGTTGCCGAGCGGGAAATGCAGCGAATGCGCCTTGTGCAGCGCCACTTCCAGCACCCGGCTGACGACCTGCATGCCGCCGGCCAGGCTGGAGGTGGGCGTCAGAATCACATGCACGCTGTCGGCCTCGACCTTGCAGGCACGGGCGATTTTGTCGATCAGCTCAATCGGTGGCACCTTGTCCACCTCCATGACGATGGCCGTTTCGCCACAAACATCGCGATAGCCCAATTCCTCGTACAGGTCCTCGACCGGCTTTTCCACGCCGTCCTTGATTTTCGTTGCCATGGCGCGGGCGGGACCCGAGCCTAGGGCGTAGAAAGCCCCCTTGCCCTCGCCATGGGACAGGCTCCAGCCGGCGTACTGGCTGCCCAGACAGGCGAATACGGGATTGGTGCTGTGGACATTGACCATGGTCGGCCAGCGCTGGAACGGGGAGTTCTGGCTCAGGGTCACCTTCCCGAGGCCGCCCATGCAGATTTCCGCGATCAGCCGGCCGGCTTCCAGACCGCCGAGCGCCTGGATACCGGCGTCGATGATCGTGCACTGGTTGGGGAGGCGGTCAATTTTCAGCCGTAGCCGGTCGGCATGGGCGATCATGTACTTGACCATGGGCAGGGCGTAAGCGTTGACGCTGACGTGGGATTGCATGAATCTCGTCTCCGAAGGTACGTAAAAATCAGTGAGAAAGTCGGGTCGGGCTGCGATCGCGGCGGTCCCGGTTGAACTGGTGCTGAAGGGCGGCGTTGCGGTGCTCAATGCAGGCGGTCACCTCGGCGACGCTTTGGCCTTCCGCCAACACGCTGCAGAAGGGGTGCTGTGGCGACACGACCGATCCCGCCGGCGGGCGGTCGGCGGTCCATGCGGGCCATGGGGTATCCGGCGCGACTGCGATCAATGCGGGCGCCAGCCAGACGCGGGAGGCGCGCACCGGGCTTGGTTTCAAGTCCACCTCCAGCCTTCCGTGACGGCAGGCCTCAATGTGCGCGGCCAGCAGTCCGTCCCGCGCGTCGGCATCATAAAGCGCCATGGTCGCACTCGGCCGGGTGTTGACCTCGATCACTCGCGGGGTTCCCCTGTCATCCACCATAAAATCGAGGCTGTTCAGCCCCTTGAGTCCTGTGTATTGCACCAGTTCAGCGACATGCCGCTCAAGTTGCCGCTGGGCTGCCGGGTCCAGATCGGTCCGGTTCAGCGCACCGGCAAACAGGAAGGGTTGCTGGCCCATGCCGAGCGTCCAGAGCGTATTGAAACCGATCGTCCGTGACTGCCGTCCGTTGGCCAGAAACAGCACGGACCGGGCCGGTCCCTCGACCCTGCGCTGCCAGTAGTCACCGGCGCTCAGGGAATCATGGGCGCAGAAGCGTACACGCTTGCCCCCCTCGCTGCAACCAGACTTGATCAGCCAATCCGTCGGGTTTTCCGGGGGGGTGAAGCGAACCTCGGGGTAGGGAATGGCGCAGGCGTCCAGCACGGCAAAAAAGCGGCGCGGGTTGCGGAAGATGCGCTGCAGCGCGGGGGGATTGCCGATCACTTCCCGCTGACGGGCCAGCCGTCGGAGCAAGGCCGGTTGGCTGTCGAGACCGCTGCCGTAAATCAGCGGGCATGTTGCCGGCGGTGCGACGCGCTGGCAGGTGTCCAGCAGGAGGTCGGGATCGAAGCCCTGTCCGGTATCCGGCAGCGCTACGGCCAGCGTGGCCGCCGCGGCCGTATCGGCATCGGCGTAATGGTCCAGTGTGACGGCGCCGATGCCAGCCCGCCGGGCGGACTGGGCCAGCCAACGTGCAGAACTGCTGACCAGCAGCACCTGTTCGGGGAGGCCGAGGGGATGTTGCGGCGGCAAGCGTTCAGGCCGCGGCCAGCGGTTCGACGGTGATATCCGCGCCTTGGTGGCGAGGGCTGCCAACCACGAAGCGCAATCCGGCGTCATCGCCGAAGTGGCGGCTGGCTTCATCGCGCAAGCGGGTCGCCTGGTCCGGCGTCGCGACCAGGCAGAAACCGGTCGGGCCCCATGAGCTTTGGCCGATGCCGACCGCTCCCCGGTTGGCCAGAAAGGCCAGGGCTGCGGCCACCGCCGGGCTGGTAAAGCGGCCACCTTGGGCAGGTGCGAAATGGTCGCCGACAACCGCCTGCAGTTCAGTGATGACGGCGCCGAATGCGTCCAGATCCTCCTCTACCACGGCCGGCAAGCCCTGCATCAGCAGCAGATGGCACAAGCGGGCGGCTTCGGTGCCGGGGAATGCCGGCAAGGCTGCAAAGGCCGCTTTCTCCGGTGCGCCATGCAAGCCTTGATGTTGCGCATCCAGCACGATCAGGAATCGCCATGACTCCGGCAGATCCAGCCGCGCGATGACCGGAGGCACCCGTGTCTGCGGGCCGCGTCCGGCATCGACGATCAGTCCGCCGCTGGCAAAGGTAGCGATGCCGATGCCGGAGCGTGCCCCGCGCCCGATGATGTCGGGGATCTCGGGCGGCGATAGCGGCAGGCCGTGCAGCCGTGCCAGCGCCGTGCCGACGGCCAGGGCCAGCTGGGTGCCCGACCCCAGCCCGGCATGTCCGGGAATCGCCCGTTCGATCTCGATCCGGGCCGGCAGCATCTGGCCCATCTCCGTTGCCAGCGTTCGGGCAATCGCCTCGGCCCGTTCGGCGTCGGGTCCGGTCGCTGACAGGGTGTCGGCATGCCGAATCGTAAGTCGGGTACTGATTTCATTGACCGCCACGCCGATGCTGCCAAACCGTCGACCCAGGCTGCCGCCCATGTCGAGAAAGCCCATGTGTAGACGGGCCTGGGCTTCGATACGTAGCTGCCGATCTGCAGGGATGGGCGCAAGAGAGTGGGCGGCGGGGAGGCTCAAGATCGGCTGTCGCTAAAGGTGGAGGCAAAGATCGTTCGGTCCGTCCCGAGAGACGGGTGTGAATATCATTTTAAACGTAACCGACCGACTTCAGGCATCCACGGGTTGTCGACGGGCGCTGAGGAATGGCAAGGCAACACCGCTCAGCAGCACCAGCCCGCAGCCGAGCAGGGCAGTTGTGTCGGGTACACGGCCAAACAGGACGATGCCCAGTCCGAGGCTCATGACCGGGGCCGCATAGCCGACTGCACTCACCAGTGTAGCGGGCGCCAGTTGATAGGCGCGGGTCAGGTAAAACTGGGCGACGCTCCCGGCCAGTCCGGCGGCGAGGGTCCAGGCCCAAGCCTCCGGGCTGGCGGGCAGGTGAAAGCCATCAACTGCAAACCAGAGCGCGTGGACACCGAGCGAGACCAGGCAGAAGTAGAACACGACGGTCTGGGGCGGATTACTGCGACCGGCGCGGGCGATCATCAGATAGGCAAGTGCGGCCAGAAAGCCGGAGCCGAGCCCCATCACGCGTCCGATCAGGTCGGTATCCACAGCCAGATTTGGACGCAGGAGCAGCGCCAGTCCCGAGCAGGCGCCGAGGATGGCCAGCCAGTCGAGCCCGCGGCTGCGTTGAGACAGAATCCAGGGGCCGAGCGCGGCGACGAAGATACCGCTGCTGGACCAGAGAAAAGCGCTCTCCCCCGGACCGATCCGCTGGATGGAGGCGAACGACAGGATCAGCGATACCCCACCGAACAGTCCACGCAGCCACAAAGACAGGCGGTAGTCGCCAAACAAAGCCGGCACCCGCCGTGAGGCCAACGCCGGCAGCAACAGGATCAGCAGGTTCACGCTCACGCGGATGAAGCTCACCATGGCCGCCGCGACCGGCGGATCGGTTCGCGAGGCAGCAAACACGCAACTTGCCATCAGGGCGAACAGGCCCGAGGCAATCAGCATGCAACTCAGGCCGCGCAGGGTCTGCCGGGGGGATGGTCGGTGCATGAGGGTCAACAACTCCTGCATGAAGGGGGGGGATCCGCCTCACGCCCTTACGTTAAGCGGTTTAGATGCAAGTTCGTAAGTAAAGAAAATCGGCAAAAAAACATGGGCAAATCCAGAGCGGCATGGTACCGTAGCTTTGCCTGTACAGTTCTTCCATGGCGTCGCGTTTTACCTTCGCGAATCCAGCGTCCACATCGCTCCGTTCTTGAAGTCCGCTCTCCCTTGAAGATACTCGCAAAGGTTCAACCGGCCATCAACAAGGCCAATTTCGTTTGTTCAGTTAGTTCCGACAGCGAGTCGGGGCTGGAGTAGTTGGTATGAAAAACATTTATGTAGGCAATCTTTCCTTCAAGACCACCCAGGATGATCTGCGCGACGTGTTCGCTCAGTTCGGCGAAGTGTCCTCGGTCAACATCATCACCGATCGCATGACCGGACAGTCCAAGGGCTTCGGTTTTGTCGAGATGGAAGATGCCGGCGCACAGGCTGCCATCGACAAGCTCAACCAGACCGATCTGGGTGGCCGCACCATCACCGTCAATGAAGCACGCCCGCGTGAAGAAAACCGTCCGGCTGGCGGTGGTCCCCGTCGCGGTGGCTTCGGTGGCGGTCGCCGCTTCTGATCGATCCGCCCGCATAAGGTGAATCTCTGGGGCCGCTGATGCGGCCCCAGTTCTGTCCGCCGTCCGTTGGTCTTCTGCCGGTCAGCCCAGCAAGGCCACCAGTCCTGCAATCAGCGCGCTCAGGTCAAGCAGCACGATCAGCCCCACCGAAACGGTCAACGCCAGCAGGAAGAGGGGATTGGCAATACTGAGCGAACTCCCCAGAATCGCCAGCAAATCGCCGGTATCGAGGCCCATTGAGGTGATCTCGTAGGCCAGGCCGCCCACTTTCTTGAGGTCCGCCATCCGCACACCTGGCGAAGAGGGTGCGGCGTCGGCCGCCTGCCGCTGAAGCACATCACCGGCATAATTGAACGCCTGACCCGCCCAGGTCGACAGGCGTTGCGGCAGCGTGCCGGCTTGGTCCAGCACATACCAGGTCCACCCGAGCACCAGCCCCGGCAGGATCAAAATCGCGCCCAGAATCAATGTCGTGATGATCGACAGCTGCCAGCGGTGCGCAGCCAGCCCGTCCAGCAGCAGGGCCGACGTCAGCCCCGTGCCGGCCAGCCAGCCGGCCACGCCGGTAAACCGGTTGGCAATGCCTTGCAACAGCCGGGCAAAGCGCATGATTTTGGGTAACAGGCTGTTCAGCGCGTTAGAAGAAGGGAGATCGCTGTTGTCCATAGGGTCTTCCTGGGTGTCTTGTCAAATGGAGGTGGATGAGTCTCTGACCAGAACATGGCGGGCGGTGAAGAAATTCAGCAGCATGGCAGAACCGGTCCCCAGAACAACACCGGCCAAAAGGGTCGATTGTGAGGCCCCGAGGTAATGAATCGTGGTCGAGAATACAGAAAGATTGATGATGGCCCCCAATCCCATAAACAAGGCATAACTCCCCCACTCGCGCGCAGATATTCGTTGGCTGGAGCGAAAGGTCAGGCGTCGATTCAGTATCCAGGTTGTAGTGGCCGCCGCCAAAAATGAGCCACACCGCGCGATATAAGGGTTAATTTCGAAGCCCTTCACCAGCCCGCTGAGCATGCCGGCGTCAACAACGAATCCGATCACCCCGACG
Source organism: uncultured Methylococcus sp. (assembly GCA_964344495.1). Taxonomy (GTDB): domain Bacteria; phylum Pseudomonadota; class Gammaproteobacteria; order Methylococcales; family Methylococcaceae; genus UBA6136. The sequence goes on from CAYFNI010000074.1 coordinate 8,219, forward strand.
AAGGCGAACCAGAAAAACTGTGCATACAGGCGCACCTGATGCGGTTTTTTCAATGGCGTATCGTTGTCCACCATGCGGGTGCGCTAAATCGAGATGGCTGAAATGGACAAATAGGCGAGCATTTTCACTTCGCGCCGCCCGTGCGCCACGGTATCCAGCACCAGACCTGAAAAAACCGACAGGGCGGCCAGGAGCATCAATCCCGTGGCAAGGATGGCGGTAGGGAAACGGGGTACCAGCCCGGTATCAAGATAGGTCAATAAAAGCGGAACGGAGAGCCCTACTGCCACCAAGGCCAGAAGGCTGCCAATCAGTGAGAAAAACGCGAAGGGGCGCTCTATGCGGAACAAACGTAACATCGTCAGCAGAATACGAAGGCCATCCCGGTAGGTGTTCAGCTTGCTCGCAGAGCCTTCGGGTCGCGCACCGTAGCGTGTGTCGTAATAGCCAATCGGCATGTTCAGTTCCAGGGCATGGACGGTCAGTTCGGTTTCAGTCTCGAAACCGGTCGATTGGGCTGGGAAGGATTTAACGAAACGTTTTGTAAAGGCCCGATAGCCGGAAAAAATGTCCCGACAAGGACGCGCAAAAAGAAGCGACAGAAATCGGTTGAAGAGTCGGTTGCCGAGCGCATGTCCAGCCCGATAAGCGGCTGCGGAATCTTCGACGCGACAGCCCACTACCATGTCCAGTTGCTCCCTGACGAGCATCTCGATCAGACCCGGTGCAGCACTGGCATCGTAGGTCGCATCGCCATCGGCCATGAGGTAAATATCCGCTTCAATATCGGCGAACATGCGGCGCACGACGTTACCTTTGCCCCTCGCTGAAACCTTTCGTACCAGAGCGCCGGCCCGTGTTGCCTCAGCCTGGGTTTCATCTTCCGAATCGTTATCGAAGACGTAGACCACGGCCTCCGGAAGAGCCTGTCGAAAATCCTTCACGACCTTGCCGATTGCTGCCGCTTCATTGAGGCAAGGGATGATGATAGCCAGCTTAAAATCTTTGAGGTTAGATTGAGCCATGATTTTACCGGAGTATGGTCTAGATTGTTGATGGCGCAGAGCTAATATTCTGTGCGAGGATCTTTTGAGTCTGTATTTCGAAGGCCATGGTTGGAGGCGGCTTTGACAGTGAATACAATGATTATTCCAAGGAGGGCTATGTTCCAAGTCAATAATCTTGTCATGAAATAAGAGTGCAGTATGGTGTGGTTGGAAAATGTTATATACCAGCCGAAGGGTACGCAGGCGGCCAACCCCAGGGTGAATAGTTCGTCATGGCGTAATCGTGCTGGCTTTTGCCCCTTGATGGTGCGGTGAATAATAAAAAAAAGACTGAGTGTGGGTAGGGTGGTGAGTAATGCGC
>CAYFNI010000074.1:9692-11385 GCA_964344495.1 uncultured Methylococcus sp.
GTGAGAGCCTAATCCAAGAGTAAATGATGAATATACTATCATCCCAATCCCCAGCCCAATCCGCATGAAAATGTTTGATGTGATTATGGAGGGATTTAATCCGTGCTGTTCAAGAGCTGTTTTGGCGCTTTCGGATAGCAGATTGTATACATCCCCGTTAATTCGATGAAGGAGAGCTGAGCGAAAATCATCCAGTACCGAGCCCCACACCAGATGGACAGCGATGAGCTTAAACATAAAACAGAATACAGTTGTCGCTATAAAAACCGTTAGACCATCCGTGATGAGTTTTTGCAGGTGCTCTTTTTGTCGAGTGTTGCCAAGTACAATCATCGTGATGAGGGTGCTTATGCCCATCGGAATGCCGCCAGTCAAGAATTCCAGTATGGCTATCATAGCTGCGTAGATGGAGACCAGTAACAGGAAACCATTGTCGCTCTGCCCTCCGGTTGGCCGGAAATAGCAGATAATCAAAAATATCAGTAAAACAAGATCTGTGGGCGCGAATGAAAATGATCGGTCGAAAATTGGCATCGCATAGAACGCGCTTAAAACCAGAGAAATAATCATAAAGGCAATCGCTCTGGGGTTCATTTTTCGTCGATAGAGACAGTGCGTCAGTGGGGCCGCAAACAAGATCAAGATCCCTGCCGCGCAGAGTGAAAGTAGCAGCGTGCTTGCCGAACTCAGGCTCATTTGGCTTAACAGTAAGGCGGCAACCGTTAAATCCCCGTGGATGTATCTATGGTAGTAGGCAGTATTCTGGTCGATTGAGGCGCTTACGATGTCAAGGTTCTCCATGACCCACCGAAGTTGCGCGCAGTGCGGGCCCGGAGGGTAGTCGTCGGAGGAAACTTGAGCATGGCCTTGCCCGTTGGTCACAAATCTGGGGGAGATGGTTGCTTTCAGCCGAGACTCCTTAGGTATTATTAGCATTTCAAAAATCAAGCAGTCGTTTCCTTCGAAAGGAAAGAAAACTTTATTTCCCCCAAGCGGCAGCTTTACCGTGTCTGATAATGATTTAGATTTGATTGATGCTCTCAGGGTATCTATGTAAAGAGAGCTATTTATCGAGGTTAGGGAGTAGTTGACTAAAAATAGCAGGGTGATGCTGGTGACTGCGGTCAAAAAAGAAGCCATGATTATTTTTGTCACTGTGCTCGCCCTAAAGTAGGATGTTTTCCGAAGGCTAGATTGAAAGGGTGGCCTATCATGTCATCGATCTGATATTCTGCCATCTTAGCTATCGTCAAGCATGTATGTAGTGCTTCATTTGTATCTGCCAGTCATGCCTAAGGTCCGGTTATACACCATTGAAGCCTCTGGAGTGAAGGGGAGATTATGCGGGTTGGCAGCTTATTTGCGTTTTTTATTTTGAATGGCCGGGTTTTTCTCCCGTAGCCACACACAGAGTGCTCCACCCGCAAATACGATCGATGTCATCATCGCTGGCCACATACCCGTGACGTAGCGTGATTCGCCAACGCCCACTAAGGCAGTCAAGGTAAAGCTGGCATGTACCAGTAAGGCGGCGATAAAACTCATGGCCAACATAGAATTTGGCGTATACCTGATCACAAGGCAGACGAAGCCTGTAAGTGCCAGCAAAAAAGTGATGCTGGCGGGCAGCGAAAGTCTAATTTTTGTAGGGCCGGGGCGAATGTGAACTCCAGATTTAATGGGTGGGTTTGCT
>CAYFNI010000075.1:0-11116 GCA_964344495.1 uncultured Methylococcus sp.
AGGAAGTTCATCCAGTAGGTTTCAAACTCCGGTGCAAAAGAGTCAAGGCCAGCAGACCAGCCGTAAACGCCTTCGTACCAGCGAACCCACATGTAGAATACAGCGTAGATGGCAAACGCGAAGGTGAGCCATTTGGTGTCGAGCAACGGACGATCCGCCGCGCCTACACCACTTGCAGTTGTAGCTGCCATAGTAGTTACCTCTTGTGTGTGACAAAGGTGCTGTTACGCACCTGAATTACCGTCCGTGGAAAACTACCGACCCGGATTAGTGCCAGATTCGGCAACCCCAGTCCTCGGAGTGAGGCGAAGTCTACCACCCACTTTCTGCCTGTCAATCAAAAATTGCGACAATTTGTCGCATTGTGATGAGGCAAGGGTTTGAACGGCTAAAACTGCCGTCATGGAGGCTGCCAGGAGAGGCAAACAGTCGGGCGTTCTGCTAGCCGAAACGCCCGGTAATGTAGTCTTCCGTCAATTGATGTAGGGGGTTGGTGAAGACTTGGGCTGTCTCACCCACTTCAATCAGCTTGCCCAGATGAAAATAGGCTGTCCTTTGAGACACGCGGGCAGCTTGCTGCATCGAATGAGTCACGATCGCGATCGTGAAGTGCACCCTCAACTCATCAAGTAGCTGTTCTATCTTGGCCGTGGCAATCGGATCAAGAGCTGAACAGGGCTCGTCCATCAATATCACTTCAGGATTCACCGCAATGGTCCTGGCGATGCAAAGGCGCTGTTGCTGCCCGCCCGAAAGGCCTGTACCCGGGTGATTGAGGCGATCCTTGACCTCTTCCCACAGCCCGGCTCGCCTGAGCGAAGTCTCAACGATTTCTTCCAGGTCGGCCTTGGTACGGGCCAATCCGTGGATACGTGGCCCGTAGGCCACATTCTCAAAGATGCTTTTAGGAAACGGATTCGGCTTCTGAAACACCATGCCAACCTGAGCGCGTAACGGCACGACATCCACATCTTCGCCATAAATCGGGTGGCCATCCATCAGGATCTCTCCGGTCACTCGGCAACCGGGCACCGTATCATTCATCCGGTTCAGGCACCTGATGAAGGTCGACTTGCCGCAGCCGGAGGGACCGATGAGGGCAATGACTTCATTGCGACTGATATCCAGATTCACATCGTGGATGGCGTGCTTGTCACCATAATAGACGTTCACCTTCCGGCACTGGATGCGCGGATTTTTCGAGAACACCTCGCCCACCGTGTCCCTGTAATCACGACTGAAGTTGACGTCCTGGGTGGTCCTGTTTTTATCTCTCATTGGCCCAATGTCTCGATTACGATCCGGTCCGTTTGCAGACTCGCACTTGATGAAGGGGAGGTACGGCCTTACCAGCGCCGCTCATAGCGGTTACGGAGAAATACCGCGATGCCATTCAAAAAAATCAGGAACACCAGCAGCACCAGAATGGCAGCCGAGGTTCTCTCCGTGAAGGCTCGTTCCGGGCTATCCGCCCACAGATAAATCTGCACCGGCAGCACGGTCGCAGGGTCGGTAATGGTGGCCGGAATGTCGACGATAAAAGCCACCATGCCGATCATCAGCAACGGCGCACTCTCGCCCAAGGCACGTGCCGTACCGATAATGGCACCGGTCAACATGCCGGGCATGGCCAACGGCAGAACGTGGTGAAACACCATCTGCACCGGTGAAGCCCCAATGCCCAGAGCCGCCTCCCGTACGGAGGGCGGCACTGATTTGAGTGCCGATCTGCCGCTGATGATGATCACCGGCAAGGTCATCAGTGTCAGCACCAGCCCCCCCACCAGCGGGGAGGACCGCGGCACTTCAAAAAAGTTGATAAAGACGGCCAGACCCAAAAGACCGAACACGATGGAGGGCACGGCGGCCAGATTATTGATGTTGACCTCAACCAGATCGGTCCAGCGATTTTTAGGCGAAAACTCCTCCAGATAGATCGCCGCCGCTACGCCGATCGGTAATGACAACCCGATGGTGACAACCAACGTCAGGGCGGAACCCATGATCGCGCCCAAAATTCCGGCCGATTCAGGCTCACGAGAATCGCCACGGGTAAAGAAAATCTTGTTGAAGCGTTTGGCAATGCGACCATCTGCTTGCAAAGCGGCCACCCATTGCTTTTGCTCCCGATAGCGTTCATTGCCCTCAAGATCAGCGGCATCGACATGCCCCTTGGCTAGCATGTCCGCAGCATCATCGACCGGCAACCAGATTCGCTGCGCCGTTCCAATGAGGGCGGGGCGAGACCTGACGGCCTCTCGCAGAACCTCACCGGCCGAGCTACTGATCAGGCCATACAACGCCCGCTTGCTGGCACGCGACTCGACTTCGGGAAACAGTCCGGCGATCGATTTTTTCCATAAGGCATCATAATCGGCCGTCGCCATTTCATCGGGATTGCGCGCACCGCTCGGATCGATCACATCGGGCGCGAACTCAATATCCAAGGCCGCATAGGTATATACAAATGCGGAATATCCTCGGGCGATGATGCTCACGAACAGGATGACGAGAGCCAGCAATCCCGCACAAATCGAGATCAGCCCATATAGCCGGAATCGGAACTCTGCTGCCTTGCGGCGCCCGAGCCCGGCGTTGACTGCATCCAGAGTCCGCGCCCGCCCCCCTGACTTTTGATGTGCCTCACTCATACTGCTCTCGGTATTTACGCACGATGTGCAACGCCAGCACATTCAGGGCAAGCGTCAGCAGGAACAGCACCAGGCCCAGCGCGAAGGCGGCCAGCGTCTTGGGACTGTCAAATTCCTGATCACCCACCAGCAGGGTCACGATCTGCGCCGTTACTGTGGTCACGGCCTGCATTGGATTGAGGGTCAGATTGGCACTGAGCCCCGCGGCCATCACCACGATCATGGTTTCACCAATCGCACGTGATACCGCAAGCAACACGCCACCGACAATACCGGGCAGGGCGGCAGGCATCACCACCTGACGGATGGTTTCCGACTGGGTGGCGCCGAGTGCATAGGCTCCATCCCGCAACGACTGCGGCACAGCGTTGATGAAATCATCCGATAACGAGGAGACAAAGGGGATGATCATGATGCCCATGACCAACCCGGCGGCCAGGGCACTCTCCGATGACACGTCCAACCCGACTTGCGCGCCCACATTCCGGATAAAGGGCGCTACGACCAGCGCCGCGAAGAAACCGTAAACTACAGTCGGAATACCGGCCAGCACCTCCAGCAAGGGCTTGGCGACTGCCCTGAAACGGGGCGTGGCATACTCGGAGAGGAATATCGCCGACAACAAGCCGATCGGCACCGAAACACACATCGCTACCAGAGAAATCAGGACTGTACCCACCAGCAGCGGAATGATCCCAAACGCTCCCGTTGACCCCACCTGATCCGCCCGCATGGCAATCTGGGGGCTCCACTTCAGTCCGAACAGGAACTCCGAAGGGGGTATCAGACTGAAGAAGCGGATGGATTCAACCAGTACTGACAGAACAATCCCCACCGTCGTCAACACTGCCACGCCGGCACATGCGATCAGCATCAGATTGATGATGCCCTCAACCCTGTTCCTGGCACGATAGGCTGGCGTGATCTGGCGACGAGCAAAAACACCCCCACCCACCGAAACCAGCACGACGACCAGACTCAAGAGTCTGTTACTGGTCTTTTCAAGCTGCAGATAATGCTCGGCGGCACCATTGATCAGCGGATCGGACGCCGCTCCCGCCACGCCATGGGCCACATTACGAAGATCATTGATCAGCAGGCTCAATTGCTCGGGCGAGCCGCCCAGCATCGCCTCAGGCAGCACCGCAAGCGATTGCTGGGTGATGACATAGGTTTCAAACGCCAGCCACAACGTCATCATCATCAGGGCAGGCAGGCCGCACCAGAGGGCAACGTAATAGCCATAGTAGGCAGGCAAGGAATTGAGCCGTGGAGCCGTGGCAGTTCCCGCCAGCTCGAGCGCACGCGCCCGCCCCCAATGAAACGCCAGTACGCACAGGATGAGGACCAGCAGCAACAACGTGAACTTATCCACCGAGGGACGCTCCTACCACACTGAATGTCAGCGCTCCCACCCGGATACCGCATACATTCGCATGCACCGGCTCCGATTGGTGATTGAGAGAGTTCAAGTCTTTCATACGGCCGGAATTGAATGACCTCGTGGCAACCTTGTCTTGTGTTCAGCAACCGCCGGATGGCGATTGCGACACCGTCGTGTCACCAGCGGACGGAAAATGAAAACCAAAGGGGGCTGAGTATACCTTGGACGAGCCCTTTCAATATACCGGGCTCCTCAAGAAGACTGGTTGCGTCAATTGGTATAGCGGGCCAGTGTCTTGGCCATCTGTACCCGTTCGGCCGCTGCCTCGGGGATCGCTGTCAGACCCTGCACATGCCTGAGGCGGGGCAAAAGTCCGATCCGGTTGGCAAGCTGGATGCTGAGGCCGGGGCGGGCATTGATTTCGAGCATCATCGGCCCCAACGCTTCATCCAGCACGATATCCACGCCGATGAATCCCAGACCGGCAAAATCATGGCATTTGGCTGTCATCGCCAGCACCTCATCCCAGTAAGGAATGATCCTGCCCGACAGGCTTCCGCCCGTATCCGGGTGCTCCTCGATCGGGCGTTCATGCCACACGCCACAGCGCGTTCGCCCGGTCGCGATGTCGATGCCAACCCCCAAGGCGCCCTGATGCAGGTTGGCCTTACCATCCGACAGACGGGTCGGCAGGCGGATCATCGCCAGCACCGGTATGCCCCGAAAAACCAGCATCCGGATATCAGGCACACCCTGAAAGCTGATATTGTCAAAGATCGGATCAAACTTGACGCGGTACTCAATCAGCGCGGAGTCTGGCAGACCCCCAAGGCTATACATGCCGCCCAGAATGTTGGACACATGGTGCGCTAGGTCCTCCTCATCTGCCGAGGCACCATTGGCCTTGCGATATCGGTCGTTATGACGACCCGTCACGATCAGAATGCCTTCGCCGCCCGCGCCATGGGCAGGCTTGATGACGAAATCTTCGTAAGGCTGCAGCATCTCGGCCAACCCCTCGACCTGATGGACAATCTCCACCACGCCATAAAGTTTCGGTGTGAGAATACCGGCGGCTTCGGCCAGCCCCTTGGTCAGAATTTTGTTATCGACCAACGGGTAATTTTTGCGCGGGTTATACGGCAGGATGAAATCGGCATTCCGCTCATTCAGGCCCATCACGCCCAGTTGACGCAAGCGCTGCCACGGCCAGAGCTTTCGGCTGGCGGTCACGTTCAGCCTCGCAGCGCCGCCCGGAAACGCCACAATTCTGTCAGCCGGTAACCGGTGTAGCGGCCAAGCAGAAGCGTGAAGGCCAGAATGACCAGAAGCAATTCCGGAAACACGAAAATCAGGTGCTCCAGATAGCGGCTGCTCATGCATAAATAGGCCAGCGCAGCCACCATCAGGCTGCCGAACCCTTGAATCAGGGCTTCGCCGGGCCCCAACTCCTCCCACACTAGCGACATGCGTTCAATCGTCATGGCCAGAATCACCATGGGGAACAAGGCCACCGACAGCCCCCGGTCGAATCCCAACTTGTGGCTGAAGACGCTGATCACGGACATGAGGATGATCACGATCGTCAACACAGAGGCGAGCCTCGGCACCAGCAGCAACTTCAGGTATTCAAGATAGAAGCGGATCAGCAAACCCAGCGCTACCAGAATGATGAAAAGCACCATCCCCCACAACAACTCGGTTTCACGAAAGGCCAATGCAATCAGGACCGGCATGAAGGTCCCAAAGGTTCTCAGTCCGATCAAGTTGCGCAGCACCACGATCAGCAGCGCCCCCACCGGCACCATCAACAAGACCCGGTACACGTTCTGCACGCTGATCGGCAAACTGAACAGGGAGTATTCCATCAGACGCGACCCCATCTGGCGGGCACGCTGCTCTGCAACCAGCGTCCGATCCTGGGAACGCTCCATGACTGAATATTCGACCCGGGCATTTTTCCCGCCGCTCACGTCCAGCACGGGTTCGTTGCCGACGTGCCAGACGATGCTGCTGACCGGCACACCCGATTCTCCGGTCGCGGGATCCAGAGCAACCCACTCCTTGCCATCAAACACCTGCAGCCAGGGGGTCAGTGACCCATGACTGATGCCATCTTTCAGTAACAGCAGGTGGGTCATACGCGCTGTGACATTGACGCTGGCCAGCAGATCAATGACGCGCCGGACCCAGTCATCCTCGTCGGCAATGCCCTGACGCAGCAACAGAACATTCGGATCGGCCGTTGGCGCATTGAGGCGCACCAACAACTCGCGCACAAACGATTTGTCATCCGCCGACTTGTTGCGCACATCATTCATTAACCCCTTGGCGGCGGACGCTAATGCCTCCGGCAAGGCCTTCTGCGGGAGTGGGGGTAGCGCAAGGCCATCACCCGTTGCGGACTGGACCGTCGGGTCGCGAGAGAGATGCAGTCGGTAATACAGCACCTGATAGCCACGCGCCTGACGAACAGCCCATTCGGCGGTTCGATGCTGACCATCGTCCTCCGTCGTCAGGCCGTAATTGCCAGATACAAAATTCTCATCCACCACGGTATAACCTGCCGGCTGACGGGGGATGAAGAAGCGTACCTTGACGGCCGCGTCGCGGCGTGCCTTGAATTCGATTCTGGCCTCAACTGTCAAAACATCCGCGGTTTCCGTAGGCAACAAGGGCAAGCCCAGTCGGGTGACCTTGAACCAGCAGAGACTGAGACCGATCAGGATCAGCAGCAGCGCCAGGAATTTGACGTGAGCCCCTCGCATGCGACTTACCGTGAGCGTGTCAGGAAGTCCAAAAACACGCCTCTCTCAATGCGAAGGGGCGGATTTGTCTTTTTGTGCGCACGGATCATTTTCGGCCTTGAAGAGAAATGTGCTGCCCGAATCGATCAAGGCGACATCGGCCAGAAAGCTTCTTCCCAGCAGCATGGGGTAATTGAAATTACTCCGATCGTTGAGGGTGAACTCAGTGTCGTAGGTGATCCCATTTTTGCAGATACTCAGCAGGACCACTTCACGGGTCGATGATGCGCTGAGCCGTTCCTTGATGACAGCCTTGCGCACGAGGGGACGCTCGATTTTGATCGGATCGGATTGCTTGTCCGCGACAAAGTCGAAGCGAACCCAAGCCTCTCCGTTGCGGGTGAAATGTTCGATATGCTCGGCGCTGACCGAAGACGTCTTGGCCCCGGAGTCAAGTTTGGCCGTCAATTTCAGGTTCTGCGGGCGCAGAAATACGGTTTCCAGCCATCCCATGATGCGCTTTTCGTTTACCACCGGTGCGGCTGACAACGGCGCCGTTCCGACCAGTAGCGACATCAGACCGCCGGTTAAAACCCATCGGCGAACACTGGGCTTGTGCAACATTCCGTTACCCTCGGATCCCGCCCGTCATCCACTCCGAAGAAGAGCGATAAAGAATCCGCCCCTCAACCCACGCCCACATTGCGTCACATTCAGCAGGGCGGTAACGTCCCGTCCCACGCTCTACGGTCACGGATCAGTCGGGACCGTGAGACCTTTCTTCTGGCTGGCATAGTATGCCGATACATCCTTGATATCCTCTTCGCTCAGGGTCGAGGCGAAGCCCATCATCATCGGGTTGGTTCTGGCGCCTGACTTGTATTCGTTGAGCACACGAATCAGGTAACTCTCGTATTGGCCGGCCAGACGCGGAAACATCGGATTGTCGCTGTTACCGTCCTCGCCGTGGCAACTGGCGCACATCGCCGCCTTGGTTTTTCCGGCCGCGGGATTGCCCGTTACCGGCAAGGCTGAATTCATGCCCCTGAACTTCGATACAAATGCCGCGATATCCTCCATATCCTGTTCACTGAGGTCATCGGCATTACCCTTCATGCTGCCATGTTTCCGCTCGTCTTCCTTGTACGCCGTCAGTGCCGAAACGATGTAGTCGCCATGCTGCCCACCCAGTCGGGGGACATGATACGTGGGATAGGTATTGGTGTAACCCGGTACGGAATGGCAGCCTGCGCAGGTGTAGAACTTCTCCTTGCCGGCTGCCGCATCGCCGGCTGCTTGGACCGTCGATACCCCCAAACCCAACAGACCTGCGCCCACCAAACTTTTCAACACGGATTTATTCATAGCGGATGTCCCGATGCAATTGCACGATTGTCTACCGACCACCGGTAGGGATTGGCTCCATTCTTTCAACATCTGTCCGGGTTGTCGACTCTCGCCTGCGACGACAACCCGGCAGCCGGTTGCGGCTATTTAGAGGTTCAACGCCTGCTTCAGCGCCTCTTCGACCTCGCTGGTATCCATGACGGGCGTCTCCTCGACGCCATTCATCTCTTCCTGCTCCGCCCGACGCTTTCGGTCACGGTGATGCGCCAGACCGGTGCCGGCCGGAATCAACCGTCCCACGATGACATTTTCCTTGAGCCCCAACAACTTGTCGCTGGAACCCCGAATCGCAGCCTCGGTCAGGACACGGGTCGTTTCCTGGAAGGATGCGGCCGAAATGAAGGATTCGGTCGATAGCGACGCCTTGGTGATACCCAACAGCATCGGTTCGAAGTAGGCCGGGATTTTGCCTTCGGCCTCGACACGCTCGTTTTCCTCATACAGGCGGGCCCTGTCGACCTGCTCACCGCGCAGGAAGAGGGTATCACCCGGATCGGTGATTTCCACCTTGCGCAGCATCTGGCGAATGATGACCTCAATGTGTTTGTCGTTGATCTTGACACCCTGAAGACGATAAACGTCCTGGATTTCCTTGACCAGATACGAGGCCAATTCGGCGATTCCGCGGAGGCGCAGGATATCGTGCGGCGTCAGATCGCCTTCGGCGATGGTTTCACCCTGTTCGACGTGCTCGCCCTCGAACACCGTGATATGGCGCCACTTCGGAATCAGCACCTCATGCTGGACGTTGTGCGAGTCCGTCACGATAACCCGACGTTTGCCCTTGGTCTCCTTGCCGAAACTGATCGTGCCGGTCGCTTCCGCGAGAATCGCCGGATCCTTGGTCTTGCGCGCCTCGAACAGATCCGCCACCCGCGGCAGACCGCCGGTAATGTCGCGGGTCTTGCTCGACTCCTGCGGAATTCGAGCCAGTACGTCACCTACCCGCACCTGACCCCCATCGTGAATACCGATGATGGCTCCGGCCGGGAGGAAATACTGTGCCACGATCTCGGTCGAAGGAATGAAAATATCGTCACCGTTTTCATCGACCAGTTTGACCATCGGTCGCAAATCCTTGCCGGTACCGCCGCGCTGCTTGGGATCGATGACCACCATGGAGCTGAGGCCGGTGACTTCGTCGGACTGCTCGCGAACCGTCACGCCCTCGATGAAATCGACCAGGCGCGCATATCCCTGCACCTCGGTCACGACCGGATGGGTGTGCGGATCCCAGGTCACGATGACCTGACCAGCCTTGACGGCATCACCCTCGCGCACGGTGGAGACCGCACCATAGGGAATCTTGTAGCGCTCACGCTCGCGGCCATGCTCGTCGATCACACTGACTTCACCGGAACGGGACACCGCCACCAAGTTGCCGTCCTTGTTCTCGACCGTCTTGATGTTGTTCAGCTTGATCGAACCGGCCGACTTCACCTCGACGTTGCTGATAGCCGCCGAACGGGACGCGGCGCCGCCGATATGGAACGTCCGCATCGTGAGCTGTGTGCCCGGCTCGCCGATCGACTGCGCCGCAATCACGCCAATGGCCTCGCCAATGTTGACGCTGTGGCCACGGCCCAGATCACGCCCGTAGCAAGCCGCGCAGACACCGTAGCGGGTCTTGCAGGTAATCACGGACCGGACCCGGACGTTATCAACGCTGTGCTGTTCAAGCAGGGCTACCGCGCCTTCATCCAGCATGGCGCCGGCCGTCAGCAGTACCTCCTGAGTGGCCGGATCCAGCAGATCCTCGGCCACAACCCGGCCCAAGACCCGCTCTGCCAACGGTTCAACCACGTCGCCACCCTCAATCAGGGGTGCCATCATCAAACCCTCGGCCGTACCGCAATCTTCCTCAGTGATAACCAGATCCTGGGCCACATCCACCAGACGGCGGGTCAGGTAACCGGAGTTGGCCGTCTTCAGTGCGGTATCCGCCAGACCTTTGCGAGCGCCATGGGTCGAGATGAAGTATTGCAGTACGTCCAGCCCCTCACGGAAGTTGGCCGTGATCGGCGTCTCGATGATCGAGCCGTCTGGCTTGGCCATCAGGCCACGCATGCCGGCCAGCTGACGAATCTGCGCTGCGGAACCACGGGCACCGGAATCAGCCATCATGAAGACAGAGTTGAACGATTTCTGCTCTGCCAGCGTGCCATCGCCCCGAACGACTTCTTCGGTTCCAAGACCGTCCATCATGACCTTGGCGACCTGATCGTTGGCATGCGACCAGATGTCGACCACCTTGTTATAGCGCTCGCCGTCGGTTACCAGACCGGAAGCGTACTGGTTCTGGATTTCCTTCACCTCCGCTTCGGCGGACGCAATGATGTCCTCCTTGCGCGCCGGAATCGCCATATCATCCACACCAAACGACACGCCGGCGCGGGTGGCATTCGAAAAGCCGAGGTACATCAGCTTGTCAGCAAACACCACGGTGTTCTTGATGCCCAGCGTGCGGTAGCAATGGTTGATCAGACGCGATATGGCCTTTTTGGTCATGTCCACATTGACCATCTCGAAGGGGATACCTTCCGGTACGATGGTCCAGATGATGGCGCGACCGACAGTCGTTTCGACGCGCCGCATCTGCGTCACGCGCGAACCGTCTTCGTGCAGCGTGGTCTCGCGCAGGCGCACAGTAATCTTCGCCTGAATGTCCACGGCGCGATTGTTGTATGCGCGCTGAACCTCATCCACGTCCGAGAACAGCATGCCGGTTCCCTTGGCATCGACGCGCTCACGGCTCATGTAGTAGAGGCCCAGAACCACGTCCTGGGTCGGGTTGATGATCGGTTCGCCGTTGGCGGGCGACAGAATATTGTTGGTCGCCATCATCAGGGTGCGGGCTTCCAGCTGCGCTTCCAGCGACAGCGGAACATGCACGGCCATCTGGTCGCCGTCGAAGTCGGCATTGAAGG
>CAYFNI010000076.1:0-10979 GCA_964344495.1 uncultured Methylococcus sp.
CTGCCACATCGCGTCCAACCCCAGGCAGCCCGGCATGACCGGGTCTTCCTGAAAATGGCAACTGAAGAACCACAGACTCGGATCGATATCCAGTTCCGCCGTGATGTGGCCCTTGTCGAACAGCCCCCCTTCGGAGGCAATGTGGGTAATGCGGTCGAACATCAGCATGGGCGGCAGCGGCAGCTGCGCATTGCCAGGACCAAACAGCTCGCCACGTCCGCAGCGGAGCAACTCCTCACGCGTGTAACTGGATTGGCGAACAGGGGCTGAAGGCTTTTCAGTGAGTGTCATGAGTAGGCCGGGGTATACTTTTCCAAAGGCATTGCTGGGTTTTCTGATGGCTTCTGCCGGCACATGAGGCACAGGCCATCTCTATTTTTCGTCACGCCCACCAAGGTACGGGTTGCTCTCGGAGAAGCTCCGCCCCGGACGGATAAAAAAGCGCGCTATTGTAGCAGAACACCGCCGGAACCTAGGAAGCCCGACAGATCGATATCGGACCACAGCCGCAAGCGGCACGGGGCTTGACGCCACCCCCCTCTTGCCTGTCAATCGCATCACCGCCATCCTGAAACAGCGCCCAGACCCGACCCGCACCCCATGACCCATGCCAACACCCGCCGCACGCCCACCGACCGATTGAGCTGGCGCTATATCCAGACGGTTGTGCTGGAGCACCGTCGCGACCTGATCGTAGCGCAACTGGTCGCGATTCTGGCCGCCCTGACTGCCGTGCCGGTACCCTTGCTGCTCCCGATGCTGGTCGATGAAGTGCTTCTGAACCGGCCCGGCATCGCCCTGCAGTGGATGGATCGCCTGTTTCCGCACGTGTGGCACGGACCGGTGCTCTACATCACCGTCCTGCTGGTGCTGACCCTGCTGCTGCGGTTCCTATCCGCCTTGTTCAATGTCATTCAGACCCGGGCCTTCTCGCTCATTTCCAAGGATGTCATCTTTCGCATTCGCGCCCGCCTGCTCGGCCGACTCGAACACATCTCCATGGCCGACTACGAGAGCCTCGGCAGCGGCGCGGTGGTCACCCATCTGGTGACCGACCTCGCCACGGTGGACGCCTTCATTGCCAACACCGTTGCCCGCAGTCTGGTTGCCCTGCTGACGCTGACCGGCACCGCCGCTGTCCTGCTGTGGATGAACTGGCGCCTGGCCCTGTGCATCCTGCTGCTCAACCCGGCCGTGATTTTCTTGACCAAGGCCGTAGGGAAACGGGTCAAGACGCTCAAGCGGCGGGAGAATTCGGCGATCAGCGCCTTTCAGTCCGCATTGACTGAAACCCTCGAAGCTCTCTATCAGATTCGTGCCAGCAACCGGGAGCAACACTACTTCGGCCGCCTGCTGGACACCGCCCGCGGCGTCCGGGATCACTCGGCGGCCTTCGCCTGGCAAAGCGATGCCGCCAGCCGCATGAGCTTTCTGGTGTTCCTGACCGGGTTTGATCTGTTCCGCGGCCTCGCCCTGTTCATGGTGGTGTACTCGGACCTTAGCATCGGTGAAATGATGGCCGTCTCCGGCTACTTGTGGTTCATGATGGCCCCGGTCCAGGAACTGCTTGGCATGCAATACGCCTTTTACGGCGCCCGCGCGGCACTGGAGCGACTCAACCAGTTCTACGAATGCCAGCAGGAACCGGTCTATCCGCACCGGCACAACCCATTTCAGGGGCAGCAGACGGTCGGCATCCTCATCGACCGGCTCAGCTTCACCTATCCGAATGGGGGCGAGATCCTCCGCGACATCACCCTTGACATCCCGCGCGGCGAGAAAGTCGCCCTCGTTGGCGCCAGCGGCGGTGGCAAATCGACGCTGGTGCAAGTACTGATCGGGCTGTATCCGCCGACCTACGGCCGGATCTGCTATGACGGCGTTCCGGTCGATCAGATCGGCATGGACGTGGTGCGCGAACACGTCGTCACCGTGCTGCAGCATCCGGTTCTGTTCAACGACACGGTGCGCGCCAATCTGACGCTGGGTCGACCGGCCCGAGACGAAGACCTGTGGCGGGCACTGGACATCGCCCAGCTGCGTGACGCCATCGCCGCCATGCCTGCGGGGCTTGATGCCGTCGTCGGCCGAGCTGGCGTGCGGCTATCGGGCGGCCAGAAACAGCGACTGGCGATCGCCCGCATGGTTCTGACTGATCCTTGCGTGGTGATCCTCGACGAAGCCACCTCGGCGGTCGACAATGTCACCGAAGCCAACCTCTACCGGGCGCTTGATACCTTCCTCGCCGGGCGCACCACCCTGATCGTGGCCCACCGCCTCAGCGCCATCACCCACGCCGACCGCATTCTGGTCTTTGAAGACGGCCACATCGTCGAACAGGGCAACCATGAGGCACTGCTGGCCCAGGACGGGCTCTATGCGCGCCTGTATGGCATGCCCGCCCAAAGTGCCGGCGCGCGCGCCATCCGGCCGGCGGCCTCATGAATACCCGCACGTCCCCGGTCCATGACCTGCACACCCACTCGACCGCGTCGGATGGCGCCTACTCGCCGACTGAACTGGTCAGCCGTGCCACAGCGGCGGGCATTCAGGTGCTGGCGCTGACCGACCATGACACCACTGCCGGTCTCGCTGAAGCCCACGATGCAGCCCACCGCGCCGGCATCCGCCTGATCAACGGTGTCGAAATCTCTGTCACCTGGCAAAACCGGACGCTGCATCTGGTCGGCCTGAACATCAACCGTGACGACCTCCACCTGAATCAACGCCTTGAAGAGCTGGCGGCCATCCGCAGCGAACGGGCCCAGGAGATGGCCGCTCGCCTGGCCAAGGCGGGTATTCACGGACTCTATGCCGACGCCCTGGCGCTCAGCGGGACCGGCATGATCACCCGCACCCACTTTGCCCATTGCCTGGCACGCCGCGGACTGGCAGCGGATGTCCGGGATGTCTTTAACCGCTATCTGACGCCGGGACGCCCCGGTTACGTCGCTACCCGATGGGCTGACATGGACGCCGCGATTGACTGGATCACCGCCGCCGGAGGCACCGCCACCCTGGCCCATCCGCAGCGCTACAAGCTGACCGGTAGCTGGTTGCGTCGGCTGCTGGGGGAGTTCAAGGAGATGGGCGGCGCCGCCCTGGAGGTGCTGTCGGGAACGGCCTCGCCGAGCGAGGTCCAGTCCAGCGCGACACTGGCAAGGCAGTTCGGCCTGTTGGCTTCCTGCGGCTCCGACTTCCACGGCCCGGATGAGAGTTGGCCCAAACTCGGCCGTCTGCCCCCCCTGCCCGCCGATCTCACACCGGTTTGGCAGGCCTGGCATACCGCCGAGGACCTGCCCGATGATCGACATGAACCGCTGCCCCTGGGCTGAGCGCAGCGCACTGGAGCGCCAGTATCACGATACGGAGTGGGGCATCCCGCAACACGATGACCGGCGCCTGTTCGAGTTCCTGCTTCTGGAGGGCGCGCAAGCCGGGCTCTCATGGGTGACGGTACTGCGCAAACGTGACGCCTACCGGGCGGCATTCGAGCAGTTCGATCCACTTCGGGTGGCCGATTTTGACGCGGCACGGATCGCCTCACTGCTCGCCAACCCCGGACTGATTCGCAACCGGCTGAAAATGACTTCGGCGGTCCGCAATGCCCGCGCCTTTCTCGAGGTTCAGGCCGCGTTTGGCAGCTTTGATGCGTACCTGTGGCGCTTTGTCGATGGCCAGCCGATTGCGCAAGTCTGGCCCGGCATGGCCGATCTGCCCAGCCGCAGCCCACTGTCCGATCAACTCAGCCGGGACTTGAAGCAGCGCGGCTTCAGCTTTGTCGGGTCAGTGATTTGCTATTCCTATCTGCAGGCTACCGGACTGATCGATGACCATATCACCGGCTGCTTCCGTGTCCAAACCTGAGCCCGGACAACGGTGGTTTTTTGCTATAGTCCACGCCGCCAATTAACCTTTCCAATCGTGAGGCCATCGTGGAATCTAATTTAGTCAAAGGGATGATCGGGTTTGTCGTGCTGATGGTGGTCGGATTCATCATTGTCGGTTCGACGCGAGAAACCCAGCAGGAGAAGGTGCAGGGCGCATTTCTGCAAACCTCGGGCATGCTGAACAGCCTCGCACTCGACAAATGTTCCGAAGCCGTCCGTCAGGAGGTGGGCACCCACCCGTATACGCCTTCAGAATCCAATAGCGATGGAATGTCGTATGTCACGCTGGTCTGGAACAACCCGGGCACAGCCAAGCGCGCCGAGTGCCGTTACATACTGGATCAGGGCATTACCCTGCTGAAAATTGACGACCGGACCCTGATTGAAAAGACGGCTCCAGTCACTTCTGCCCCGGCCGCGCCCAAGCCCGCACATCACTGACAAAAGACCCGCCGCATCAGGTGCCCGACCATCACTGGGACACCTGATACGGCGGAGCTGGGGACCAACCGGGGCCTCTAGACGGCCGAGCGGCGGCGGGGCGGCTGGTTTTCTTCCGGCAGAACGATGTTCAGTTCGAGCACCTCGCGGTTTTCGTCCTGATCCATGCTGACGGTGATCGCATTCTGATCGACGTTCACGTATTTGCGGATGACGGCCAGCAGATCGCGCTGCAGATCGGCGAGATAAGCCGGCTGACTGCGTTCGGCGCGCCGCTCATGGGCGACCAGAATTTGCAGACGTTCCTTGGCGATGGACGCCGTTTTCGGGCGGGATGATCGAAAATAATCCATCAAGCTCATGATTTGCCTCCGAACAGACGGCCCAGCAGACCCTTCTTTTCCTCATCAATGAAACGATGGGGTACATCCTCGCCCAGATAGCGACTGACGACATCCTGATAAGCCTGACCGGCATCGCTCTTGTCGTCGATGACCACCGGATTGCCCGAGTTCGATGCGTTCAGGACCGCCTTGGACTCGGGGATGACACCGAGCAGGTGCAGCGACAGGATTTCCTGCACGTCATCCACGCTGAGCATTTCACCCATCTTGACCCGCTGCGGGGAATAACGGGTCAGCAACAGGTATTCGCGGATCGGTTCCTGATTGTTCTCGGCCCGGCGTGACTTGCTGGCCAGCAATCCCAGCATGCGATCGGAGTCGCGCACCGAGGAGACTTCGGGGTTCGTCACAACGATGGCGTCATCGGCAAAATACATGGCCAGATGGGCACCCCGCTCAATACCCGCAGGCGAGTCGCAAACAATGTAATCGAAATTTTCCGATAATTCGTTCAGCACCCGCTCCACACCATCAAGGGTCAGGGCATCCTTGTCGCGCGTCTGCGAGGCGGGCAGGATAAACAGGTTCTCGCAGCGCTTGTCCTTGATCAGCGCCTGATTCAGGGAGGCTTCGTTGTTGATCACATTGACGAAGTCATAGACCACACGCCGCTCGCAGCCCATGATGAGATCGAGGTTACGCAACCCGATATCGAAATCGATGACGGCGGTCCGGTGGCCACGCAAGGCCAGGCCCATGGCAATGGCCGCGCTGGTGGTGGTTTTTCCAACCCCACCTTTGCCTGAAGTCACTACGATAATTCTTGCCACGAATAGTCTCCTGATGTTTGAAGCAGTGGATCAGAGTGGGGTCACGACCAGCGTATCGTCCTGCAGGGCGACCTGCACCAGCTTGCCCTTGAAGGTGTTGTCGTCGCTTTCGCTCGTCCGGTAGTGGCCTCCGATGGCGATCAGCTGGGCCTGAAGATCCGAACAGTAGATGCGCGCCTCCAGATTACCCTGCACACCAGCCAGGGCCCGCCCCTTGAGCGGGCCATAGACATGTATGTTGCCGTCCGCCATGATCTCGGCGCCGGGGCTGACCTGCGCCAGCACGATCAGGTCGCCGCCATTGGCATAGACCCGCTGACCGGAGCGCACCGGCTGGTCGATCACCTTGGTATTCGCCGCCACGGGTCTGGGCGGTGGCGGTACCGATTTGCGCGCGGCAGGGCGGGCTTCGGGGGCCGTCGCCGGCTCGGTCCGCACCTCGGCCAGCACGGCGATCTTCTCGCCCTGGGCCTGCTTCTGCTGCTCGGCATTGCCGCCCCGCATACCCACCGGAGCCAGCGCCAAGCCCTGCACCAATTTCAGCAGTTCGGCAAAATCCACGGCCTGCTTGGCTTCACTGGATAACTCACCCAGATCAATAATGATCGGCGCGTTCCGGAAAAACTCCGGCGCCTTACCCAGCTTTTGCTGGAGCTGCTCATTGATTTCGCCCAGATCGGCGCTGTGCACCTTCAGGATGGGCAAGGTAATCGAACCCGACTTGAGTTCGACGGCAATAGAACTGGATTTTTGCGGTGAGGTATCAGACATTCCGGGGGAGGCCAGATCGGCAAACAGTGATAGTCTGGTTCCATTCTATCATCGTGCCAAAGTTTCTGAGCATGAACGGCCTTACCCCGCACACCCTAACGGATCAGAGCCTGACCGCGACAACACCTGACAGGGTCTTGCCCGACTACCGCGGCGGCATCGTCAATCTGATGAGCTCACTGCTGCTCGGCCTGGGGGGCGAAGCGAACGGTTACGCGCCGCTGCCTGCCCTGCCGGTCGATGCCATCCGTGACTGCCGCAAGGTGGCTCTGATCATCGTCGACGGTCTCGGCGACAGCTTCCTGTCCGGACGGGCATCGGCATCCTTTCTCGCCGGCGCTCGCCGTGGCCGACTGACCTCGGTCTTTCCCTCCACGACCGCCTCGGCCGTTACCAGCTTTCTCACCGGCGTTGCCCCGCAACAGCATGGCCTGACTGGCTGGCACATGTATTTCAGGGAACTCGGCGCCGTTCTGGCCGTTCTCCCCGGCCGACCTCGGTTTGGCGGCAGCACACTGCAGCAGGCTGGAGTGAATGTCGGCGCTTTTCACGGACACCGCAACGTCTTTGAACGGCTGGGTGTTTCAAGCGCGGTAATTTCGCCGGCCGAGATCGCGCATTCCGACTTCAACCGCGCTCACCTTGGCCCGGCAACGCTGAGCGCTTATCGCTCCATGGATCATTTTTTCAACTGTCTGACCGAGGCACTGACACCGCCCAACGGGCCTCGATTCGTCTATGCCTACTGGCCGGAACTGGATCGAGTCGCGCATGAATTTGGCGCCCGGAGCGAAGCGGCAGAACGACACTTCCTGGACTGGGAGCAGGCATTTGGACGCTTCTTGGAGCGCATTGCCGGAACGGATGCCCTGATCATCGTCACCGCCGATCATGGCTTCATCGACACCGCCCCGGAACAAATCATTGACCTTGAACATCACCCGGAACTCGCAGATTGCCTCGCCCTGCCGCTGTGCGGAGAACCGCGAGTCGGCTATTGCTATCTTCGTCCCGGCTGCGCGGAGCGCTTTGAGGCCTATCTGCGAGAGCACCTGAGCGCAGCGATCGACTGCTTTCGCAGTGACGATCTGATTCGGGCCGGCTGGTTTGGATTGGGTGACGCACACCCCAGGCTGCACGAACGGGTGGGCGATTACACACTGATCATGAAAGATCGCTGGGTCATTCGGGATCGGATCTTCGGCGAGAAGCCGTTCCGGCAGCGCGGCGTCCACGGCGGCCTGAGCAGCGAAGAGATGTGGGTGCCACTTTTGACGTTCCGCACATAGAAAAAAGGCCGACCCCAGAGGGGTCGGCCTTCGCCCGGGTCAGCCGGCATTCAATGCCAACTCAGTGACTGGTTGTTTGGGGCGTCGCCGGCGTTACGCTGGATGGAGCAGGAGCCGGGGCCGCTGAAGGGCTGTCCAGACCTTGAAGATCCAGATCCATCTGCTTCTCGAGTTCCTCGTCCAGCGGCGGATGGCCATCGTGAATCACGTAGTTACGCTGCTGGAAGTAGGCGTTCCGGATGAACTCGTAACGATCAACCGATGCCTCGTCCATGATCTTGGAGGCGCTCAGGAGGTCGGCCCGCTGATCGGTGATGCGCAGAGCGCCGGAGCCGAGGATAGCCCAATCCACCGCATGCCAGCCGCTGCCGATGGAGTATCCGGCCATGGGGTTGATCCAGTTGATCGGGTTGGCGGCCGTGTCACCCGCAATACCGAAAATGCCGCGCGGTGTGCTGGGGCCGAGCAGCGGCAGGACCACATAGGGCCCGGAGGGCACGCCCCAGGTCGCCAGCGTCTGGTCAAAGTCTTCGTTGTGCTTGCCCAGATTCATCTTGCTGGCCACATCGACAAAACCGGCAAGGCCGACAGTCGTGTTTACGAAAAACCGGCCAATATCCTTGCCGGTCTGCAGCAACTTGAACTGCAACAGGTCGTTGCCGATGACCGTCACATCCTCGACATTGTTATAGAAGTTAGTGATGCCATGATCGACTGCGGCCGGCGTAAACTTTTTATAGCCGGTAGCGACGGGCTTCATCACATAATCATCGAGCTTGTCGTTGAAGTTCTGAACGCCCCGATTCCAGTTTTCCATGGGGTCTCGATCGTCCTTCTTAGCCGTGGTGGCATCAGGGGTCGATGCACAGCCACACGCAAAGACGATCGCCAGCAGCGGAAGAATCCGCGGGAAATTTTTTGAGAGGCAATCACTAATCATGGTTACGGGGTCCCGACTGAAGTTCGACCGGCTACCTTTGCCATCCGCCCATGGAAGGATCCGTATGGACAGCGGCTGCGCTTGGCAAATGAGATCAATATAATAAGCTTCGCCATTCCAGTCGAGCACAAATTGCAATTCCACTATGTCAGAGCATGAAAAGCCCCTACTGGCTCGACGTTTTCGCGGTTATCTGCCTGTCATCGTGGACATCGAAACGTCAGGCTTCAACCCCAAGCAAAACGCCGTTCTGGAAATCGCCGCCGTGATTGTCCGGATGAACGCTCAGGGCCGACTGGAACCCGGCGAAACCCACGCCAGCCATGTCAAGCCATTCCCGGGCGCCAAGCTCGAAGCCGCTGCGCTGAGCTTCAATAAAATCGACCCCTTCCACCCGTTTCGACTGGCGGTGGATGAACGCGATGCTCTGCAGAAGATCTTTCAGCCGATCCGCAACGCCGTCCGCGAAAATGGCTGCACCCGGGCCATTCTGGTCGGACACAATCCAGCTTTCGACATCGGCTTTCTCAACGCCGCGACGGAGCGAGCTGGCGTCAAGAAGAATCCGTTTCACCCCTTCAGCACCTTCGATACCGCCACGCTCAGCGGCTTGGTCTATGGCCAAACCGTTCTCGCCAAGGCGGTCCAGGCGGCCGGCATGGACTGGGACAACAGTTCGGCCCATTCAGCCATCTACGATGCAGAACAAACCGCCCGCCTGTTCTGCGGCATTGTCAATCGATGGCAGGCGCTGACCGAACTGGAATCCAACCAGCCCCCGCACGAACAACCCTAAGCGCCTTCGCCCAGCGCTTTCTCGAGGATCTTCTGCAGTTCTCCCTGCTGGAACAAATCCATCATGATGTCGCAGCCCCCGATCAGTTCACCCCGCACGTAGAGCTGGGGAAACGTCGGCCAGTTGGAATAGGTTTTCAGGCTCTCCCTCAACTCGGGGTCCTCGAAAATATTGACGTGGGCGAACGGCACGCCGCAGTGCTGCAGAATTTGCACCGCCCGACCGGAAAAGCCGCACTGCGGAAACGCCGGGCTGCCCTTCATGTAGAGCATGACAGGGTGCTCGGCAAGCTGTGATTCGATGCGCTCAATAACGTCCATCCCAAATCTCCGTTGATCCATAAAAACCCAGCAAATTTATCAGAATTGGGCGGGGCTGAGAATTCCTTTCATCCGGGGCATCCCGGACACCCACAACACCGCTGAGCAAACAGAATGTCACCCGTTGCCGTCTTTAATTGCGGCAACCTGCTGGGCGATAATCGGGCCAGATCTCAACCTGTCCAGCCCAAGGAGCATCGCATGCATACCATCACCCTCATCCCCGGCGACGGCATCGGTCCATCGATCGTCGAAGCAGCAGTCAATGTCATCGAAGCAACGGGCACAAACATCACCTGGGATCGCCAGCTGGCCGGCATGGCAGCCGTCGATCACTGCGGCAACCCCCTGCCGGATCAGACACTCGACTCGATTCGCACCAATCGCCTCTGCTTCAAGGGGCCGTTAACCACCCCGGTCGGCGGTGGCTACCGCAGCGTTAACGTCACCTTGCGCCAGGCCTTCAACCTCTATGCCAACGTGCGGCCAGCCGTTTCATTCGAGGGTACTGACACGATCTTCAAGAACGTCAACCTGATGACGGTGCGCGAAAATACCGAGGGTCTCTATGCGGGCATCGAGCACTTCATCCAGGTCGACGGCGAAAAAATCGCCGCCGAGAGCATGGCCATCGTCACCCGCAAGGGCTCCGAACGCATCATCCGCTACGCCTTCGACTATGCCCGCAAGGCCGGACGGAAAAAAGTCACTCTGGTTCACAAGGCCAACATCCTCAAATGCACATCGGGCCTTTTCCTCGAAATTGGCCGCGACATCGCCAAGGAATATCCGGACATCGTCTTCGACGATCGCATCGTCGATGCCTGCTGCATGCAACTGGTCATGCAACCGGACAGCTTTGACGTCATCGTCACCACGAACCTGTTTGGCGACATCCTGTCCGATCTGGCCGCCGGCCTGATCGGCGGCTTGGGCCTGACGGCAGGCGCCAATATCGGCACCGATGCCGCCATCTTCGAAGCGGTTCACGGCAGCGCCCCGGATATTGCCGACAAGGGCATCGCCAATCCCACCGCCATGATCCTCGCCGGGGCCATGATGCTGGAACATATCGGCGAGCTTGAATCCGCCCGCAGGATCGAAGCTGCCGTGCGGGCCGTTATCCGCGAGGGCCAGGTCGTCACCCCAGATCTCAAGAAGGGCTCGCCCTACGGCACCCGCGACATTGCCAACGCCATCATCGGCAAAATCAAAGGCTGACGCCGATGCCCAACCCGCGCCCCTGACACCGGTGCGGGTTGCCGACAACACGTCGGCCCAGTAGAATCGCGCCTTCCCGCACCGTCCCCATCGTCTAGCGGTCCAGGACTCCGCCCTCTCACGGCGGCAACAGGGGT
>CAYFNI010000077.1:0-10930 GCA_964344495.1 uncultured Methylococcus sp.
GCTTGCCAGCATCAAAGGTGACGAAGTTACCCACCGAGGGAATGACCACCAGTCCGCGCCGGGTCAGCTCATCGGTCAGCAACGCGCGGCCAGCCGTATTGAGGGCCACCGTGCGGGCCAGATGGTCGGCATCCTCCAGAGCGGCGACGGCGGCCGCCAGTGCCGGAGCATTGACATTGAAGGGCTGACGCACCCGATTCAGCAGATCGGCCATCGGTGCGCTGGACACCGCGTAGCCCACCCGCAGACCGGCGAGGCCATAGGCCTTGGAAAACGTCCGCGTGACCACCAGATGCGGATGCAGACCTTGCAGGGTCAGGGCATCGGGATAATCGTCCGCATCGACATATTCGATATAGGCCTCGTCGATCACTGGCACCACATGGTCGGGAAGGCCCCGCAGAAACCGGGTCAAGGCATCACGATCGAGATAAGTGCCGGTGGGGTTGTTGGGATTGGCGATGAACACGACCCGAACCTGACCGTCCACGCGTTCGCGCAGCGCATCAAGATCATGACCGTAGCGCGGTCCCCGGCGGCCGTCATGGGCCGGTGCCACCCGGGCCGAGGCACCGACCGCCTGGGTCACGATCGGGTAGACGGCGAAGGCATGCTCCGAAAAGACGGCCGATACGCCGGGACCGAGAAAGGCCCGGGCAATCAGCTCAAGCACATCGTTGGAGCCATTGCCGAGGGTGATCTGGGCCGGATCGAGCTTGAACCGGGCTGCCAGCGCGGCCTTCAGCTCAAAGCCACCACCATCCGGATACAGGTGAACCTGCGCCAAGGCATCCGCGGCCGCCGCCAGAGCCTTGCGGCTGGGGCCCAAGGGATTTTCGTTGGACGCCAGTTTGACGATATCGGTAATGCCCAGCTCGCGCTCAAGCTCCCCGATCGGTTTTCCGGGTATGTAAGGCGTCAGACCCTTGACCCCATGGACGGCTAGCTCCAGTGGCTGCATGCTATTTTTCCGTTGGACTTAGTTGAATGCCCGTGGATACGAGCCGAGCACCTTGAGCAGGGTGACGTGGCTTTCCAATTCCGCGAGGGCCTCGGCCACGGCCGGATCGCTGCGATGTCCCTCGACATCGACAAAGAACACATAATCCCAGGCCGCCCGGCGCGACGGACGCGACTCGATCTTGCTCATGCTGATTCCGTGGCGCGCGAACGGCTCCAGCACGCCGTAGAGCGCACCCGGGTCATTGTGGATTGCGAGCAGCAGTGACGTCTTGTCACCGCCGGTCGAGCCGACCGGGTTGCGACCGATGACCAGAAAGCGGGTGGTATTGTCTGGCTCATCCTCAATGTTGCGCTCGATGATGCCGAGGCCATACAACTCGGCCGCGACTTCACCGGCAATCGCTGCGGCACCCGGCGTTTGGGCGGTGCGACGCGCGGCCTCGGCATTGCTGCTGACAGCCGTCCGGCGTACACCCGGCAGGAACCGGTCCAGCCATTCTCGGCACTGAGCCAGCGACTGCTGATGGGAGAAGACCTCTTCGATCGCTTCAAGCCCGACACCCGCCGACATCAGGTTGTGATGGATCCGCAGGCTTACCTCGCCGGCGATTGTCAACGGCGAATGCAGGAAACTGTCGAGCGTGTGGGTGATGACGCCTTCGGTCGAATTCTCGACCGGCACGACCCCATACTGGCAAGCTCCGCTCTCGACCGCCCGGAAGATTTCGTCAATGGACGGAAACGGCGTGGCGCAGATGGCATGACCGAAATGCCGGTAGGCGGCCTGCTGGGTAAAAGTCCCCTCCGGCCCCAGGAACGCCACGGCCAGAGGTTTCTCCAGTGCCAGACATTCGGACATCAGCTCACGGTAGAAGCGCCCGACCGTCTCCCGGCTCAGGGGACCGGGGTTCTTGTCCATCATGCGCCGCAGCACCTCGACCTCGCGCTCGGAACGATGAAAGCAATCGACTGCACCCGCCGCAACCTTGATCTCGGCAACCCGTTGGGCACAGCGGGCACGGCGGTTGAGCAGGTCCAGCAACTGGTCGTCGATGGCGTCGATCTCGCGCCGGATATCGGACAGGTTCGACAGATCGTTGGGCGAAACGTGATCGGATGACATGGCGTCTTAGGGAATGACGCGGGCCGAAAGCACACCCTCGATGGAAATGATCCGTCGCAGGGTCTCCTCAGGCACCGGTGAATCCAGGTCAACCACCGTATAGGCGATGTCACCCCGGGATTTGTTGACCAGATCGAGGATATTCAGTTTGGCTTCGGCCAGTGCAGCCGTGATCTGCCCGACCATGTTGGGTACATTCCGGTTGACGATGCACAGCCGGATCCCCTGGGTGCGTGGCACCACAACCTCGGGCAGGTTGACCGCGTTGCGGACATTGCCGTTCTCCAGAAAGTCGCGCAACTGGTCGGCCACCATGATGGCGCAGTTGTCCTCGGCTTCTGCGGTGGAGGCGCCGAGATGCGGCAACGCTACCACGGCGGGGTGATCAATCAGCCTGCGACTGGGGAAATCGCAGACGTAGGTGGACAGCCGTCCACTGTCCAGCGCGTCCAGCACGGCGGCTTCGTCGACCACTTGATCGCGGGAAAAATTGAGCAGCACTGCGCCCTGTTTCATGAAATCCATGCGTGCGGCATTGATGACATGGCGGGTATGATCGTTGAGCGGTACATGCAGCGTGACGAAATCGGCATGGGAGATCAGGTCATCGATGCTGGTGGCGCGCTTGGCCAGCGAAGACAGTTGCCAGGCGCTTTCGACCGTCAACTGGGGATCGTAGCCCACCACATCCATACCCAGATTCATCGCCGCATTGGCAACGCGGACGCCGATTGCCCCCAGCCCCAGCACAGCCAGCCGCTTGCCGGCCAGTTCGAAACCGGCGAAGGCGCTCTTGCCCTTCTCGACCTGCGCGTGCAATTGGTGGTCATCCCCCTCGAGCCTGCGGGCAAAGTCCCAGGCAGCACAGATACGGCGTGAGGCCAGCAGCATGCCGGCGATCACCAGTTCCTTGACGGCATTGGCATTGGCGCCCGGCGCATTGAACACCGGAATGCCGCGGCGGGTGTATTCGGCCACCGGGATGTTGTTGACCCCGGCACCGGCCCGCCCCACCGCCCGCAAGGTCGGCGGAATCTCGCGCCCATGCAGGTCGTACGAGCGCAGCATCACGGCATCCGGATGCTGTATCTCCGAGGCTACCTCATACCGCTCGCGCGGAAATCGGTCGAGCCCCAGCGATGAAATCGAGTTATAGGTCAGCACCTTGAACATGGGCATCAACCGTATCGGCGCTCGAACGCCTGCATAAAGCCGATCAAGGCCTCGACGCCCGCTTCAGGCATGGCATTGTAGATACTGGCGCGAAAACCTCCGACGGAGCGATGACCTTCGAGATTGACCAGCCCCTCTGCCTTGGCCTCGGCCAGAAAAGTCTTTTCCAGTTCGACATTGGCGATGCGGAACGGCACGTTCATGCGCGAACGACAGGCGGGATCGACGGGGTTGGAGTAGAAGTCGGAGTCGTCGATCGCGGCATACAGCCGGGCGGCCTTGCGGTCGTTCACGATCGCCATCGCCTCGAGACCGCCCTGCCCTTTAAGCCACTGCAGAACCAGTCCCAGCAGGTACCAGGGATACGTCGGCGGCGTGTTCAGCATGGAACCGTTCTCGGCCTGCTGAGCATAATCGAAGATGGAGGGCGTACCCGGCAACGTCTGGCCGATCAGGTCTTCGTGCACGATCACCAGCGTAATGCCGGCCGGCCCCATGTTTTTCTGGGCACCGGCATAAATCAGGCCGAACCGGCTGACGTCCAGCGGGCGGGAGAGAATGTTGGAAGACATATCCGATACCAGCGGGAGTCCGCCCGCATCAGGTATGTGGTGAAATTCGACTCCGCCGATGGTCTCGTTCGAGGTGTAATGCAGGTAAGCCGCCGCCGGATCGAGCGTCCACTCGCTGCGCGGCGGGATGGAACTGAATCCGGAGCCCTCTCCGGATGCTGCAATCGCCACAGTTCCGTAATGCTTCGCCTCGCCGATGGCTTTCTTCGACCAGATGCCGGTATTGACATAGCAACTAGCCTCCCTGCCGCGCATCAGGTTCATGGGAATCGCGGCAAATTGGCCGCTGGCACCGCCCTGCAGGAACAGCACCTTGTATTGCGGCGGCACCTGCAGCAATGCGCGCACATCGGCTTCCGCCTGCTCAGCCAGAGCCACGTAGGCCTTGCTGCGATGACTCATCTCCATCACCGACATGCCGGTACCGTGCCAGTCGCACAGTTCATCGCGGGCCTGCTCCAGAACCGGCAGCGGCAGCGTCGAAGGTCCGGCGCTGAAGTTATAGACTCGGCTCATCCTGCTCTCCATCGTTTTCGCCTTCGGCAAGGTCCAGATTGTCATCGTCCGCTTCCTCCCCTTCCAGGTACGGAATGCGGTCAACCCCGACCACCCGCTCGTCGGCGCTCAGCTTGATGACCGTCACACCTTGAGTATTGCGGCCCAGTTCGCGGATTTCATCGACGCGAGTGCGGACCAGGGTGCCGGCATCGGTGATCAGCATGATCTCGTCGCCCTCCTGGACCCGGACCGCTGCCACAACGGCGCCGTTGCGCTCGCTGGTCTGGATCGCGATGACGCCCTGACCACCGCGCCGATGCCGGGGGAAATCTCCAATGGCGGTGCGCTTGCCGAAACCGTTTTCCGTGATGTTGAGCACCGAGCCTTCGGTACCGATGATCAGAGCGATGATTTCCTGGCCATCCAGCAGCGTCATGCCCCGCACGCCGGTGGCACCACGTCCCATGGGGCGGACGTCGTCTTCGCTGAAGCACACCGACTTGCCGGCATTGCTGAACAGCATCACATTTTGCTGGCCATCGGTCACGGCCACATTCACCAACCGGTCATCCTGGCGCAGGTCAATGGCGATCTTGCCGGTCGAGCGCGGCCGTTCGAACTCGCTCAGCGCCACTTTCTTGACAATGCCGGAGGCGGTCGCCATGAAGATGAAATGACCATCGTCAAATTCGCGAATCGGCAGGATGGCGTTGATCTTTTCGCCATCTTCCAGCGGCAGCAGATTGACGAACGGCTTGCCGCGCGCGGTGCGACTGGCGACTGGAAGTTCGTAGACCTTGAGCCAATAGACCTTGCCGACACTGGAGAAGCACAGGATGGTGTCGTGCGTGTTGGCAACGATCAGCTTCTCGATGTAATCCTCTTCCTTCATGCTGGTGGCCATCTTGCCGCGACCTCCGCGGCGCTGCGCGCGGTAGGCGGACAAGGGCTGCGATTTGACATAGCCCTCATGCGACACCGTGACCACCCTGTCTTCTTCCGGGATCAGGTCGGCGCGGGAGAGGTCCAGGTAATCCTCGATGATGCGGGTGCGACGCTGGTCGCCGAACTGATCGCGGATGGCCACCAACTCGTCGCGGATGACTTCCATCAGCCGGATGTCACTGCCAAGAATTTCGAGCAACTCGTCGATGCGCGCCAGAATTTCCTTGTACTCGCCGATGATCTTGTCCTGCTCAAGGCCCGTCAGACGGTGCAGACGCAGATCAAGAATGGCCTGCGCCTGTTCCGGCGACAGCCGATAGCCCAACTCCGTCAGGCCAAAGCCGGGTGCGAGCGCTTCCGGCCGCGAGCGACTGGCATCCTCGGCGCGCGCCACCATTTCCGATACCACGCCCGGCCGCCAGTGGCGTTCGAGCAGACGTTCCTTGGCGATGGCCGGACTGGGTGAGGTCTTGATAAGCTCGATGACCTCGTCGATGTTCGCCAGCGCCACCGCCAGGCCTTCCAGCAGATGGGCCCGTTCGCGTGCCTTGCGCAGGTCGAACAGCGTACGCCGGGTGACGACCTCGCGCCGGTGATTGATGAAGGCGGCGAGGATCTCCTTGAGGTTCAGGCAGCGCGGCCGACCGTCAATGAGGGCAACCATGTTGATGCCGAACACGCTCTGCATGGCCGTCTGCTGGTAGAGGTTGTTCAGCACCACGTCCGGCGATTCGCCGCGCTTGAGTTCGATCACCATGCGCATGCCATCCTTGTCGGACTCATCGCGCAAGCCGGAGATGCCTTCCAGTTTCCCTTCCTTGGCCAACTCGGCAATCTTTTCCATCAGGCGTGCCTTGTTGACCTGATAGGGCAGCTCGTTGACGATGATGCTGGTGCGCGCGCTGTCCTCTTCGAACTCGCATTGGGCGCGCAAATAGATGCGGCCGCGTCCGGTCAGGTAGGCCTCGCGGATGCCGCTGGCGCCGTTGATCGTGCCAGCGGTCGGAAAATCGGGACCGGGAACGATCGCCATCAGCTCCTGGATCGTGGCGTCAGGGTTGGCAATCAGCCACAGGCAGGCATCGACGACTTCGGTCAGGTTATGAGGCGGGATGTTGTTGGCCATGCCGACGGCAATGCCGACTCGTCGTAGTTGGGGGTGAAATCGACGGTCTCTTTTTCGAGGTCGGCCAAGAGCTCATGGGCGATACGGGCCATGCGAACTTCGGTATAACGCATGGCCGCGGGCGGGTCGCCATCGACCGAACCGAAGTTGCCCTGTCCGTCGATCAGCATATAGCGCAGCGAAAACGGCTGGGCCATGCGGACGATGGTGTCATAGACCGCCGAATCCCCGTGCGGATGGTATTTACCGATGACGTCACCGACAACACGCGCGGACTTCTTGTAGGGCTTGTTCCAGTCGTTACTGAGTTCATGCATCGCATACAGGACCCGCCGATGCACCGGCTTCAGTCCGTCGCGGACGTCGGGCAGAGCGCGCCCCACGATGACGCTCATGGCGTAATCGAGGTACGACTGGCGCATCTCGTCTTCGAGCGTGACAGGGATGATCTCTTTGGCGAAGGAAGTCATGCGGCAGTACGAAATCGGTGGAGCGCGGGCACGGTGGCAGAGGCCCTACCCGGCAAAAGGACGATTATACGCGCCGAACGGCTCGCGCTCCACTCGCCGGATTATGGGTGCTTCAACCGTTGTTCCGTGTCCCCACGGATGTCTGACGGGGTTCCGGCCCGGTGACAATGCCCTCCATGGACACTGACCATCCGGACTGGCCGACAGCATCATGTCGACGCGCCTGAAATGCCTGGCGATCATGCTCGTCCTGAGCCTGATCGGGTTCGGCCCGCTCTCGCTGACCTGCCTGATCGGTCTGTATGTGGTTGTAGCACGTCCGGAGTGGTTCCTGCTGACCACCCGATGCCTCTACGGCCACCCCTCAACCAAACCGATCACGTCTGACGCCTCGAATGCCAACTTCGAAACGCGACTGAAGGTTTTTCTAAGCCTGATGCTGCTCCTTATTATTGATATAGCGCCGGTTCCGGTCACCGGCTCAATCGGCCTGTATGTCGTACTGGCGCGACCAGTGTGGTTTTTGTCGCTGGTCGAACGGGTTTATGCTCCGCGGAGCCCGCGCTGATCGCTGCCGGCTCTCAATCATCGCGCCGTCGCGGCAACAGCAGGCCTTTGCGGTTTCTGCGCGGCGCGAGCGGCGGTGTCAAGACGGGCGAACACCCGCGGCGGGAAGGACGCAACAGCCGGCTGATGGCGGTCCTTGCACGGGCCAGCCACAGGCGCACGGTGGCCTGCAGCGATGCTGCGGCCATCATGAGGCGTGCATCAAGGCGCGGTGATCGGCCACGAATCCGGGGGCAACCGCCTGACACTGACTGTAAAAGCAATAGCCATCGCCGCCGGCTGCCTTGGCCTGATACATGGCAAGATCGGCACAGTGAAGCAAGCGCCCATCCTGCTCGCCATCGTCCGGATACAGGCTGAAACCGATGCTGATGCTGATCGGTCGACTGAGCTTGCGATGCATGACCCGGGACCGAAGACTGCCGAGCAGATCGTCCATGATGGGCTCAACCTCGTGGCAACCGGCGATGTCCGGCAGAATGAGTCCAAACTCGTCACCACCGAGCCGGGCCACCGTATCGCTGGCCCTGAGACTGGCTGTCAGGTGCCGGGCCACCCGTTTCAACAGCAAATCGCCGGCGCGATGACCCAAGGTGTCGTTGATGGGCTTGAGCAAATCGACGTCCACAAAACCCACGGCAAAACGCTCGCCCGAACGTTGTGCCCTAGCCCGGATACCGGCCAATCGATCCCTGAACAGCACGCGATTGGGAAGTTGGGTCAGGGCGTCATGCGTGGCCAGGTATTCCCAGTTACGCGGCGCATCTGCCACTTCGGACAAAAGTGAACCAATGGACACCCAGAACAGCGGCTGGCCATGGCCATCGACAAAGGGACGCGTGCAATTATCCTCCTCGTGACTGCGCCCATCGCGGTGTTGGTTGGTAATTCGCCGCCGCAACTCGCGCCCGCCAAGCAGACATTGCCATTGCGCTTCGGTGAGCCGCAAGGCACTGAACCCCGTCTTGAAATGCCCGTAGTGCTGCCCCCTTACTTCATTAAAGGACCAGCCGGTGAGGCACTCGAAAGATGGATTGACATAAACGATAAAGCCACCCCTGGTCGACACGATTGCGCATTGATCGAGTTCGGCAAGGCGGCTGATGAGTCGGTCGAGCCCCTCTGCGGGTTGACGTCCTGGACGGATATCTAGCTCAAGAGCGATGGACATGATGATGCTGTGATGCGCGATGGTTCGATTCAGCCCTGCGTCTAGCCGGAAATGCCGGGGTGACGCTGGTCAGAATTCTAGTCACCGCGGCCGTGGCATTCATCTGGACCTTTACCTAGCACATTCGAAAAACCCAGATGCGGTGCTCGGCGATCCGGGCAAACCATACCTCTATTCCCAACCGGCGGACCTTCATACACCGGGTTTCGAAAGCCAGCCGGCTTTTTCATTGCCATAACCCAATGTGTGTCTTGCCGAGCCCAATCTCTCGGATATATACTTTTCTCCTAATTTTGGTAATATGTTCAGGTCGTTCCTTATTTCTATTTTCAACCCTAAAAGATACCCATGAGTGACAATTTGCAAAACCTCTCTCTCTCCGAACTGGCACAACTGATTGAAAATGCACAGTCCATCGTCAAGGATAAACAGCGATCAGAGCGTAAGAGCGTCATTGCCAAGATTCGTGAACTGGCGGCATCGATCGACGTGTCTGTCGAAATCATCGAAGGCAGCAAGCCTGTACGTGCAACCCGTGGCAGCAAAGTAGCTGCCAAGTACAGAAACCCCGCTAATTCCGAACAGACCTGGACTGGCCGTGGCATCAAGCCAAAATGGCTTTCGGATCTGTTGAATCAGGGTCGCGATATCCGTGAATTCCTCATTTAGCCTCTAATACCCAGCCCTTGTGAGGCTGTACTGCCTTAAACCCGGTCTTGGACCGGGTTTTTTATGCGTCGCGCATCGTGTAGGCGGCGCACCCACTGATCAGGACCAATCCGAAGCCTCATAAATCAGTGGAGTCCTAAATCCAATCCATTCCAGATTGCCCTCTCTGAGCCAGGGTCAGCATTCCTTTTAGTCCATTCAGAGGCTGCCCGACGGGAACCCGTCAACCGTTCCCGCCGAAGGGGTATTCTTAAGGCAAGAGCCACCGCCCATGCGTTAAACCGCGACCGAATTTAATTGGTTTAAGGACATTAAATGTCGGGAAAGCCCCACTGATCGTACTTGCTGGACACGTTCTCACCACTAAATAAGCTGTGCACGTGCTACTCGAAGACAGACATTCATTTGGGTGACTCCGTCACTGATCACTTTCCTTGCCTCATCCATGATGTACCTGACGATCGGACAGCGGCTTCATAAAAGCGTTTGGCTTTGAGATAGCCGCTCTCTATCGACGTCGATCATTATCACTGAGGAACCGTTATGACACTTTTCTCGATACCTATAGGCCCCCACGATGTCCCGTTCGCCGCACCTTTGATGACAGCCGCCATGCTCGCCTTCACGATTGGCTTCGTGATACTCAAGCTGATGGATAAATTCATTGACCCCGATACGCATTCAAGTGGATCCGCCACAGACGACAACCATTCTTAGGTCGTTATTCGAAGTTTGACAGTCGGGACTCCACCGCCGACCATAGCCCGCCCGCCGCGACGTTGGCGGTTGCATTATGCGAATACGTGTACTGGAGTCCCGCCCATGGCCGATACTGCACTATGGAACCGCTATTTCCCCAATTTTTCTCCGGCAGCGGACTCTGCCATGGCTCGCTTGATGGCTCAGGCCAAGCTGATGACCTTGCCGGCGGAACAGACCATCTTTCAGCCCGGAAGCTTATGCGGTCATTATTTGCTGGTTCTGGAGGGCACTGTCCGCGTCCAGATCGTCACCCCCAGTGGCCGTGAGGTGCTCTTGTACCAGGTCCAATCGGGCAATGCGTGCATACTGACGACTTCCTGTTTGCTCGGCGGCAACCGCTATCCGGCCTTCGGGATCACTGATCAGGCGGTGTCAGCTCTGGCCATATCGGCGGACGATTTCCACCACGCCATCGGCCAGTCCAATGTCTTTCGCACGTTTGTGTTTGCCGGGTTTGCCCAACGCCTTGCACATGTGATCGGACGCATGGAAGAACTGGTCGAAGGCGACATCGACTGCATGCTGGCGCGGACCCTGCTGAACTCAGCCGCTGATGACCGGGTGCGCATGACCCATCAGGACATTGCTGTTGCCATTGGCAGTGCCCGGGAGGTCGTATCGCGCCACCTTAAGCGACTGGAAGACAAGGGCTGGGTGAAACTGGCTCGCGGCTCACTGGATCTGCTGGACAGGGAGTCATTGGAAAAACTGGCCTACAAGCACAACTGATCGCTGCTCGACGCCTGCACCATCGATGTTTTTTCTTCAACCGGGGCCGCGACCATGTTTATAATTATAATCTAATGTTTCAGGGTGCCCGCAGTTGCAAACACCGCACACGCTTCCGACCTTCCCCGAGATGAGGTTCTCCCACGCATGACCGCCCGGTTC
>CAYFNI010000078.1:0-10618 GCA_964344495.1 uncultured Methylococcus sp.
GGAGACGCTGAACAGAAAATCGCCGAGATGGGTACCGCATATGGCTGCAACTGGACGATTTTTCGACCGACGCTGGTCTATCACCTCGGTCGGGACAAGAATGTAACCGTCATCGCTGAATTCTTGCGGAAATTCCGGTTCTTTCCGCTGATCAGAGGTTCTCGCGGGCGGCGCCAGCCGGTTCACGCCGAGGATTTGGCCATGACCTGTATTCGGGCGATCGACAATCCGGCCAGCTTTGGCAAGGCTTACAATCTGTGCGGCGGTGAAACTCTCACCTATCAGGACATGGTCAAGCGAACTGCGGCGGCGATTGACGTCAAGTGCGTCATGCTGAACATTCCGCTACCTGTGCTCAAGGCGTTTATCCGGCTGATCTCCGTGATTCCGCGCTTCAAACACCTCAACCCCGAGATGGCTGCCCGCATCACCTCGGATATGGTCTTTGACAATCAGGCTTCCAAGGCGGATCTCGGCTTCAGTCCAAGGGTGTTTCTGGCAGATCGGAACGAGTGAAGCCGAGGGGGATTGCGCAGCGTCAGGCTGTTTTGCGCAGTTCCTTGGGCAGTGAGAAGACCACCTTTTCCTCAATGCCCTGGTACTCGACCGCCGTCGTGGCGCCCCAGTCCTTGAGTTTGGCGATGACCTCTGCGACCAGAACTTCCGGAGCCGAAGCGCCTGCCGTAATGCCGACACATCGGGCATTTTCGATCCATTCCCGCTGCACCTGCTTGGCATCGTCGATCAGATAGGATTGGCAGCCCAGCTTGTCGGCAATTTCACGCAGACGGTTGGAGTTGGAACTGTTTGGCGACCCCACGACCAGGATGACATCGCACTTGTCCGCCAGTTTCTTGACGGCATCCTGACGATTCTGGGTGGCATAGCAGATGTCGTCCTTTTTCGGGCCACAAATCTGCGGAAAGCGCTGCTTCAACGCATCAACCACTGCTTGCGTATCATCAATCGACAACGTGGTCTGGGTGACCCAGGCAAGATTGGTCGGATCCTTGACGACCAGCCTCGTTACGTCTTCGGGAGATTCGACCAGATAAATCCCGCCGGCCGGGTTGTCGTACTGGCCCATGGTCCCCTCGACTTCGGGGTGGCCGGCATGACCGATGAAAACGATTTCTCTGCCCTGGCTGGCGTGGTGATGGACCTCGATGTGGACCTTGGTGACCAGCGGGCAGGTCGCGTCGAAAACCTGCAGCCCGCGTTGTTTGGCTTCCTCCTGGATCGCCTTGGAAACACCGTGGGCGCTGAAGATTACAGTCGAGTTTTCAGGGACCTCGGATAACTCTTCCACGAACACGGCCCCGCGGGTGCGGAGTCCATCGACAACATAGCGGTTATGGACCACCTCATGCCGCACGTAGATGGGCGCGCCGAAGACTTCGATGGCACGCTCGACAATTTCGATGGCCCGATCGACGCCAGCACAAAAACCACGGGGATTGGAAAGCAGTATATCCATGATGTGTATCGTATCTTGAGTAATCCGGTGGGGAATTCTGGCATGAGCCGCCGAGCGAATCAATGCGCCGGGGGCACCGGTAGTGCTCGATCGGCATGCCAGAGTGTCTCCGCGGCGTGACTGGACTGGCTGATGATACGCGCGGCCACGAACAGCACATCCGCCAGGCGATTGAGGAAGGGCAGGGTGTGTATACCGAGAGCGTGGCTGCGGGCCAGGGTGACGGCAACACGCTCGGCCCGGCGGCAGACAGTTCGGGCGACATGGCATTGGGCCGCAGCAGACGGCGGCCCCGGGAGGATGAATTCCTTCAGCGGGGGCAGTGATGCATTGAAATGGTCCAGCCACGATTCGAGCCAGTTGATGTGTTCACCCTGCACCGATGTCCGTCCCGGAAGGCTGAGGTCACCGCCCAGATCGAACAGCAGGTGCTGGATCGCGATCAGGACCTCGCGGAGGTCAGTGGGCAATTCATGGCTCTGCAACAGGCCCAGATGGGCGTTCAATTCATCCAGTTCACCGAGGAGGTGAATCCGAGGGCTATCCTTGGAGAGGCGGTCACCGTCGGCGAGTCCCGTTTCACCGGCATCGCCCGTGCGGGTGTAGATGCGTGTCAGTCGGTAAGCCATGGCTCAGATCAGCGGCGTGTCGGCCACAACCATGCCATCTTCGTCGGCGTAAAGATGAAAGCCGGTGCGGAAATTGATTCCGGCAAAGCTGATCAGTTTGTCCCGGTCACCGGTGCCTTTCTTGTGACTCTTGAGCGGGTGGGTATGGAGTGCCCTGAGCCCGATCGGCAGGGCGTTGATTTCCACCGAGTCGCGGATGCAGCCATAGACGACGATACCCGCCCAGCCGTTGTCGCACGCCAGCCGGGTGAGGTTGCCACCCAGCAAGGCGCAGCGATGCGAGCCGCCCCCATCGATCACCAGAACGCCGCCGGCCACCTTTTCCTCCAGCGTCTGGCGGATGAGGACGTTGTCCTCGAAGACCTTCAGCGTGGTGATAGGTCCTGAAAACCGCTTGTGACTGCCGAAAGATGTGAAGATCGGTTCTGCAATCTGCAGATGTTGGCTGTCACTCAGGCGGTCACAGAGGTCGGGCGTCGTGAAGGTCATGCAAGTTCTCCTGTTGGCAGGGCCATGGATGGGGCAGCCGTTCCGACACGGTAACCTTTGAGAGGTTCACAGGTATCGGGCCAGGAGACCCTTGTCGACCGCCCCGGCTGGGAGCGGGACGCGAACTTGCCAGCCGCTGCCGGGTGCTTCAGCAAGCGGCTGGCCCTGGGTGTCGACCATGCGTTCCAGCACGATATCCTGGTTGCCTTGCGGCAGGATCAGTTCCAGCCGGTCGCCGACGGCAAATTTGTTCTTGACGAGCACCTCGGCATCACCGGTCTCGGGGTGAAGACCGGTAATTTCGCCAACGAACTGTTGTTGGTGGCTGGTCGAGTGCCCCTGCAGATAATTCTGATAGTCCTCGGTGTGATGACGCTGGTAGAAGCCGTCGGTATAGCCACGCTGGGCCAGATTTTCGAGCTTGCCCAGCAGGCTGGGATCAAACGGGCGTCCGGCCACGGCATCGTCGATCGCCTGCCGGTACAACTGCGCGGTGCGGGCTACGTAGTAGAAGGATTTGGTCCGTCCCTCGATCTTGAGGCTATCGACGCCGATGGCCACCAGCCGCTGGACGTGTTCGATGGCTCGCAGGTCTTTTGAATTCATGATGTAGGTGCCGTGCTCATCCTCCAGGACAGGCATCAGTTCACCGGGACGGTTTTCTTCTTCCAGAAAATAGACTTCATCTGCCAGCGGATGCCGGGCCTGATCGCCGCAATCGGTCAAGGCGCCATTCAGGTCGTTGAGGTTCAGACGCAGCTGACCGGGTACAAAGTCGCCTTCCGCATTTTCTGAGGCCGACTGGACATCGTATTTCCAGCGGCAGGCGTTGGTACAGGTGCCCTGGTTGGGGTCGCGATGGTTGAAGTAACCCGACAGCAGGCAGCGCCCGGAATAAGCGATGCAGAGGGCGCCGTGGACGAAAACCTCCAGTTCCATGTCCGGGCAGGCCTGGCGAATTTCAGCAATTTCCTCCAGCGACAGCTCCCGCGACAGAATGATCCGGCTGATGCCCATGCGCTGCCAGAAGCGCACCGCTGCGTAATTGACCGTGTTGGCCTGAACCGAGAGGTGGATCGGCATCTCCGGCCAGGCCTCGCGGGCCATCAGGATCAGTCCGGGATCGGCCATGATCAGCGCGTCCGGACGCATCGCGACAATCGGTGTCAAATCACGGATGAAGGTGTTGATCTTGCGGTTGTGCGGTAATACGTTGGTGGCCAGAAAGAACGCCTTGCCCTGCCGATGCGCTTCGGCGATGCCGAGGCCGAGATTCTGTTCAAGAAAATCGTTATTCCGCACCCGCAGGCTGTAGCGCGGCAGGCCGGCATACACCGCATCGGCGCCATAGGCGAAAGCGTAGCGCATGTTCTTGAGGGTGCCGGCGGGGGAGAGCAGTTCCGGGGTGTTCATGGGCATGAGAGACGGATGATAGAATCGCGTCGATTTTACCTTAAGTTGACTCTGACGCTCAGGAATCACCCGCCATCATGGAGACCGGCCCGTCTTTCAAGACCCTCAAGCAGTGTGTCGGCAATACGCCACTGGTTCGATTGCAGCGTTTGCCGGGGGCGCGTCGCAATACCCTGCTGGCCAAGCTTGAGGGGAACAACCCCGCCGGTTCGGTCAAGGATCGTCCGGCGCTCAAGATGATCGAGTGCGCCGAGCGGCGCGGCGAGATCCGGCCCGGCGACCGTTTGATCGAAGCCACCAGCGGCAATACGGG
Source organism: uncultured Methylococcus sp. (assembly GCA_964344495.1). GTDB lineage: Bacteria > Pseudomonadota > Gammaproteobacteria > Methylococcales > Methylococcaceae > UBA6136. The sequence goes on from CAYFNI010000078.1 coordinate 4,322, forward strand.
CATCGCGCTGGCCATGGCAGCGGCCGTCATGGGCTATCGCATGACACTGATCATGCCTGCCAACATGAGTGCCGAGCGCCGCGCCTCCATGAAGGCCTATGGTGCCGAGATCATTCTCACGCCGGCGGAAGGCAGCATGGAAGCCGCCATCGATCTGGCGCGGGCGATGGAGGCGCGCGGCGAAGGGCGCATCCTCGACCAGTTTGCCAATCCCGACAATCCGCTGGCGCACTACGAGGGGACCGGGCCGGAAATCTGGCGCGATACCCAAGGTCGAGTGACCCATTTCGTCAGTTCGATGGGTACGACCGGCACCATCATGGGCACTTCGCGATTCCTCAAGGAGCAGAATCCGAACATCCAGATCATCGGCGTGCAGCCCGAGGGTCAGTCCAAGATCCCGGGCATAAGGCGCTGGCCCGCGGCGTACCTGCCCAAGATTTGCGATTTCAGCCGAATTGATCACCTTCTGGAGATTGACCAGACCACCGCCGAGGAGACTACTCGGCAACTGGCGATACAGGAGGGGCTGTTTGCCGGCATTTCCTCCGGCGGGGCGGTCGCGGCCGCCTTACGGTTGTCGGCCACCGTCGAGGACGCTGTCATCGTCGTGATCATCTGCGACCGGGGCGACCGGTATCTTTCCACCGGCGTTTTTCCGGACTGAATCCGCAATATGGCTTTCAAACGCAAGAAAAAGCAGCTACCCGTCGATCCGGTCCGGGTCACCATCGAGGGCCTGACCCACGACGGCCGGGGCATCGGCCGGATCGACGGCAGCCCGGTCTTCATCGACGGTGCGTTGCCGGGAGAAGAGGTCAATTTCATCTACACCGACCGGCGACGGGACTACGCCGAAGGCAAGGTCGACAGCGTGCTCGTGCAGGCCCCGGAACGGGTTTCGCCCCGGTGTCCGAGTTTCGGCATCTGCGGTGGATGCAGCTTCCAGCATGTGGACGATCAGGCTCAGATTCGCTTCAAGCAGGCGCAGTTGCTGGAACAGTTCCAGCGCGTTGCCAAACTCACCGATGTGCCGCTGTTTGAACCGCTCACCGGGCCGCATTGGGGCTACCGCCACAAGGCGCGATTGGGGGTGAAGCACGTGGCCAAGAAGGGCCGGGTGCTGGTTGGCTTTCGTGAACGTGCCAGCAGCTTCATCACCGATCTGGGGTCGTGCCCGGTGTTGCACCCGAAGGTCGGTGAACATCTGCGCGATCTGGGGGATCTGATCGCCCAGCTGAGCGTTGCCGCACGCCTGCCACAAATCGAGGTGGCCGTTGGCGATGAACGGGCGGCGTTGGTGCTACGGATTCTGGAGGACCTTACGGAGGCGGATCGGCAGCTGCTTGAGGCATTTGCCCAGCGCTTCGGGTTCGAAATCCACACGCAGCGGCATGGGCCGGACTCGATCACGCCGTTGTATCCGCCCGAGCCTGAATTGCTGAGCTATGCGTTGCCCTCCGAGGGCGTCCAGTTTCGCTTTGAGCCAACCGATTTCACGCAGGTCAACATCGACATCAACCGTCGCATGGTCAGCCGGGTCATGGCGCTGCTGGATCCTCAGCCGGGCGAGCGCATCCTCGATCTGTTTTGTGGCATTGGTAATTTCACCCTGCCGCTGGCGACGCGGGCCGGTAGCGTTGTTGGGGTCGAAGGCAGTCGGGAGGCCATTGCCCGGGCGCGGAGCAATGCAGCCCTGAACGGTCTGGAGCAGATCGAATGGCACGTCGCCGACCTTACTCAGCCTCTGGCCGGCCAACCCTGGGCTGAGGGCCGCTATGACAAGGTCCTGCTGGATCCCTCCCGGGCGGGCGCTGAGGAGGTGCTTGCCGGCATCCCCCAGTGGGCACCCAGCCGGATTGTGTATGTGTCCTGCAATCCCTCGACGCTGGCCCGCGATGCCGGCCTGCTGGTCCATCAACATGGCTATCGGCTGGTTCGGGCCGGTGTCATGGACATGTTTCCGCAGACTGCGCATGTCGAATCCATCGCCCTGTTTGAACAATGACGTACCGACGGGTTGCTGATTGGGAGGCTGCGCCCTACCTGCATGTCAGTCTGGCGCGGCAGCTGCTGGAATGGCGCGACGGCCCGGCGGTGATTGATCACTGGCCGGTCTCGACGGCAAAAAACGGACCCGGCGAGTTGCGCGGCAGCGAGTGCACGCCGCGGGGCTGGCACCGGATTCGCGCCCGCATCGGCGCCGGGCTGCCCGCCGGTACGGTGTTCCGCGGCCGGCGGCCGACCGGGGAGATCTATGATCAAGCGCTGGAAGCCCGCTATCCGGGCCGTGACTGGATTCTGACCCGCATCCTTTGGCTCGGCGGGCTGGAGCCAGGCTTCAATCGCTATGGCGCCGTCGATACGACCTGGCGCTATGTCTACCTGCACGGCAGCCCGGACCATGGCGTCACTGGCATACCGGCTTCGCATGGCTGTATCCGCATGACAAGCGCGGATATCCTGAACCTGTTCGATCGGGTCCGGACCGGCATGCGGGTGTACATTGAGGCCTGAGTCATTTCTGACCTGCTATTCATGATGGAGATTGATTTGTGAGTTCCGCCCTCGACATCGATAGTCCCATGACCCGTTTCGAGTGGCGCGCCAGCGTCTCCCTGGCGGCTATCTACATGCTGCGCATGCTTGGCATGTTCCTGATTCTGCCAGTCTTTTCGGTGCTGGCGCGCGATCTGCCCGGAGCAACGCCGCTGCGGGTCGGGCTGGCGCTGAGTGCCTACGGTCTGACGCAGGCGCTGTTTCAGATTCCATTCGGCCTCTGGTCAGACCGTCTGGGTCGCAAACCTGTTATCACTGTCGGGCTGTTGCTGTTCGTGCTGGGCAGCGCAGTGGCGGCTCTATCCGATACGATCTACGGCATCATCGCCGGACGGGCGCTGCAGGGTGCTGGTGCCGTGGCGGCGGTGGTTATGGCGCTGGCGGCGGATCTGACCCGGGAAGAGCATCGCACCAAGGCAATGGCGCTGATCGGTATCAGCATCGGTCTGTCGTTTGCCATTGCGATGGTCGCCGGCCCGGTGCTGTCCAACTGGATGGGGCTCAAGGGACTGTTCTGGCTCATCACGGGTCTGGCGGGTTTGAGTATTCTCGTGCTGCATGTTCTGGTGCCCACGCCGGTGGTGTCGCGGTTTCATCGGGATGCGCAACTGCGAACCGGATCGCTGGGCCGAGTGCTGCGGGATCCGGAATTGCTGCGGCTGGATTTCGGCATTTTCAGCTTGCATCTGATGCTGACCGCCCTGTTCGTGGTAGTGCCCCTGATCATCAAGGATCGTCTGGCCTTGCCGACCGAGGAGCACTGGCACCTCTATCTCCCGGTGTTTCTGCTGGCCATTGGCAGCATGGTGCCGTTCGTGATTCTGGCCGAGAAAAAACGCAAGATGAAGCCAGTATTTCTTACCTTCATCGGTCTTTCGGGCCTGTCCGGTCTGGGTTTTGTCGGCTTGGGTGACGCCGGTTTCTGGGCCGTGTTTGGCCTGCTGTATGTGTTCTTTACCGGCTTCAACCTGCTTGAGGCGACCTTGCCGTCGATGGTCTCGAAGATGGCGCCCCCGGATCTCAAGGGCACGGCGATGGGCGTCTATTCGACGGCTCAATTTCTCGGGGCCTTCGTTGGTGGCGTTGGGGCCGGCTGGATCTATGGCCGGTGGGGGGCTGCGCCAGTGTTTTGCTTTGTGGCCTGCGTGGCGCTGCTGTGGCTGGTAGTGGCTGCCTCTATGCGCCCGCCGCGGCACCTGAGTAGTCTGTTGGTCAAGGTCGAGGGGCTCGGTCGCGATCAGGCACGTCAGCTAACTGAGCAGTTGCTGAATTTGCCGGGCGTTGCCGAGGCCGTTGTGGTGGTGGAGGACGGCGTGGCCTATCTCAAAATTGACAAGGACTTGCTCGATCGCCAAGCCCTCGCGGACGCTTTTGCTGCTCATGGGCGCTGACCCAGACCACCGCCGGGACTCCATGCGTACAGGCTTGATGGCCGGCAGGTTCCGCCAAGGCGGTGGCCTGAACCTCGGCTGCGGCACCCTGATTGTCCTGTTTGTGTTGGTTGCCACAGCCGGCAAGTTTCTGCCCCACGGGTCACGAGAGACGGAAAGTCAACGGCACGATCCGCCGGCGACCCAAGCGTCGAAGCCGCAGGCCGATCGCTCGGCGGTCAGGCCGGCGCCGCTCGCTGCCACCGTTAGTGCGCCTCCGGTGCCACGGGAGCCGGCCAAGAACAACCCCCGTCCAGCGCCGGACAATCAGGGCGGTCTGGCGGATTTCGAGGCGTTGGTTTCCAGCCTGGCGCTGGAACTTGGCAAGCTGATTGACGCCGGGACCGCGCCGGCAGCGGAGGGTATCCAACACCCTGTGCGGAAGGAGGCGCCGTCCAACCGCGTATCGACGCCTGTCGAGTCACCGGTCCGGACGTCTCCAAGCGGTCAGGTGCCCGCACCACGGTTGCCTGCTTCTGCGCTGACATCGGCCGGTCCCGCGGGCAGCGGGTCGGGGTCACTGACTCGCCCTGTGCCGGAGAGTCCGATGGGGGTTGATGCGTCGCCGGAGGCGGTCGCGCGTCCCGGCAAGGAAGCGGTGTTCAACAGTCCCTGGGATCAGTCTGTCGAGCAGGTCGATCGCTATTTGCGCCGGCACACGCATGATGCAGCGTCGATGGAAGTTCTGGAGTGGGGCAAGGTGCTGGTGACCCCGCAGGGTTATCAGGTGCGTTGCTCGTTCCGTTCGAAGAACGTGCTGGGTAAACTGGCGACCCAGTCCAAACTGTTCGTCCTCGACAAGCGCGGCGAAGTCACGGATATCCGGGATTGATCGGGGGCGGGTTTTCCGACCGGGCTTTCGGGTGGGCGCCGAGTGAGATCGACCCGGCGTTTTTCGATCTCGATTACGCCTTTCGACCGAAGCAGACGCTCGGCCATCACACAATAGGGGCAGAGCGCGGTGCAATACATGAGTACCTTGTTCATCGTATTTCGTCAGGCAATGGCAGCAGACGCGCGCTAGGTTAACGGCCTGACCGGGGGAGTACAACCGCCGTGGCGAGACCGCGGTCGTTTGAGCGTGTTCACAGCAAGGGGAGGAGAGCGGAGATGAAATCGAAACTGCAACAACTGTTCGAGTACTTTCTGATCGGGGTTCTGGGCTTGTTGCCCATCCTGATCATCATCCAGATCGTGCTGTACATCGAGGGCTTGCTCAGCGATACCGTGCTGAGCCTGTATGGCCGCTACGAGAGCCTGCTGGTGCCGGTGCTGCTGTTCATCGGTGCTGTTGCGCTGGTGGTGTACGTCGGCTTCCTGCTGAAGCAGGACAAGGCCTATCTGCTCTATTTCATGGAAAAGGGCATCAACCGGATACCGGTGCTCGGATCAATCTATCGGGTATCGCAGAAGTTGTTGAAGCTGTTTCACGATGACTCCGACAAGCAGATTACCGATGTCGTGTTTATCGAATACCCCAGGCCCGATCTCTGGGTACCGGCCTATATCACCAACCGCTCCGGTTCCATGCTGGTGGTCTATGTGCCCACCTCGCCCAATCCGACTTCGGGCTTTACGATCATCGTCGATGAATCCAAGGTGATCCACGCCAAGATGAGCATCGAGGAAGTGTCTTCGTTCGTCATCAGCCTCGGGGCTGATTTGCCCAAGTCGCATGATGTGATCGACCTGATCCGTCATGCCCGCGCGGGCGGGCCGGAGGCCTGATCTCTCAGGCTGGCCATCTACGGGTTCGCGTTCGATAATAGCCCCTTTATTCACCCGCTATAAGCTAGGTTTTCAATGAAAAGACTGATTTTGATGACGTGTGTGGCCGTGGCTGCAGTCGGTTGCGCCAAGAAAGAGCAGACCGGATTACGCGATGTGCTTATCGAGCGGTTCAAGGATGATCAGGATCTCAAGGACTACAATCTGGATCCGACCGAGATTGCAGACTGTGTCGTCGATGAGATTGCGGCAAGCCTGCCCGGTTTTGCCGGCGATCCGCGTCGCGCGCAGTTTTTCGACGCCTATGGCCGCTTCCTCAACGTCAAGTCAGCGGCTGACGCGGAGCAGTCCGTGAAGGATTTCGAACAGCTGTTTGGCTCCGCCCACAATGCCCGGCAGGCAGCGGCCAGCGTGACCGACCACATCATGACCTGCATGGGTAAGTCCATTGAGCAGGCATCCACCGACGGGCATCGCATCAGTCAGCCAGCTGCGCCCGCTGAGCCGCCGGCCGCACCCGCTGCAAAGCCCTGATTCAGGCTATCGTCCCGCGACAGGGAGGTCGGGGTCGTGCGGCAGA
>CAYFNI010000079.1:0-8739 GCA_964344495.1 uncultured Methylococcus sp.
CAAAAAAAGAGGCACCCCGCAGGTGCCTCAGGAGAGAAGAGGTTAGTTGCACACTCGCTGAAGCGGGGGTTAATAACCCCAAAAGGCTCGCCGAGTGGTTATATCTTAAAAACCCCCTGCACCTTTCACAATGTGGTTTATTGTCGCACCCCTAATCGGGTCAAATAACTCAGACTTGAGTCATTAAACACAGATTTTGGCGAGAGAGATCCGCAAGCACAGATGATCGCCATATGTCTGACGGCGCATTCATGAGTGCCGGCACCGCGGTTGACGTCGCTTGGCTCAAGCCAGAGGCAGCAGAGGACGTGGCGCTTGAATCGTTCGGATATTCAGCGCCATCAGTGCTTGTTCCAGTTGCTGCCCCACAGCAGGGTCGAATTGGCCCCTCGCCAGCTTTCCCAATGCGCCCATTCCGGCGGGGCTGAACGCCCAACAGCCGCCCAGTTCGTGGATCAGATCCCCCAGCACTTGCCGTGCCGCTTCCGAGAGCGACTCCCGGGGCGATTTGTGCTCCTGCCGCAATAGCATTTCGATCAGCACGGCATGCAGATACAGCAATCCATGTGCGGGATGCGTATTCATGTCGCTGATCAGGTAATCCAATTTTGTCATGAACAGCAAATCGCTCTGGTAAGGGGCGAAAATGCCTGCCGCTAGGGCCTTGCTCAGCAGGGCGAAAAAGGTCTGTTGCAGAGCAAACTGCCTCGGATCGTTGAAGAACTTCCAGGCATGCTCCAGATCGTGGACCAGAAACGCCAGTCCATCGGGCTTGGTCAATATGGGTTGCAGGGCCCGTGGCAAGTCGATCAGCGTCACTGGACGTCTGCCGTTCGCCTGCATCGTCAGGACCTCTCGTGGAGAGGGAATGCGCGACAGGAGTTGCAGAGGCCAGTCTTGCCGGAGCCAGTGACGAAACGCCTCCGGGACCGCCGGGGCGATGCGGTAGAACCGGTAGGCGCCAAACCATTCGGCCAGAACAGCGTCCAGCTCGGCACCCGTATAGCTCAGCAATGTCCTGCGCCACTCGGTGCGGTCCGGGCGCTGGACGGCGCGAGTCGCCCGCGATGCGAATGCCGGACCATGCCGCGCTATCTGCCAGAGCAGGAAATAGGACGCCGCATAGGCGGCATCGGTCACTGCTCCGAACTGCCAGCGTTGCCGCTGGCGGGACAAGTCATCGCTCAGGGTGTGGCCCGGTCCCTGGTGGGCCGCGAGTGCTGAGTCGACCGACATTCGGCTTTACCGCGAGTCCGCACTGTCCGGATAGCGCAACTGCAGGCCGGGTTGGAGCAAGGCCGCGACATCCTTGGCCGGGACCACGACGCGGAAGTCGCCCTCGGCATAGCTGCCCACCGCATAGGGCGAAAACTGGAAAATCAGGCCGGCCGGAGAGAGCGCAAACACCAGAGTGTCCTGCTCCAGTTCCTTCTTGAAGTCCTTGATCGAACCGTCCAGCACCAGCGAGGCTTTCTGAAGTTTGAGGCTTCGGATCAGCCGCTCGGACAGCAGATTGACGGCGGTCGGGGATTTTTTCAGCACTGACCACAAGCCCAGTGTGCGCGACTTGCCATTGGCATCGATGGCGTAATTTTCGGCATAGTAACCGCTGTTGGGGTGGGCGCCGCCGGCGAATTCATAGGCGATGCAGAGCAGGCTGACCAGATCGGCGCGAGCCAGCAGGATGTCGCAGTCGTTCGATTGAAAAACCGCCGCGATGGATTCCGCCGGCATATCGCTGCTCTTGAGTTCCTGCCGCATATCCTTGACCCAGGTCTGGTGACTGGTCAGGGCGGTCGTGGCCTTTTGCGCCAGTTCTGCGTTCAGCCCGCGCAGATGCAGATCGTCAAATTGCGGATAACCGACCCATGCGCCCTGAGCTTCATCGCCGATGCGCAAGCTTCGCGCCCTGCGGGTCAGCTTGAACGGCCATTTTTTCTTGCCGTCGGCCGATGACCAGGTGCCCTCGGCGCTGGCCCCGTCGGCCGCGAAGGTGCCCTGAAAGACACCGGTCTTCTTGCTGTCGCCGCTACTGCGTGAGAACAGCGATTCATGCCACTCGAAGGCCGGGGGTTTCTGCGGTTGGGCAATCAGACTGAGGCCGCCTTCACCGCTGTTGTCGTAGAGCAGCTGACTGTTGTTCGATAGACCCGTCGGATCAATTTGCAGGCTGAAACCAGTTGCGTTACCCAAGGTACCCCGATAGAAGGCTTCGTCTGCGAAGGTGACGGCAGAAACCAGGCTGAGTGCAGCCATGAAAGAACGTTTCATCAAAAACTCCCGGTCAGAATGGCAGACGATGGTCGCGCAAAGACCCACCGTTTGACAATCCTGCAGGGGGGCGTCAGATCGGGTGCGCCGGGAGGCATTCCGGTCCGCCGCCTGGGAACGATACGCAGACCGGCGCCGCCAAGCCGGGAGAGGGGGGCTCAGCGCAACCAGCTGTTGCGCTGTATCAGCGTTTCAAGCCACCCGGCGGGGGGAATGGTCTCGGTGCGCAGATTGGGATAGATGAAGCGATAAAAGCGGCTGATAGAACCAGCATCGGGTTTGGTGATCCGGGAACGAACCGGCGGATTATCCCGAAGGAACATCAGGCTTTCGCGTTCTTGGGTGGAACCAGTCGAAGTACGGGTCGTCGCTGCCATGACTCAGTCCTCTTGCGTTGAAAAGTGTCAGCGGAAAAGGATGGAGAGTGCAGCGGGATAGCCGCGGCTCTCCATGAAACGTGCTCGATGACCGGACCTTGTATTCCGGTCTAACCCGAGTCTTGCAGCTAACATGCCAGCCCGAGTAGGGCGAGTTCGTAGGCCGGTCGATCCGTGCGCGGGCGGACTTGCCCGGTTTTGGCGCACATCAGGCCGGTTTTTGGGGCGTCACATCAGGTGCCGGGACGGTCGCGCAGCGAGGGGCGCAAGTGCGAGCGGTCGCCGAGGCGGGCGAGTCGGGGGCCGTGGGCGTGGAACTCCACCACCGACAGTGAGGCCACGGGCACGCCGACCCGGTCGCGGTATCCGCCCAGATCAATGCCCAGTAGCGCGCACAGCAGCACCCGGATAGTGGCCTTGTGCGAAACGATCAACACCTCCCCGCTGGCGTGTTCGCGCTGGATTTCATCGAGCACCGCCAGGGCACGCTGGGCTACATCAATGCCCCGCTCACCACCGGTGGGTGCGTTCCAGCCGGCATCCGACAGCCAGCGCTCATAGTCCAGAGGATGCGCCGCACGCACCTGCTCCGGTGACAGGCCTTCCCAAGCGCCATATTCGATTTCCCGCAGGCCAGCGCGCAGGCGGGGTTCCAGCCCGGCTAGTCGGCAGAGGGGCTCCGCAGTGGCGCGAGTCCTCCGCAAGGGGCTGGCGTACACCGCCGTCCACGGGTGATCGCGATAGGCCTCGCCGAAATCGTCGGCCATCTGCTCGCCAATGGGGGTCAGTTCGATATCGGTCAGGCCGCAAAAGCCGCCGGCAAAGCTGGCCGCTGTCTCACCGTGGCGCAGCAAATAAAGAGTCAGGCTCATGAGGGTTCCAGTTCGGTAAAAAGGGACAGGTCAGTCATAGGGCCACACCCAGTCGGCAAACTCGGGTTTATCAACACCATAGGTGTGGGCGTACTGGCGGGCTTCGATCTGCAGGTCGCGGAGCGTTTCCTTGACGTGGGCGCCGGACACCTGCAATCGTGGTACGCGGTTGATGACATCCATCGCCAGCGTGAAACGATCAATCTCATTGCGGATGGCCAGTTCCAACGGCGTGTTGATATTACCTTGTTCCTTGTAGCCGCGAACATGCAGATTGGCGTGATTGGTCCGTCGATAGGCCAGCCGGTGAATCAGCCACGGATAGCCGTGGAAGTTGAAAATGATCGGCTTGTCCACCGTGAACAGACTATCGAAATCGCGGTCGCTCAGTCCGTGGGGATGTTCGTCATCCGGTTGCAACTTGTACAGATCGACCACGTTGATGAAGCGGATGCGGAGATCCTCGAATGCTTCGCGGAGCAGGCAGATAGCCGCCAGCGCCTCCTGTGTCGGTACATCGCCGCAACCGACCATTACCACATCGGGTTCCGTCCCCTGATCGTTGCAGGCCCAGTCCCAGAGCCCCAGCCCCTTGGTGCAGTGTTTCACCGCGGCATCCATGGACAGGTACTGCAGATGGTTCTGCTTGTCCGACACGATCACATTGATCTGGTCGGTACTGCGCAGACAGTGATCAGCCACTGACAGCAGTGTGTTGGCATCCGGAGGCAGGTAAATGCGGCAGACGGCCGGGTTCTTGTTGACCACGAGATCCAGAAAGCCGGGATCCTGATGCGTGAAGCCATTGTGATCCTGACGCCAGACAGTCGACGTGATGAGCAGGTTGAGCGACGCAATCGGCGCCCGCCAGGGAATGGCGCGGCTGCTCTCCAGCCACTTCGCATGCTGGTTGAACATCGAATCGATGACGTGCACGAAGGCCTCGTAGGTGGAGAAAAAGCCATGCCGCCCCGTCAGCAGATAGCCCTCCAGCCAGCCCTCAAGGGTATGCTCGGACAGCATTTCCAGCACCCGGCCATCGGTGGCCAGTTCACCGCCATCGGCATCTTCGGGCAGATAGTCCGCCAGCCAGAGTTTCTTGGTGACGGCGTACAGATCGTCCAGCTTGTTGGATGTCGTCTCGTCCGGCCCGAAGACTCGGAAACGGGTCCCGTTGAGCCGCATCACCTCTCGCAGCAACTGGCCCAGGACTCGGCAGTTTTCCACCAGGCTGCGGCCGGGGCGCGCCACGCTCACCGCAAAATCACGGAAATCGGGCATCCTGAGTGCCGCGCGCAGCAGGCCGCCATTGGTTTGCGGGTTGGCGCTCATGCGCCGCGTCCCCCGGGGCGCCAGCGCCCGCAACTCGGGAATCAGCCGACCTGAAACATCGAACAGGGTTTCGGGCCGGTAGCTGCGCAACCAGTCTTCCAGTTGCTGCAAATGGGCCGGCTGGCTCCGCGGATCGGCGATGGGTACCTGATGCGCACGCCAGGATCCCTCGACCCGGTGGCCATCAACAGTGTGAGGTCCGGTCCAGCCCTTGGGGCTACGCAGCACGATCATCGGCCAGCGTGGGCGGCTGGCGACGCCGCTATGGCGAGCCTCCGATTGCAGCCGGCGAATCTCGAGCACACACGATTCCAGCGTGGCTGCCATCTGCCGGTGCATGTCGGCCGGGTCGCTGCCTTCGACCACGTGAGGGGTCCACCCGTAGCCCCGCAACAGCTGTTCCAGCTCTTCAGGCGTGATGCGCGCCAGCAGGGTCGGATTGTTGATCTTGTAGCCGTTCAGATGCAGGATCGGCAGGACCGCGCCGTCGCGGATCGGATTCAGGAACTTGTTGGAATGCCAGGCTGTCGCCAACGGGCCGGTTTCGGCCTCGCCATCGCCCACCATGACGGTCACGATCAGCTCCGGATTGTCGAATGCGGCCCCGAACGCATGCGACAGGCTGTAGCCCAGTTCGCCGCCCTCGTGGATGGAGCCGGGCGTTTCCGGCGTGCAATGGCTACCGATACCGCCGGGGAACGAGAATGCCTTGAAAAACTGGCGCAGGCCTTCTTCGTCCTCGCTCTTGTTCGGATAGATTTCCGAATAGGTGCCCTCAAGATACACCGGCCCCAGCACACCCGGGGCGCCGTGGCCGGGTCCGGCCAGGAATATCGCATCCAGATCGTATTTCAGGATCAGCCGGTTCATGTGCACATAGGCAAAGGCGAGGCCGGGACTCGAACCCCAGTGGCCGAGCAGGCGCTGCTTGATGTGCTCAGGCTTCAGCGGTTCCCGTAGCAGCGGGTTGTCCCGCAGATAGATCATGCCGACCGCCAGATAATTGCAGGCACGCCAGTAGGCATCCAGGCGGGAAAGCGTCTCTGCATCGAGCGCCGATGACTCGGGGTTGGTATGCATATTCATCGTTGGAGAGGGTGTTCACGGTGTTGGAGGGCAGTCAGGCGGCCACGCCGACCGATCCTCAACATCATGAGCTACAGGACAGCATCGAACAACCCGCCCGGTTACGCGCCCAGTCCGGTCGCTTGCGGGCAAAATGTTCGCGTCCGGGCTGGTCGTCATAAGGGTGTCGGAGAACCTCCAGCAATTCGATGATGCGTGCCGGATCGCCCTGTTCGGCCCGATCAATGGCCTCTTGCGCCATATAGTTTCGCAGCACGAAGAGCGGATTGGTGCTCCGCATCCGCGACTGGCGTTCGCTGTCGGTTGCCGGATCGGCCTGCACCCGCTCCAGATAGCGATGCAGCCAACGGACCAGCGCGACACGGTGCTCGGCAGGGAACTCGGGCTGATACCAGGCTGTCTCCAGGGGCGCCAACAATTGCGCTTCATCGGCCGTGGCCAGCGACGGGGTGATCAGCGCCAGATTGCGGAAAAACAGCGTCATGTCCGTCTCGACCGCTGCCAGCAGGTCCAGCAGTTCGTCGACCAGTACCGCATCCCGGGCCGGGTCGAAGGCCGACAGGCCCAGCTTGGCCGCCATCATCCGTTGCCAGCCCTGTTCGAACTCTGACACATAGCGGTTCAGGCCGCGTTCCAGCCAGCCCGTGTTTTCGATCAGTGGATACAAGGCGTTGGCCAGCCGCACCAGATTCCAGTAGGCAATTTGCGGCTGATGACCGAACCGGTAGCGGCGTCCGCCGGCATCGGTGGTGTTGGGGGTCCAGTCAGGATCGTACGGCTCAAGCCAGCCATAGGGGCCATAGTCGATGGTCAATCCGAGAATCGACATGTTGTCCGTGTTCATCACGCCATGCACAAACCCGACCCGCTGCCAGTGGACGATCAGCGTCGCCGTGCGCTGGCAGATGTCCTCGAACCAGTCGGCATAAGTGGCGGGACCGGGCGCCGCGTCGAGGTGTGGAAAATCGGTGCGCAGCGTAAAGTCAGCCAACCGCCGCAACAGGTCGAGTTCACCCCGGGCAGCGAACAGTTCAAAGTGCCCGAAGCGGGTGAACGAGGGCGCGACCCGGCAGACGACGGCTCCGGGCTCGGGTCGGGGGTGGCCATCATAGAACATATCGCGGATCACACTCTGGCCGGTGGTGATCAGGCTCAACGCGCGGGTGGTGGGAATGCCCAGATGGTGCATTGCTTCGCTGCAGAGGAACTCGCGGACCGAAGATCGCAGGACCGCCCGTCCATCCGCCGAGCGCGAATAGGGCGTCAGGCCGGCGCCTTTGAGTTGCAGGGTCCGATATTCACCGTCGAGCCCCCGTGTCTCGCCGAGATTGATTGCACGGCCATCGCCCAGTTGGCCGGCCCAGTGTCCGAACTGGTGGCCACCATAACAGCTGGCATGCGGGGCCATGCCGGGTAACAGGCGATTGCCGGCCAGGACTTCGGTGAACAGCGGATCCCGGTAGGCATCCGCTGCCAGTCCCAGATCGGCGGCGACCTCCGGTGAATGCGCCAGCAGTTGGGGCGCGGGTGCCGGGCTTGGCGTGACCCACGAATAACCGGCCCCCGGCACCTGACGGGGGTAATTGCCGGTGTCGGGATCAGCCGGGAGCGCATCGGTGAAGCGGCTGCCGAAGGCCAGTTGGTCGAAGCGAAGACGGGCGGTGTGCATACCGCCTGTGAGTCCGGCCGGGCGCGGAGGTTCCCCGGACATCAGCCGGATTGCGTTTCATCCACGGCCAGCGCCTGAACGACGCGCTCCATTTTCATGAAGCGGGAGCCCTTGACCAGCACCGTAGTGCCGGCCACCGCCCCAGCGCGGGCCTGACCGATCAGGGCTTCAATGTCGTCAAAATGCCGCCCGCTCTGGCCATCGTGGTCGTTGTAGGCGCTGACCGCGGCGCGGGTCAATTCCCCCAGCGCCAGCAGCCCCTCGACACCGCGCTCGCGGGCGTAGTGGCCAATTTCGGCATGGAATTCGGGGCCCTGCGCACCGACTTCACCCATGTCGCCCAGCACCAGGATGCCCGGCCCCGACTGGCTGGCCAGCAGGTCGATGGCGGCCCGGACCGAATCGGGATTGGCGTTATAGGTATCGTCGATCAGGGTGGCACCGTGGGCGGTCCGGCGGATGACCCCGCGGCCGGCTACCGGCGTGAAGGCTTCAAGGCCGCGGCCGATAACCTCCGGCGCCAGTCCGGCCGCGAGGGCGGCCGTGGCTGCTGCTGCCGCATTATGTGCGTTGTGGGCGCCCGCCAGTTTCAGGCGCAGGTTCAACGGCCCTGCCGGGGTCTGGAGCTCTAGCGCGATCCCGCCGGCGACCGTGGTAAACGACGCCTGAACGGCGGCTGCCTGCCGGAAGCCGAAGTCCAGTATGCGGCGCGTTCCGGCCAGTTCGCGCCAGATCGGTGCGCAGGGGTCATCGGCCGGGAAGACAGCAATGCCATCCGCAGGCAGGGCGCTGATGGAGGCGCCGTTCTCATGCGCGGTTGCCTCGACGGTGCCCATGAATTCCTGGTGCTCGCGCTGGGCATTGTTCACCAGCGCCACCGTCGGCTGGGCCAGACGGGCCAGATAGGCGATCTCGCCGGGATGATTCATCCCCAGCTCCACCACGGCATAGCGGTGCTCAGGCAACAGGCGGAACAGGGTCAACGGCAGACCGATGTCGTTGTTGAGGTTGCCCCGCGTGGCCAGCCGACCGTCCTCGCCGGCGGCTGTTGCAAGGATCTTGGCCAGCATCTGCGTGACGGTGGTCTTGCCGTTGCTGCCGGCTGGCGTGCCCGTCCGTTGCTGCCCCTGAT
>CAYFNI010000079.1:8749-10594 GCA_964344495.1 uncultured Methylococcus sp.
CCGCGATCAGGGGCAGCAGCTGACGGGCACGCCAGCCGGCAGCGGCCAGCCCCAGGGCCAGCCGGGTATCGGGCACCACGAGTTGGGGGGTGTCGAGAGCCAGCGGCCGGTCGACGACCAGCGCGAGGGCGCCGCCGGTAACGGCCTGATCAGCAAAATCATGGGCGTCGAAACGCTCGCCCTTGAGGGCGAAGAACAGGCAGCGGGGGGGCAGGGACCGGGTGTCGGTGCTGACCTGGGTAAAGCCCAGATCGGCGTCGCCCAGAAGTCTGGCGCCGGGAATCAGCGTGGCAAGTTCGCCCAATGTCATCATGGCGGTGTCCTGTGTCAGCGGTAGCGGGCAGCCGGATGGCCGACCGGATCAGCGGGTGGAGTCGTGGCTGGCGCGCCCCAGCCGGTCATTGACCGCCCGCCAGGGTTCGTCAACCGGTGGTTGTTCGGCGATGATCACGTCGAAGCCGGCGTGGTCCAGAGCGCGCAGGGTCGCATACAACGCATGACCGTAGGCGTCCGCATCGGATGGCATCGGCTGCACGTGAAGGGCGGCGGAACGGGGACCGGTCCACGGGGTGCGGGTCATCAACGCAAGTCGCTGTCCGCGTTGCAGCCGCTCCATGATCAGACCGTCGAGGCGTTCGACCGGGTAGACCAGCAAGGGCGTGACAGGGGCATAGTGCGAAGCCAGCAAGCCCGGGGCGCGGATGTCGGGGGCCGGGCCGGCCTCCGCGATTGGCTGACCGATGACGCTCTCCAGTGCGGCTCTGGCAATGGCGCCGGGTCGCAGCAAGACCGGCTGCTCGCCGACCAGGCTGAGGATGGTCGACTCGAGGCCGACGCGGCAGTCACCGCCCTCCAGGATCAGGTCGGGTGCGTCACCCAGCTCTTCCAGCACATGCGTAGCGCGGGTCGGGCTGATGCGGCCGAAGCGGTTTGCCGAGGGCGCGGCCACACCGCCGCCGAAGGCACGCAGCAGGGCCAGTGCCACCGGATGATCCGGCACTCTGAGGCCGATGCTGTCCTGCCCGCCGGTTACTTCCAGTGGTGCCTGCCCCCGTTGAAGGATCAGCGTCAGCGGGCCGGGCCAGAAGTGCGCCGCCAGTCGTTCGGCCGCCGCCGGAATGGCGCGCGCCCAGTCCATCATCATGGCGGCTTCGCCGAGGTGCACGATCAGCGGGTGATCGGCCGGCCGGCCCTTCAGGGTGAAGACACGCCGCACGGCCGCCGGCTGACGGGCATCCGCGCCAAGGCCGTACACCGTTTCGGTCGGAAACGCGACCACACCGCCGGCACGGAGTCGGTGGGCGGCGGCTTCGATATCGTCGGAAATCGGCATGCTTGGGCGGGTGGTCAGTGCGGGCCGGTGCCCTTCTGGATGAATTCTATTTTATAGCCGTCAGGGTCAGCGACAAAGGCGATGACCGTGCTGCCGTGCTTCATCGGACCGGCCGGACGGATGACGTTGCCGCCGCGCTGCAGGACTCGCTCGCAGGTCAGGTAGGCGTCATCGACCTCGATGGCCACATGGCCGAAACCGGTGCCGAGTTCATAGTGATCGGTGTCCCAGTTATGGGTCAGCTCGATGACAGCACCGTCCTGTTCATCCTGATAGCCGACGAAGGCCAGCGTGAACTGGCCCTCGGGGTAGTCCTGCCGGCGCAGCAGTCGCATGCCGAGCACCTCGGTGTAAAAAGCGATTGAGCGATCCAGGTCGCCGACACGGAGCATGGTATGAAGGATTCGCATGGTACTGTTCTCCGAAGGGTGGGGGAGGCGGCGGGCGTCCCGTCGGTGCAGGGGCCGAACCGCTCGGGGCGGGCGGCTTCCCGCGGCGTTTGAATGATGCTG
>CAYFNI010000080.1:0-10593 GCA_964344495.1 uncultured Methylococcus sp.
AGCTTCTATCCGCCGCCCAAGGTGACGTCTGCCATTGTCCGTCTGGTGCCGCATGAGCGGCCGCCGGTGGCGGTCGATCCGGCTCGCTTGGGGCGGGTGGTGGGCGCGGCCTTTTCGCAGCGCCGCAAGACGGTGCGGAATTCGCTCAAGAGTTTGTTCGCGGAGGGCGATCTGCTGGCGGCGGGCGTTGACCCGAATGCCCGGGCCGAGACGCTGGCCTTGGAGGATTTCGCCCGTTTGGCCAGCCAGTTGCCGCAGTAATTCACGCCCATTCCCCCGAAGCGACCTTGGTCGATTCGGGGGAATGGGCGTGAAGGCAGGGTGTCAGGTAATGACCGTCGGTGCGGGCATGCCCGAGCGTTGCTTGATCTCGCCCAGTTGTTCGGCCAGGTCGATCAGGTCTTTCAAGGCGTCCTGCGGATCCTGATCGTGCAAGTCCGGGTTGACTTCGTAGCGTTCCAGATAGATGCGCAGGGTCGCACCTTCGGTGCCGGTTCCGGACAGGCGGAATACCATGCGGGAGCCGTTTTCGAAGATGATCCGGATGCCTTGGTGCGGACTGACACTGCCGTCCACCGGGTCGGTGTAGCTGAAATCATCGGCCATTCGGACCACATTACCACCAAAGCGCTGCCCAACCAGACCGGCCAGCTGGGCGCGTAAATGCGACATGATGCCGTCGCCGATGACAGCCGACATGCCTTCATAGTCGTGTCGCGAATAGTAATCGCGTCCGAATGTGCGCCAGTGTTCCCGCACGATCTCGGCTACGGACTGGCGCCGCACGGCCAGGAGATTCAGCCAGGCCAGTACCGCCCAGAGGCCGTCCTTCTCCCGTACATGGTCGGAACCGGTGCCGAAGCTTTCTTCACCGCACAGGGTGATGCGACCGGCGTCGAGGAGGTTGCCGAAGAACTTCCAGCCGGTCGGCGTTTCGTAGCAATCGATCTTCAGTGCCTTGGCGACTCGATCCACAGCCTGACTGGTCGGCATGGACCGGGCGACACCCTTGAGGCCGTCACGGTATGCCGGCAGCCGATGCAGGTTGGCAGCCAGGACGGCCAGGCTGTCACTGGGGGTGACGAAGAAATGATCGCCCATGATCATGTTGCGATCGCCATCGCCATCCGATGCCGCGCCCAGCGCCGGTGCGTCGCTGGCGTACATCCGCTCGGCCAGTTCGTGGGCATGAACCAGGTTGGGGTCCGGATGTCCGCCACCAAAATTCTCCTGAGGGACGGCGTTCATGACGGAATCGGGCCTTGCACCGAGTCGCTCGACCAGAATGCGGGTCGCATAGGGACCGGTAATGGCATGCATGGCATCGAAGCAGATCGAGAGATCGCCCGATTGCAGAGCCGAGCCGATCAGGTCGAAGTCGAAGATCCGCTCCATCAGCGCGGCGTAGTCGGCGACCGGATCGACCACCTGTACCGTGAGGTCGCCCAGTTTGAATTCCCCCAGCGTGTCGAGATCCAGGTCCGCGCAGTCGGCTATCCGGAATGCCTCAATTGCCAGAGTACGTGCGTAGATGGCATCGGTGAGCGACTCGGGTGCGGGTCCGCCGTTGGCGGCATTGAACTTGATGCCGAAATCTTCGTCCGGTCCGCCCGGATTGTGGCTGGCGGACAGCACAAAACCTCCGTCGGCGCCATATTGTCTGATCAGGCAGGAGGCGGCGGGGGTCGACAGCAGGCCCCCGCGTCCTACCAGCAGTCGCCCGACCCCATTGGCCGCAGCCATCTTGATGATGATCTGTGCCGCCTGCCGGTTGTAGTATCGGCCATCGCCACCCAGCACCAGGGTGATGCCCTGCGTGTTGCCGATGGAGTCCAGAACGGACTGAACGAAGTTCTCAAGGTAATGTGGCTGCAGGACGACCTTGACTTTCTTGCGCAGGCCCGAAGTTCCGGGCTTCTGGTCTTTGAAAGGCTGGGTGCTGATGGTTTTGATGTGCATGGAAGACTCACGGTCAAACAAAAATCCGCGTGCATTGTACTGAATTCGCGGCGCGGCCATGCAATGACGGTTTCGGGTGTCCGTAATATTTCGGGGTAGGTTGAAATGACTCGAAACGATCCTCGGAAGAGGATTCGTCAAAACACCGACTTACTGGTGTCAACGCAACAGATAGTGTAAAAATAGTACTGGAAAATTTGCCTGATTCGCGGCAAACTAATTCCTGAGCGGCATTTGCGCGATTTCTGTGAGGTAATCGGTGTGAATGCTTTCTTAAAACGATCCCATGAATAAGAAGGAAACTGAACATGATGAATGCAACCAAGCTGTCCATCGTTCTCCTGTCTGCTGGCCTGACCGTTGGTTGCGCCAGCAAAAGCGACCTGGCTGCTCTGCAGACCCAGGTTGATGGCCTGAAGGCTGAAATCTCTTCTGTCAAGAGCACCGCTGACGAAGCACTGTCTGCTGCTACCAGCGCTGACGCTGCTGCTCGCCGTGCTGCTGCTGCTGCTGAAGAAGTTAACGCCAAGCTGGATCGTGGCTTCCGCAAGGGCGCCATGAAGTAAGCTTCTCGCTTCAGCGAAAGCTTCCGGAAAACCCGGCGGTTCACTCCGCCGGGTTTTTTTATGCCCGTGGAAAGGTGGCTGCCCCTTGGCTCTGGACAGGGTATTAGCGGCGGGGCAAAAGGAGCTCTTTCACCCAGTCGCTTCGACGCTCGCGATCCAGCAACTCCACCCGGGCGCGGATCAAGACCACGGTGAAATAGTAGAACTGAAAGGCAGCGGCCATCAGCAGCAGCGGGATCAACATGCTCAGGTGAATCGAAGGCTTGTCGAACTTGGTGACAGTGGGGCCCTGATGGAGGGTGTTCCACCACTCCACCGAGTAATGAATGATCGGAATGTTGACCACACCGACCAGAATCAACACCGAGCCGGCACGGGCGGCCGTGCGTGAGTCTTCGATTGCCGAGACCAGCGCAATGTACCCCATGTATAGAAACAGCAGGATCAATTCCGAGGTCAAACGGGCATCCCAAACCCACCAGGCACCCCACATAGGTTTACCCCACAGCGAGCCGGTGGCCAGCGCCAGAAAGGTGAACGAGGCGCCGAGCGCCGCCGAACTGCGGGCCAGGATCTCGGCCAGCTTCATATTCCAGATCAGATAGATGGCGCTCAATACGGCCATGAAGGCGTAGATGAACAGCGACATCCACGCGCTCGGGACATGCACGAAGATGATCCGATAGCTCTGTCCTTGCTGGTAATCCGGCGGTGCGACAAATAGACCCAGGTACAACCCGGCCAGCAAGAGGAGGCCCGTGATGCCCGCCAGCCAGGGCAGAAAAACCCGGCTGATCCGGTAAAAGTGCTTGGGTGAGGCCAGCTTATGAAAAAACAGGGTCAGTGTGTTCCACATGATGTCAACTCAGGCTGATGCGAAGGGCCGCCGCCGTGGCGAACGGAGTCAGGGTCAGGGCCAGTACCAGCAGGGCGGCCAGAAAATACAGCTGGCCCTCAATGGGCAGCCCGGCCATCGAGGCGGTGACGGCCTGGGTCGCGAAAATCAGGATCGGGATGTACAGCGGAAGGACCAGCAGCGTCAGCAACACACCCCCCCGCCGCAGGCCCACGGTCAAGGCCACGCCGATGGAGCCGATCAGACTCAGCAAGGGTGTGCCGATCAGCAGCGTCAGTTCGAGCACCCGCGTTGCATCCGCCGGCAGCGCCAGCAACAGCGCCAGCACCGGTGCCATAAGCAACATCGGCAAGCCGCTGACCAGCCAGTGGGCGAATACTTTGCCGAGTACCAGCACGGCCAGAGGCTGAGGGCTCAGGGCCATCTGCTCCAGCGCGCCGTCATCAAAATCGGAACGGAACATGCTCTCCAGAGAGAACAGCGCTGCCAGCAGAGCGGCGATCCAGATGACGCCCGGCGCCAGAGTTCTGAGCAGACTTTCGTCAGGACTGACGCCCAGGGGGAACAGCGTCACCACCAGCATGAAAAACAGCAAGGGGTTGATCAGTTCCCCGCGATGTCGGTAAGCCAGCAACACGTCGCGCTGGATCAGGGTCAGGAATGCGATGACGGTGGACATCAGGAGAGCGACAGGGTGCGCAGGTGAGGGCCGAGTTGCACGGCTTGATGCGAGGTCATCAGCAGCATGCCCCCGGCCTGGAGGTGGGCTTCCGCCAGCCGCTCAAGCTGGGCGACGCCCGGGCCGTCCAAGGCTGTCAAGGGCTCATCAAGAATCCACAGTTCGGCCTCCAGTAGCAGCAGTCGCGCCAGTGCCACCCGTTGCCGTTGACCGGCCGACAAGGCCCGCACCGGCAAGTCGGCACGTTCGGACAGGTCGAACCCCGCCAGGGCGGCCATCAGCCGATTATCATCCAGGCGGAGGCCCTGCAAACCGAGTGAGGCCTTCAGGTTTTCCCGCACGGACAACTCCGCCTTGAGGCCCAGATGGTGCCCCAGATACCCGAGTTGGGCCTGAAAGGCGGAACGCTGCCGCTCCAGCGGTTGGCCACGCCAATAAATTTCGCCCTCATCCGCCAGCATCAGTCCGGCCACGATGCGCAGCAGGCTGGTCTTGCCGCTGCCATTGGCCCCCATGACGTGCAGCGCTTCGCCGACCGAGAGGCTGAAGTCGAGTTGCTCGAAGAGGACGGATTCGCCGCGCAGACACGTCAGGCCGCGCACTTCGAGTGAGGGGCGGGGGACGGTCATGCGGACGGTATGGCGTAAGCGGACATCATGGGCGCGAATTATCGCAGAATTGGCGGTGAGACAGGCCCAAGGCGTCTCGCAAGGCCGGATGAATCGGCTACCATTGGCCATCGCCCACTTCTGCTGGATCCCCGAATACCCATGGACATTTCCACCGACCAACGCCGTCACGCGCAGGATTTGCTCGACTTCATCGATCAGAGTCCGAGTCCCTGGCATGCCGTTGACACCCTGGCGCAGCGCTTGCGCACCGAAGGTTTCAGCGAACTGGACGAGCGCGAAGACTGGGCCCTGCGGCCAGGTGTCCGGCATTTCGTCATTCGGGGCGGCTCATCGCTGATCGCCTTTCGGGTGGGCGAAACCAGTCCGGCCAAAGGCGGCTTTCGGCTGATCGGGGCGCATACCGACTCACCCGGATTGCGGCTCAAGCCGCAGGGGGCGCATGGCGCCGAACTCCTGCGCCTGGGGGTGGATGTCTACGGTGGGCCGCTCCTGGCCACGTTCGCTGACCGCGATCTCAGTCTGGCCGGGCGTGTCTGCCTGCGTGGCCGTGCCGGCATCGAACAGCGGCTGATCCGCTTCGACCGGCCGCTGCTGCGCTTGCCGAATCTGGCCATTCACATGAACCGCAAGGTCAACGATGAGGGGTTGAAGTTCAACAAGCAGACGGAGTTGCCGCTGATCATCGGGGCGATCCAGGCCAGTCTGGGAGCGCAGGAGCGCTTTCGTGAGTGGCTGGCGCGGCAGGCCGATTGCGCGGTCGACGATCTGCTCAGCTTCGAGTTGAATGTCTACGATACCCAGAAGGGTGCTTTCTGGGGTGCCGAGGGGGAGTTTCTGGCCGATAGCCAAATCGACAATTTGTCATCCTGTCATGCCGGCCTGATCGCGCTGATGGGGGCGTCCACGGCGGTTCCACAGACGCAGGTGGCCGCCTTCTTCGATCATGAGGAAATCGGCAGCGAGAGCCACAAGGGGGCCGATGGCAGTTTTCTGGGGGATGTGCTTGAGCGACTCGCGGTCGGGTTGGGGGATGACCGAAATGGTTTCCGCCGGGGACTGGCTCGCAGCCTGATGGTCAGTGCCGATGCGGCGCACGCCTTCAACCCCAACTTCCCGAATGCCTATGAACCGCTGCACAGCGTCCAGGTGAACGGTGGGCCGGCGGTCAAGATCAACGTCAATCAGCGCTACGCAACCGATGCCCCGACCGAGGCCTTGTTCAAGGAGTTGTGTCGGCAGGCCGGGGTGCCGGGGCAGTTGTATGTCCACCGCAGCGATTTGGGATGTGGTTCGACCATCGGGCCGATGACGGCGGCCCGCCTCGGGATCCCGACGCTGGATTGCGGAACGCCGATGTGGGCCATGCATAGCGTCCGCGAGAGCGCGGGCGTGCTCGATCAGGGCTGGTTTGCCGATCTGTTGAGGACGTTTCTTGCGACTACCGATCCCCTTTGAGGGGCGCCTGGCTCAGGAGTGATCGTGCTCGTCGATCTCCACTTGACCCGACAGGCGCCGCCAGATGTGCGCCCAGGCCATGCCGAGGGTGAGAATGGCGGCCAGTACAATCAGCGCGACGTAGCTCATCGCATCCCCGCCGGCTGAAATCCACCCTTGGTCGAAAAACAGCCAGGTCAACGTGCCGAAGAAGGCTGCCGCCAGCGTAATCCCGATCCATCCGAGCGCTTCCAGCGTTGCATGCAGGAACAGGATCCAGCCGATCAAAATCACGACACCGGCAAAGGCCAGTCCGGCACCAAAGGTCGGCAGGCTCTGCCGCAGCCAGTCGACGTAGGAATGGCCGCTGGGATTCCAGGTGGCGAACACCAGAGTCAGGGCCATCAGAAAGCGGATGGTCAGGTTCAGCATGGTCGATCCTCGGGGGAGTGGGCTGGATGCAGGTCAGCTTTCAGCGAACAGGGCGTCGATGAACTGGTCGGCGTTGAAATCCTGCAGGTCGTCGATGCCTTCACCAACGCCGATCAACCGGATCGGGATGCCGAACTGCCCGGCCAAGGCAAACAGCACGCCGCCCTTGGCGGTGCCGTCCAGCTTGGTCAGGGCGATCCCGCTCAAGCCGACGGCCTCGTGAAACTGGCGGGCCTGGCTGATGGCATTCTGGCCGGTGCTGGCATCGACGACCAGCAGCACTTCGTGGGGTGCTGCCGGGTCCAGCCGACTCATGATGCGCTTGATCTTGCTCAGCTCTTCCATCAGATTCGACTTGTTGTGCAGGCGTCCTGCGGTGTCGGCAATCAGCACATCCACCTTGCGGGCCTGGGCCGCCTGCAGGGCATCGAAGATTACCGAGGCGGAATCAGCGCCCGAATGCTGGGCGATCACCGGTACCTGATTGCGTTCGCCCCAGGTCTGCAACTGTTCCACGGCGGCGGCGCGGAAGGTGTCCCCGGCCGCCAGCATGACGCTGTGCCCCTGTTGTTGCAGGCGCTTGGCCAGTTTGCCGATGGTCGTGGTCTTGCCCACGCCGTTGACGCCGACCACCAGAATCACGAACGGACGGATGTGCTCGGGGATTGTCAGCGGGACGCTGACCGGCTGGATGATATCGGACAGGTAGGCGCGCAGGCGTTGCTTGAGCGTGTCCAGATCCGCCAGTTCATGCCGTTCGAGACTGTCGGTCAAGTGGGCAATGATGTCCCGGGTGGCGGTGACGCCGATATCCGCAGTCAGCAGCTGGGCTTCAAGGTCTTCCAGCAAGTCATGGTCGATGGCCTTTTTGCCGAGTGCGAGTTGGCCGAGAAAGCCGGTCAGACCGCCGCGTGTCTTGCCCAGGCCGCTTTTCAGTCGGTCGAAAAGCCCTTCGGGCGCCGTCGGGGGAATCAGCTCCGCCGCCACGGCCGCTGGCGGGACGGATGGGGGGGGCAGATGGGTGGCCGGAATCTGCTCCAGTGCGACCGGTTCGACTGCCGTTCGGGCCTCTGCCGGGGCGGGGCGTGGCGGTAGACTCAGGACATACTGCAGGCGGATGACCGTTAGCCAGAGCAGGGCGGCTACGGCGTGGTGGGCAACCGCCAGCACCAGCGGCAGCCGCAGCAGAATCAGGGCAGCGCCGAGGCCGATCTGCACCAGCAGCAGAAAGCTGAGGCCCAGGCCGGTTTTGCTGAGTCGGGGCACCTTGGCGTTCGACATCACGCCCATGGCCAGCGCGGTCAGAATCAGGAAGGTGATCACGGCGCCGATACGGTGCATGATCTGAATGGCGATCAGGCCGGCCGGTGAAATCAATGAGCCGCGAAAGTCTGCAGGTGGGACCAGTCCGGACAGGGCCGCCGCGTAGTCGGCTTCTTCGGGCTGCCAATGGCCGAGGCAGGTCGGGAAATCAGGGCAGGATAGCGCCGCCATGTTCGACGAGACCCAGCCTCCGAGAGCGGTCTGCACCAGCAACATCAGCAGTGCCAAACGGCTGAGCCAGAGCAGGCGTGTGACCGTGCCCGAGGGCGCTGGCTGAATGCCCGTGCTCAGGTACAGCCGGTAGAGAACGCCGAGCGTAAGAAAACCGGCCAGCAGGTGAGCGGTGACCAGCATCGGCATGACGTGGTATTTCACCGTCAGCATGCCCAGCGCCGCTTGCAGTGCGACCAGTCCCAGCAGCAGCAGGACCTGTGTACGCTGACAGCGGTGTGGAGGCCGGGTAAGGAACGACAGGCCGGCCAGAACCAGCACCAGCCCACCGAGCGCGCCGGCGAGATAGCGGTGGCCCATCTCTTTCCAGGCCTTGGCGAGATCGAAGCCGGTCGTCCCCGCCTCGGCAGGCGAGGGTGGCTCGATGATCAGCTTGCCGTAACAGCCCGGCCAGTCGGGGCAGCCGAGTCCGGCATCGGACAAGCGGACATAGGCGCCGGCCAGAATGACGGTCAGGGCGAGTAGAAGGGTGAGGAGTGACAGCTTCCTGAACATGTTTCAGTGTTTCCGGTGTGGTTCTGCGGCAAGCACAGAGCGAAAGTGGGGGCTAGCCGATTTGCGACGCCTTGAGCAGGTGTTTCAGGTCTTTGACCATGGCGTAGGGGTCGAAGCCGTCGTCATACCACAGCACCAGGTGACCCATGGGGTCGATCAGGATCACGACGCCATCACCGGGTGGTTTGGCGATGGCAGCGCCCAGGGCGCTGGAGGCCTCCGGGGTCAGTGACGCCGTCAGCAGGGCGTCATCGTTGCGAATGGCGGCTGCATCCTGGGACCTGAGTTCAGGTGCGATCAGTAACAGCCGTTTGATGCGCGGCATCTCCTTGTTCAGCATCAACCAGCCCTGATGGGTCTTGTGCAAGGTGTCGGCACAGCGGTCCGCACACGGTCCGCTGGCGACCTGCAGCAATACCCAGCGACCCTTGATTTCACCCGCCAGCGCCGGGTCTGTCAGAATCGGCCCATAATCGAACCGGCGCACCGGCAGGATGAGGCGGCCATAGTTGCTGGTTTTTTCAATCAGTTCCGGATGCTGGGCGTAATACCAGGCGAGCGCAAACGGCACGAACGCAGTGAGGGCAATCAGCAGGATAACCAGTCGGCTGCGCCAGGATGGTGAAGGGGGATGGCTCATACAGGCAACGTCAGCGTCGGGCAGAAATCAAACCGTGTCGGATGAAGATAATGGCGGCAACGGCCGCAAACAGAAACCATTGCAGGGCATAACCCCGGTTCTTGCCGGGATCAAGCTGGCTGACCTGCCACTTCCGGCTAAAACCGGCGGTTGCCTCAGGGCTCAATAATACCTGATACGGCAGCAGCGGATAGCCCAGCCGTTCCGCCAGCCGGTCGGGGTTTGGAACCTGAACCAGCGAAGGCCAGCCGGCCGTGGGGGTGTCGGCGCCGCTGAGCTGGAAGCCGACCCGGTGCATCAGGTCGATCATGCCCGTCAGGCTCTCGCCTGCGTCGGGGGGCAGTCCAATGTCCGGGAGGGCCTGCCGGTCGGAGCCCAACGGAATCCAGCCGCGATTGACCAGAATGGCCTTGTCGCTGCCGCGAAGCCTGAATGGGGTCAGGACATGAAAGCCGGCGGCGCCTCCCTGAATCTGGTTGTCGATCAGAAACTGGTGTGCGCCATCGTAGATGCCTTCAATGCGTACCCGCCGATAACGCAGTGACTCTGCGTCGTCCGGAGCAGTGCCATCCAGCTTGATGATTTCATCCTGTGTGCGATTTTGCCGAAGGTCATTCAGCCCCTGCTTTTGCTCGGCTCGCTGCAGTTGCCAGAAGCCGAGGGCCACAAACAGCGGGATCGTCAGCACGGCCATGAGCCAGGCGGTGGTGGACGGTTTGAAGCTATAATTTGCCACAGGACCCTCCCGCGGGGTTCTTGGGTTCGCAATTCTTCCATTCATCGCGCAGGGGTTGCTTGAAAATCGTCATTGTCATCGTGCTTGTGGTCATCGTCGGCAGCCTCGCTTCGGCGCTCCATTATCTGCTGAAGGATCGGGAACGATCGCCGCGCACCGTGCGGGCTCTGACCGTGCGCATCGGATTGTCGATGGGACTGTTCGTTCTCCTGCTGGTCAGCTTCGCCTTGGGCCTGATCAAGCCGCATGGATTGCGTCCCGGCGTTGAGTCATCCCCTGCAGCGCCCGGATCGTCGCCGGCAGCTTTGCCCCGCTGAGGCGCTACGGAGCCCGGCCGGGATGATCCGGGAAGCGCTCGTCGTTCTGCGTCGCAACGGGCGTGTGCCCGGACTCAGCCCTTGGTGTTCAAAACCATGGCGATGGCCGCCGCGCGGGTGGGTACGCCCAGTTTTTCGAACACGTGCTCAAGGTGTTTGTTCACGGTTCTGGGGCTATTGTCGAGGATTTTAGCAATGTCGCGGTTGGTTTTGCCGCGGGCGATCCACATCAGCACTTCGACTTCCCTGTTGGTCAGTCCGAAGCTGGACTTGAGTTTCTCGAAATCCCACTC
>CAYFNI010000081.1:0-10568 GCA_964344495.1 uncultured Methylococcus sp.
GGCGTCGCCTTTGTCCAGCGTTTGCCGCAGGTGTCGGCGGGCCATTTCCAGCACTGCCTGCAGCTGGGCAAACTTGGCCTGACCCAGCCCCGGACTCTGGCTGAAGCGCTCGAAATCGCATTCCAGCAGGGCGCGCAGGGAGCCAAACTCGCGCAACAGGTCGCGCGCCAGATCGACCGCCGTCTTGCCCTTGATGCCGGTGCGCAGGAAGATGGCCAGCAGTTCGGCGTCGGACAGGTACTGCGCGCCCCGAAGCAGCAGTTTTTCGCGCGGTCGTTCATCCTCGGGCCAGTCGGTGATCGGCATGGGGGCTCCTGTGAGTCGTACGTGTTACTACGAAGGATAGAACCCCTGAGGCAAAGTTGCCATAATTTCGCCCCTTGATCAGGACGGCAGGGTGACAGGAGTGCATACGGCACTGAACGGAAACAGGGTTTTGCTGGGCGTGACCGGCGGCATCGCGGCCTATAAGGCGGCCGAACTGGTGCGCCTGTTGCGCGCGGCGGGGGCCGAGGTACGGGTGGTCATGACACGGGCCGCAACGGCATTCGTGCAGCCGCTGACGTTTCAGGCGCTGTCCGGTCATCCGGTGCACCTTGATCTGCTGGATCCGGCACAGGAGTCCGCCATGGGCCATATCGACCTGGCTCGCTGGGCTGAGGTGGTCCTGGTGGCGCCGGCGTCGGCGGATGTGATGGCGCGTCTGCGGGCGGGGGTGGCGGATGATCTGCTGACCACGCTGTGTCTGGCGACGACGGCGCCGGTAATGCTGGCGCCGGCCATGAATCAGGCCATGTGGCGCCATCCTGCGACACAGGAGAATGCCGCCGTGCTGGCGCAGCGGGGCGTTCGGTTGCTGGGGCCGGACACCGGCGCGCAGGCCTGCGGCGAGATCGGTCCGGGGCGCATGCTGGAGCCGGCCGACCTTGTGGCCGCCCTGCGTGCTGAGCCGAGCCGGGGCCCTTTGTGCGGATTGCGACTACTGATCAGCGCCGGTCCGACCCGTGAGCCGATTGATCCGGTCCGGTTTTTGACCAACCGCAGTTCCGGCAAGATGGGCTACGCGCTGGCCGCAGCGGCGACTGCCCAGGGTGCCGAGGTTAGCCTGGTGACCGGGCCGACCGCGTTGCCGATCCCGGCGGTGGCGGAATGTGTCCGGGTCGAGACGGCTGCCGAGATGCATGCCGCTGTTCTGGCGCGGGCGACCGGTGCGGACATCTACATTGGAACGGCTGCCGTGGCGGACTATGCGCCCATCCCCGAGGGGCAGAAGATCAAGAAGCACGCCGAGGCGCTGACGCTGACGCTGACCCGCACCCCCGACATTCTGGCCGCGGTTGCGGCACTGTCGACACAACGCCCGTTTACGGTGGGCTTCGCGGCCGAAACGCAGGCCATCGAAACCTATGCGCGTGCCAAGCTCAGCGGCAAGCGGGTTGATATGGTGGCGGCCAACGCGGTCGGCGCAGGGCGCGGTTTTGATGTCGACGACAACAGTCTGTTTGTCTGCTGGCCCGGTGGCGAGACGCACCTGCCGCAGGCGCCCAAATCCACGCTCGCCTATCAATTACTGACGCTTATAGCCGATCACTACCATGCACAGCATCCAGTTGAAAATCATTGATGAACGTCTGGGGCGGGAGATCCCGCTGCCGGAATATGCAACTCCCGGCTCGGCGGGTCTTGATCTGCGCGCCTGCCTGACGGACGCGCTCGACGTGCAGCCGGGTTCGACCCACCTGATTCCGACCGGACTGGCCATTCACATTGGGGATGAGAATCTGGCCGCCGTGCTGTTGCCGCGCTCCGGGCTGGGCCACAAGCACGGCATTGTGCTCGGCAATCTGGTCGGCCTGATCGACTCCGACTATCAGGGTCAGGTATTCGTGTCGTGCTGGAATCGCGGTCATGAGCCGTTCCGCATCGAGGTCGGTGACCGCATCGCGCAGATGGTCTTCGTGCCGGTGGTGCAGGTCCGGTTCGATCGGGTTGATGACTTTACCGCCAGCGATCGGGCCCACGGCGGTTTTGGCCATACCGGCCACCGCTGAGGGCGTCGGCCGCCATTTCATGTTTCGTTTCTGACGCAGGAATTCACGTGCAAAAACAAGCCGCTCTGGAAACCGAATCCGCCTCGCGCATCGCGCATGTGCTGATTGAGGCATTACCCTACATCAAGCGCTTCAAGGGCAAGACGCTGGTCATCAAGTACGGTGGCAATGCCATGACCGAGGAGCACCTGAAACACAGCTTTGCCCGCGACATCGTGCTGCTCAAGCTGGTGGGCATCAATCCGGTGGTTGTCCATGGTGGCGGTCCGCAAATCGGCCATTTGCTGCAGCGCCTGGGCAAGACCAGTCATTTCGTGCAGGGCATGCGCGTGACCGATGCCGAGACCATGGATGTGGTCGAGATGGTCCTGGGCGGTCTGGTGAACAAGGAGATTGTCAATCTGATCAATCAGCATGGTGGTGCGGCGGTGGGCCTGACCGG
This sequence comes from uncultured Methylococcus sp., assembly GCA_964344495.1. Classification (GTDB taxonomy): domain Bacteria; phylum Pseudomonadota; class Gammaproteobacteria; order Methylococcales; family Methylococcaceae; genus UBA6136. The sequence continues at coordinate 2,494 of CAYFNI010000081.1, forward strand.
CAAGGACGGCGATCTGGTCCGGGCCGAAAAAATCACCATGTCCCAGCGTTCACCCGAGAACGACGAGCCGGAAATCATCGATCTCGGCCATGTCGGCCGGGTGCGCAGCATCGACCCGGGTATCGTGCATACGCTGGTGGAGAGCGATTTCATCCCGGTCATTGCGCCCATCGGGGTCGGCGATGACGGCTTTTCCTACAACATCAACGCTGATCTGGTGGCCGGCAAGATGGCGGAAGTACTGCAGGCAGAAAAGCTGATGCTGCTGACCAATACCGCCGGCATTCTCGATCAGCAGGGCGAGTTGCTGACCGGGTTGTCGCTGGCCGAGGTGGACGACCTGATCGCGGACGGCACCATCAGCGGCGGCATGATCCCGAAGGTGACCTGCGCCACCGATGCGCTCAAGGGCGGCGTCAAAAGCGTGCATATCATCGACGGGCGGGTCGAGCATGCGGTGTTGCTGGAACTGCTGACTGATCGGGGTATCGGCACCCAGCTGATGCCGTCCCGGATCGGTGCGGTCTCGGCCTGGGTGTGAACGCTGGCAACTACGCCGCCCGATGGCGGCTAAGGGCGCTGCGGTGTGGCCGAGGCGCCCTCGGGCGGTGACTCCGTCATGGTGCGCCGGAAGCGCTCGTGAATGTCCTGGGCGCGGGCGCTTTTGCAGAGTTGCTCGCCCAGACTGGTCGGGCGGCAGATGACATCCATGAACACGATTTCACCGTCCCGCTCCGGGATGCGGGTGATGGTGATGCCGAAATCGGTGTCGTTCACCGGGTAGGCCGTCTGCAGGATCTTTTCCGTTTCAACAGCGATCGGAAAGCCGTTTTTTGGGGTCAGAAGCGTGTGGGCGAGCGCCCAGTAATGGTCGCAGCGTGCCGGCTCGGTACATTCCACGGCGCTGATGTTGATGTCGCCCGCCTCCTTGCCACCAAGGGTCGAGGTGACCCCCCGGGTCCAGTCGGCATCAATCTGCTGGTTGCGCTCCTGCATGGCGCGGATGGTCTGGAAGCGCTTCAGGTCTTTGGTGAACTGATCGTTGACCGCCAGTTTTTCATTGTCGGCCCGCAGCACCTGGCTGTGATAGGCCGCAATGCGGCGCTTGAGGATGTTGATCGAGTCCAGCGTGGACTGGGGCACCGACTGACCCTGTTTTTTCAGTTCCTGCGCCTTTTTCTCGTGCGCTTCAAGCGATTGGGTGTTCCGCGCGATGCTCGACTGGGTCAGCTTGATGCTGCTGTCGAGGCTGTCGAGCTTCATCCGCAGGGCTACCAGGATTTCGTCAGTGCTGCGGTAGGTCCGCATCAGCGCCTTGTCTTTCTCATATTGTTCGCCCAGCACCAGTTCCTGCTGGTTTCTCAGCTGTTTGAGCAGCTTTTCTCGCCGGACCTGTTCGGCAGTTTTGGGCGCTTCGACCACCTCAACGGCAAATCCACGCTCATCGAGTTTGGTTCGGCGATGTCTGGCCTGATCCTGCGGCACGCTGTCGGAGTAGTGCACCAGTCCCTTGTCGTCAGTCCAGCGGTAGGCGTCTGCCGCTGCTTCGGGCAGGCCGCTGAGCGCCAGCAGCGCGACGAGTATCCGATGGCCGAGGCGCGGCTCCGTCATGCCCAGCCCGATTCGGCCCGGTACTGCCGGATGGCCGCCAGACGGTCATCTTCGCCGGCGGCGGCGAGAAAATCGATGATGTTCCCCAAATTGATGATGCTGTGGACGGGCGTCTGGTAGGTAGCCGCGACCTCTTCGACAGCCGAGCGCGCTCCCAGCCCCTTTTCCTGCCGGTCCAGCGCAATCAATACGCCGCAGGGCGTGGCGCCGGCAGTGCGGATGATCTCGACCGACTCCCGTACCGAGGTGCCGGCGGTAATGACGTCATCCAGAATCAGCACGTTGCCGTGCAGGGGCGAGCCGACCAGCATCCCGCCCTCGCCGTGGTCCTTGGCTTCCTTGCGGTTGAAGGCGAAGGGCACTTCCCGGCCGGTCTTGCGCGACAAGGCAATGGCAGTGGTGCAGGCCAGCGGAATGCCCTTGTAGGCGGGGCCATACAGGACATCGGCCTGGATGCCGGCCTGCAACAGGGCTTCGGCGTAGAACTGGCCGAGCCGGTCGAGGCGGGCGCCGGTGTCGAACAGGCCGGTGTTGAAGAAATAGGGGCTGCGCCGTCCGGATTTCAGGGTGAAGTCGCCAAAGCGCAGGACGTTGCAATCAATGGCGTAGCGGATGAAATCGTGTTGGTAGGCGTGCACGGGCGTTTCCTTGGGTAATGGTCCGGGTGTGGCTAGGGTACGGCCACCCGCTTCAGAAGTTCGTCGATGACCCGATCGGTGTCGATGCCGTCAGCCTCCGCTTCATAGCTGAGGATCAGCCGGTGACGCAGGACATCCGGTGCCAGCGACTGGATATCCTCGGGAATCACAAAGTCGCGGCCCAGCAGCCAGGCTCGGGCACGGGCACAGCGGTCCAGGGCGATGGTGGCACGGGGGCTGGCACCGTACTGCAGCCAGCGGGCCAGGTTCGGATCGTAAGCGCCGGGGTTGCGGGTGGCGAGGATGAGTTGCAGCAGGTATTCCTCCAGCGAGTCCGCCAGATGCACGCGCAGAATCTCCTGACGGGCGCTGAACAGCGTCTGTTGCGCGACCGGCTCGAGCGCTTCGACTCCGGCAGCAGGACCCTCCATGGCTTCCTGCCGGACCAGCCTGAGGATGGCGCGCTCATGGCGGGCATCGGGGTAGCCGATGCGGATGAACAGCATGAATCGGTCGAGCTGGGCTTCCGGGAGCGGATAGGTGCCTTCCTGCTCAATCGGGTTTTGCGTCGCCATGACCAGAAACAGTTGCGGCAAGGCGTAGGTCACCCGGCCCACGGTGATTTGCCGTTCGGCCATGGCTTCCAGCAGGGCGGACTGAACCTTGGCCGGCGAGCGGTTGATTTCATCCGCCAGCACCAGATTGTGGAACAGGGGTCCCGGCTGGAACTGGAACGTCCCGTCCTGTGGACGGTAGATTTCGGTGCCGGTCAAATCGGCCGGTAGCAGGTCGGGGGTGAACTGGATGCGATGAAAGTCGCCTTCGATGCCGCGACTGAGGACGTTGATGGCGCGGGTCTTGGCCAGCCCGGGCGCCCCTTCGACGAGGATGTGTCCATCGGCCAGCAAGGCGATCAGCAGGCGTTCGATCAGGGTTTCCTGGCCGAGCACCTGGCGGGACAGACCATCGCGCAGGCGCAGGACTTCGCGCTGGGCGGTCGTCAGCTGGGTGGCGGTCTGTACGTCGGATTCGGAAGTCATGCGGCCCTTGGATGCATTGAAAGGAGATTATAGAGGCTTAACCGCGTCCGATGGCTCTATGGCCGATGTCGCGACGGTAGTAGGCACCGTTCCAGCTGATCTGCCGGACCACGGCATAGGCCTTTTCCTGGGCATCAGCGACGCTGTCGCCGAGCGCTGTCACGCACAGGACCCGGCCTCCGGCCGTGACGACCTCGCCGCCGGCCAGAGCGGTGCCGGCATGAAAGACCTTGGTGTCGCCGGCGTCCAAGGCCGGCAAACCGTGAATCACGTCACCCTGCGCATGGTCGAACGGATAGCCGCCGGCGGCCATGACCACGCCCAGTGCGGGGCGCGGATCCCATTGCGTTTCGACCGTGTCGAGGCGGCCGTCCAGTGCCGCGAGGCAGAGTTGGGGCAGATTGCTTTGCAGTCGCATCATGATCGGTTGGGTTTCCGGATCACCGAAGCGGCAGTTGAACTCCAGTACCTTGATCGAGCCGTCCGGCAGAATCATCAGCCCGGCGTAGAGGAAGCCCGTGTAGGGAATGCCGTCCGCGGCCATGCCGCGCAAGGTCGGCAGGATGACCTCTTCCAGGGTGCGCCGGTGGATGTCGGCGGTGACCACGGGTGCGGGTGAGTAGGCACCCAGACCGCCGGTGTTGGGGCCGGTGTCGCCTTCGTCGCGGGCCTTGTGATCCTGGGAGCTGGCCATGGCCAGCGCATGGGTGCCGTCGGCCATGACGATGAAGCTGGCTTCTTCGCCGCTGAGGAATTCTTCGATCACGACCCGGTGTCCGGCCGTGCCAAAGGCATCGCCGGCGAGCATGTCCTGCACGGCGCTGATGGCTTCGTCCTCGGTTTGCGCGACCACGACGCCCTTGCCGGCGGCGAGGCCGTCGGCCTTGACCACGATCGGCGCGCCTTTTTCCCGGATGTAGGCGATGGCGGGTTCGACGTCGATGAAACTGCGGTATTCGGCCGTGGGAATCTTGTGGCGGGCCAGAAAATCCTTGCAGAAGGCTTTGGAGCCTTCGAGCTGAGCGGCCTCCCGAGTCGGGCCGAAGCACTTGAGATTGGCGGCCTGAAAGGTGTCAACGATACCCAGTACCAGCGGCGCTTCCGGTCCGACGATGGTCAGGTCGATCCCCTCACGCTGGGCAAAATGCAGCAGGCCTGCGACATCATTGGCGGCAATGGGGACATTCTCCAGCGCTGGTTCCAGAGCGGTTCCGGCGTTGCCGGGGGCGACGTAGACCTTGTCCGTGCCCGACTGAGCAGCCTTCCAGGCGAGTGCATGTTCGCGGCCGCCGCCGCCGACGATCAGGATTTTCATGGGCATGTTCCGAGCAGATGAAAAACTCTGATGATACTTGGTTCAGCCATCGCAATACATGGATCGGCCGCCTTATGTGGGCGCTGGCCAGTACTCGAGGGTCAGTAGCTGACCTGAAAGCCGATCTGGACACCCCGGCCGGGCTCGGGGGCAAAATTCTTGAGGTACGAGGTGGCGTTGCGAATGTCCTGGTCCAGCAGGTTGTTGCCCTTGAGGTAGAACAGCAGCTGAGTGTCTGCGAGTGCGCTGGCCTGGTACTGAACGCCGACATTCATCAGCACCCAGCCGGGGGTCGTGCTTTCGTTTTCGCCGGCATCATTCTGGGGCTGGCCGCGCGTCACGCGAAAATAGCTCGACCATTTGCCCTTGGCATAGTCGAGTTGGGAACCAAACCGTAACGGTGGCATGCGCGGTACATTGCCATTGCCGCTGTCGGTGAGTTGCCCGCGGGTGTAGTCGCCAAACAGGGTCAGGTCGATCAGGCCGTAGCCGTTTTCCATCAGTGGCAACAGGAGATTGGTTTCGAACCCTTTGAAAATGGCATCGGCTTGATCGATCTGCAGGACGGGCAGCGCGTCAACCACCTGGCCGGTGTATTGGGCATAGATATAGTCGTTGACCCAGTTGTTGAACAGGTTGAACTGTGCGTCGATCCAGTCCTGCTTGAAGGTATAGCCGAGTTCGAGGTTGAGCGAGGTTTCCATGGTGAGGTTCGGGTTGCCGATTTCAAAGGCGCGGGTCGCGGCATGCGCGCCATTGATGTAGAGCTCCTGCGCCTGGGCGCCGCGCTGCGATTCGGTGAATGCAAGGCTGAGCTGGTTGGAGGAATCAACAGCCCAGAGCCCTGAGAGGGAACTGCTGACCGGCAGGAACTGACGTGCTTCATAGCCGCTGCTGGCGACCGGCGTGACATTCTGTGGTTCGATGCGCAGGCCGGCATCGTAGGTGAGCGGACCGTCTTTCAGGGTTTCGACCGCAAACACGCCGTAGTTGGCAATCTCGGTGCGGGGGATGGTGGCCTCGTCGCCGATTGCCTGGGTGACACCGTTGACGGACTGGAACCCCCATTGGCCGGTGAACGGTCCGAGAGGCTGATGGGTCAGTTCGATGCGTCCTTCGTAGGTGTTGCTGGACCAGGTGGTGCCGATGTCAGTCCCTTCCAGTTCGACGTGCGTGTAGTCGGTATATCCGAAGCGTACCTTCAATTTCTCGGCCAGCTCGAATGGATGGTCAAGGCCACCCCGAAAGTCGTATTTGGTTTGGTTCAGCTGGATACGGATGTTGGGTTCATCCGGAATGCCAAGCGGCGGGATGCCATAGTTGTTGTCGAGGTAATTGATGGCAACGCCGGCAAAGCGATCCTCATCGACCCACGACAGACCGGCCGTACCGCCCTGGGCGCGGGCATTGGAGTTGGCCACGTAGCCGTCGGTGTTTTGCAGCGCGGGCAAGGCGGCCAAGGCCGGATCCGTGGACCGGGCTGCATTTTCGTCGATGGCGGGACCGCCGATGGTTTCGTTGCCACTGTTGCGGTAGAAACCATCCAGATGGTAGGCGACATTTGCTCCACCGCCCTCCAGTTTCAGCGAACTGGACGTTTCATCCAAGGCCGAGTTGTAAATCTGGTTGAGCGCGCCACCGAGGGGCTTGGTGGCTTTCTTCTCCGGTACACGGTTGTCAATCACATTGACCACGCCGCCGATGGCGCCGCTGCCGTAAAGCAGCGTTGATGGACCGCGGAGTACTTCAATCCGCTCGGCCTGGGATGGCTCGATGCTGTTGGCGTGATCGGGGCTGATGTTCGATACATCGTTGTTGCCGATGCCGTTCTCCATGATGCGCACGCGCGGGCCACTCAGCCCGCGGATCACCGGCTGGCCCACGCCGGGCCCGAATGACTGGTTGTTGATGCCGGGTTGTTGTGCCAGGGTGGCGCCAAGGGTCGGTCCCATCTGCTGACGCAGCTCGGTGTCTTCCAGCACCGAAACAGGCCGGGCCAGACTGCCGATGGTGCGATCGAGCGGTTCGCTTTCCACGACCACTGTTGCCAGTTCGTGCGTCGGCTCATCAAGAACCAGAGTATCAGTGCCCGCATCGGCCGCTGACACAGCCTTCGCGTGTTGCTCGACCATGATCGGCATGGTGTCAGGGTTGGCCGCCAGTACGCTCGTGGGCAGCACAAGGCTGAGTAGTGTTCCTCGCATCAATTTCGACATCCTCCGATTCGAGCAATATGTTACAACATCACTCAAGCGGGGGGCGAAGTCATTCGTGACCCTAATCTGTCCGGGCAGTCATCGGGGTTTTCCCTTGTTTATGCTAGGATGGCGGCTATTTTGAGGAGCGAGGTCCGTCTATGTTTTCGAGGTATGTGCTGGCCCTGTGTCTGGTCGTACTATGGCCTTTCAGGGCGAATGCCGATGCAGTCGCGGATGCACGAAAACCGGTCGATCGCCTGAATGCCACGCTGATTGAAGTGATGAAAGGGGGCAAGCAGCTGCGTTACGAGGGCCGCTACAAAAAGCTGGATCCGGTCGTAAAGGACACCTTCGAATTCGAGGCGGTTTCCCTGATTGCGCTGGGTGCGCACTGGAAAAAGCTGGAACAGCCGCAAAAGGTAGCGTTCATGGCCAAGCTGGCAGATTTAAGCGTGGCCACCTATGCTGCTCAGTTCAAGGAATATGGCGGCGAGTCGTTTCAGTTCGATGCCAGTCAGGACATCAAGAACGGCCGGCTGTTGCTGAGTTACAACCTCATTGCGCCGAACGAGAAGCCGATCAAGTTCGAGTACTTCGTCGGCCAGTTCAACGGGCAGTGGCACATCATCAACATCGTTGTCGACGGCATCAGTGATCTGGCCCTGAAAAAAGCGCAGTACACCAGCGTGATTGATCGGGAAGGCTTCGATGCACTGCTAGCCAAGTTGAATCAGAAGATCGCGGACTACGCCAAGAACAACGCGGCCTGAGTCATTCCGGTCGAACCCGCAAAAAGGCGCCGACGGGCGCCTTTTTGCGTTGCACGGCATGGCGGTGTTCAGGCTTCGATGCAGAACCGTTGGATCAGTCGCTCCAGCAGGGTCACACCCGGCCGGATGTGCTCCAGCGGCAGGAACTCATCCGGCTGATGGGCCTGATCGATATACCCCGGTCCCATGACGATGGTCTCCATGCCCAACTGGCTCAGGAAGGGTGCCTCGGTTCCGAACGCGACCGCTCCCGCAGCTTGACCGCTGACGGCCTCACAGACGCGGGTCATCTCGGATTCGGCCGCGGTCTCGAACGGCGGCAGGCCGGGGAACAGTCGCCGCACTTCCAGGCGCAAGCCGGGATGCGTTGCCAGCGTGTGTGCCAACCGCGCGGCGAGCTCGTCGTGCAGGATGTCGATATCCATCCCCGGCAAGGGACGAATGTCGATCAGCAATTCACAGCAGCCACAGATGCGGTTGGGACTGTCGCCGCCATGAATCGC
>CAYFNI010000082.1:0-10114 GCA_964344495.1 uncultured Methylococcus sp.
CCGGCCGAGTCCCCCGCGCCGACGCCCGCCCCGACTGCGCCAGCCGCCGCCCAGCCGGCCGCGCCCGCCAGTGCCGACGCGCCCTATGTCCCGGCCAAGCTCAATGCGTCATATCTGCACAATCCCAAGCCGGATTACCCGGCACTGGCCAAGCGCCGCCAGTGGGAGGGCAAGGTGATTCTCAAAGTCCGGGTGCTGGCCAGCGGCGCCGCGTCACAGGTCAGCATAGCCACCAGCAGCGGGCATGAGGTTCTGGACGAGGCAGCACTGGCGGCGGTCACGCGCTGGCACTTTGTTCCGGCCAAACGCGGCAACCAGCCGGTCGACAGCTGGGTCAACGTGCCGATCAACTTCAACCTGCTCGATGCGCAGTAGTTTTCGTTTTCCCATGGAGGTCTTGTCCGATGCTTGAATTTGCGTCCAGTCACATCGTCAATCTCACGCTCTGGCTGTTGATCGGCTTTTCCGTTCTGGCCTGGGCGATCATCTTCCTCAAGGCCTGGGAGCAGTGGCGCCTGCAGGCCCATAACCGGGCTTACAGTCAGGCCTTCTGGTCGGCGCCCAGCCTGGCGGCGGCGGCCGAGCTGAGTACCCAGCCCGGGCCGCTGGCCCGGATCGGCAAGGCCGGCTTCGATGTACTGCAAGACACCCATGCCGACGTCGCGCCCAGCCTGGAGGCCAGTGGTGATCGGCAGGACATCCTGGAACGCAGCCTGCGCCAGCGCATCCAGCAAGAGCGGCACCGGGTCGAGCAGGGCCTGACCATTCTGGCGAGCATCGGCAGCACGGCGCCGTTCATCGGCCTGTTCGGCACCGTCTGGGGCATCATGCATGCCCTGAAGGACATCAGCCGGGCGGGGTCGGCCAGTCTCGACGTGGTCGCCGGCCCGATTGGCGAGGCACTGGTCGCGACCGCCATCGGCATCGCCTCGGCCATTCCTGCCGTGCTGGCCTACAACTACTTTCTGCGCAAGGTGAAGTTGACCGAGGCTGAACTGGAAGACTTCGCCACCGATTTCCTGCACCTGGCGCTCAAGACCGGCTTCTCGCTCAAAAAGGGGAACTGAGATGGCTTTCGGCAACCGCAATGAACAGGAGGCGATGAGCGAAATCAACGTCACGCCACTGGTGGACGTGATGCTGGTGCTGCTGGTGGTGTTCATCGTCACCGCGCCGCTGCTGACCCAATCGGTCGGGGTCAACCTGCCCAAAACCGTGGCCGCGGCCCCGGCGCCCAAGCAGCCGCTGACGCTGGTCAGCGTTGATGCGGCTGGCGAAATCTATCTCGACAAGGAAAAAATGGATGCCGCCACCCTGGGTGCCCGACTGGCGGAGCGTGTCGCCCAGAATCCGGAGCTCACGGTGCAGTTCGAAGTCGACGAAAAAATCGCCTACGGCAAGGCCGCCGAGGTGCTGGCGATAGCCCAGCATGCCGGCATTACCCGGCTGTCGCTGCAAACGCGACCGTAATCGCTACGACTGTCAGCCCGGTCGGGCTGTGGCAGGGTACGTCGGTCCGCCACACGCACCGGCACGACCGTCTCGAAGGTCCACCGGTGTGATTTCATTAACGCGAGCATCGTCCATTACCGACAGGAGTTCTTGCATGCGCTTTCTCATGTTGCTGATCGCCGCCCTGACCCTCACCGGCTGTGCCACGCAGGGCGACACCTTCAATCAAACGGTCCTGACCGATCCGGCCGGTCACCTGAGCCGCGGTCGGGCGGTTCATATTGCCACCCCCAAAAACGGCTGGTTTGAAAACACCGAATACCCCGGCTCCGGCCGTATGGTCGCCAGCAATCTGCGGGCAGCATTTGCCCGGTTTTCCGATCATGTCGCCATCGCCGACACCTGCACGGATCTGGCCTGTCTGAAACGCAGTCTGCCGGCGTCCCAAACGGCCTATTACGTCGTGCCGGAGATTTTGCACTGGGAGAGTCGCGGCAAACATTGGTCAACGCGCCCCGAAGTGATTGAAGTGAAGATTTCGGTCTTTGAAAGCGACCAGACGCAGAGCCGCGCCTCGGCCATTCTCAGCATCCAGCACAAGAACGCCTTGTTCGGCAGCGAACACCCGCAGGATACGCTGCAGGACCCGATCAACCGCTACGTCTCCTCGCTCTACTGATCGGCCCGGGCGGGCAGTTTGCGCTGCCCGCAGGCGCGACACCGGCGGCGCCTGACCGCGCTGCCCGGCTCAGTGCCCCCGCCGGTCGGCGTGGGAGTTGACATCACAATACAGCGCATCCGGGCACTCGCCGGCGGTTTCCAGCTGAAACGTCGAATGGATGATGCCGTACTCATGGGCCAACAGATCGGCCAGCTCCGCCCGGATCCGGTTGGCCTGCCGGAGCGGCAGATCATCGACGATTACATGCGCGGACATCAGCCGCAGACTGCGCGACAGGCTCCACACATGCAGGTCATGCACGCCCAGAACGCCCGGAACCTGCATGAAATCGCGCACCATCGTGCTCATCTCGATATCACGTGGCGTGCTTTCCAGCAGGATATCGACCGTCTCGCGCACGATCAGCCAGGCGTTCCAGAGGATCAGGACGGCAATCAGCAGACTCGCCAGCGGATCCAGCCAGTCATGGCCGGTGAAGTAAATCCCGACACCCGCCAGAATCGCGCCCAGCGTCGACAGCACATCGCCCATCAGATGCAGGAAGGCACTGCGCAGGTTGAGATCATGATCGGCGCCGTGACTGACCAGCCAGGCGGTCAAGGCATTGACGACCAGCGCCGCCGAGCCGACTCCCATCAGCAGCGGCGCGGACACCGCCTCCGGTGACTGCAGACGGTGCCAGGCTTCGAAGGAGATGCCGGCCGCAATGAAGGCCAGCGTGGTCGAATTGACCAGCGCCGCGAGAATGCCGACCCGGTGATAGCCGAAAGTCTTGCCGGCATGTGCGGGCCGTTCCGCCAGATTCAGCGCGAACCAGGACAAGGCCAGTGCCGCAACATCAGTCAGGTTGTGGATGGCATCGGTCAGCAGGGCCAGACTGTGCGCCCGCCAACCGGCCACGGCCTCCACGCCGACAAAGGCCAGCGTCAGACCGAGCGCCAGTGCCAGCCGCAGCCGTGTGCGCGGCGCTGCCTCGGCGTGGGAATGGGCATGATGATGACTCACCGGAACCTGCCTCCGTCAATGCGCCCCCGACATCCGGGGTATTGGCGCATTCTAGCGATCATGCCCGGGTTTGTCCCGGTTCCACCGGCGTCGCTCAGAACCGGTAATTCACGGCCGCCCGCACCTGATTGCTGTCCACACTGGCGCTGGCCTGACCGTCCGGATCGGTCACGCCATACAACGACTGCAACGGCATGTTCAGCGAGCGGCCGTAGTTGGTGTAGAGATACTCCGCCCGCACGCTGAATCCATTCAGGAAGCCATACTCCAGCCCGCCGCCCAGCACCCAGCCGGTCTGGGTACTGCTCTTGCTGTAGGCATCGCCGGTCTCGTTGGTGTATTGCAGGGCCTGATCGGCAAAGCTCACGCCCGAGGTGATGTACGGCAACAACCGGTAGGGCGTGGCATAGCCGAGCCGGGCACGCAACGACCCCTGCACCCGATTCTTGACGGTGAAGCGGTCAAACCCTCCCTGCGGACAGGTGCAGTAGGCATCGTAGCTGCTGTCGGGGTAGGTGAAATCAGCTTCCGCCCCCAGAACCAGCTGGTTGTCGAACTGGTGCAGATACCCGGCCAGCGCACCCGGCAAAAAAGCGGTGCCGGTGACATTGCGGTTGCAAGGATTATCGACCAGACCGTAGTTGCTGGCCTTCACCTGCGACTCATTGACCATCACACCGGCAGTCAGACCGGCATAGGCGCCGGTCCATAACCCCGCACTCACCGGCGCGGCGACCGGCTCGGACGCCATCGGCACCGCTGCCGCCACCGGGGGCACCGTCACCGAGAGGGCGATCCGGTCGCCACCGGCCAGACCGTGCCGCACCGGATCGTGCAGCGGTCGGGCCGACTGCAGGCTGATCGCCAGCCGAATCTCGGTCAGGTGCTCGCCCTGCACCTCGACACTGCCGCAGCCGGCACTGCTGGCCTGCGGCGAGGCCGCACAGCCGATACCCGGCGCACGGTTGTCGATGCGATCGTCCGTGACCCCCAGATGCGGACCGTTGCCGGACAAGCGCTCGAAGCGCGCTGGCGCGACCGCGTCGGTGCCCAGCAGACGCAGGCTGAGGCTGATCGGGCCGGACTGAATCAGGCCGCCCAGTTCGGCCACGTGCAGCACCGGATGGCTGACCGGCCGGCTGAACCGGATCACCAGTTCGCCCAGCGGATAGTCACCGGCCGGCCGGCCCAGCAGCGGGTGGGTGTAGCCCTTCAACTGCACGGCATAATGGGGCTCGGCACCGGCCGGCGCGCGCGGACCGAGGATAAAACCGGCATCAGCGGATCCCGTCCGGACCTGCCTTTGATCCGCCTCGCCGGTCGCATAGAACCGCGCCGCGCCCGCCGGGGCCACATCCGCCTCCGGCGCCTGGCCATCCTCCGCCATCACCGCATACTGCCGGATGGCATCGCTGGCATCCGGGCCCAGCTGGCCAAATTCAAGACCATAGCGGCCGCCGGGCTGACCCGGCCGGTGCGAAAGTTGCGCGTAGTGCTGGCGGGTGAGTTCAAAGCTGACCGTCAGCTGGGGCTCCGACGACCGCGAGTCGTCCCGCGCCGCCGGATGCTCCCCTTGCCGATGGCCCGGCCGCAGCACGATCGGGCCGACCCGCTGAGCGGCCCCGCGTGGATAGACAGCGTGGCCGGCGGCATCGGTCAGGCCGTCCGCATACAGGCCCAGGCTGTGGTCCGCCAGCACCGGTCGCAACGGAAGTGCCAGCAGACCGGCGGCCAGCAGCCGATGGATGAACGGACCCAGGCCCGTGGATGTGAGAGGACGCATGTTCATTCTCCTGCAACTCCTGTGTGGCCTAGCGACAGGTCAGCGTGCCCAGCCGGCCCGGACAACCGATCCTGACCACCACGGCATTGGACACGGTAGCGGCAAACTGGCCGCTGGCCGGCTTGAAGGCCACTACGGTACAACTGCCGGATTGTCCGCTTGCCCGCAGGATGGCGGTGCGGCTGCCGGTCGACTTGACCTGACACCCCGCCCCGCCGCTGGATTCGACGCGGTATTGCGGCACGGCAGTACCCGACCCGCCGGTCAGCGACAAACCGATCGGCCGGGAGCAACAGGTGGACGTGGCATTGGCCTTGAGCACCAGTGCTTTCTGACTGTTCCGATTCAGTGAGGCTTCGGCCGTCTGGTCGCTGGAGGAGGCATCACCCTGCTCACTGCGCGCAACCCGGACCGAATTCTGGTAGGCACCCTGCGCCAAAACCTTGCCGGTGACTGTCAGCGTGCTGCTGGCACCCGCAGCCAACTGCGCGACCGTCCATTGACCGGAGCGCGCATCGTAGACCCCTTTGGGCTGAGCGGACACGAACGCCAAGCCGCTTGGGAGCGGGTCCGCCAAGGTCAGGCCGGTAGCCGTGGCCGGGCCCTGATTTGTCACGGTGAGGGTGAATTGAGTCTTCTGGCCCACCTTGGCTGCCGGCCGGTTGACCGATTTGGTCACCACCAGATTGGCGTTGGTCAGCCCGGTGGTCGCCTCGGCGGTGTTGTTGGTGCTGACCGGATCCGGCTGATCGCTGTGGGTGACGGCGAGGGTATTGGTCATCTGGCCGGCGGTCCGCACCACCGCCGTCAGCCTCAAGGCAGCACTGGCGCCGACCGGCAGGGTGCCGACCGTCCACACCCCGGTGGCCGGCACATAGGCCGCCGCCGGTTCGGCGGCGACGAACAGGTAGCCCGAGGGCAGGACATCCGTCAGGCTGACGCCGGTGGCTGTCGCCGGTCCGTCATTGGCCACCGTGAGCGTGAAGGTCACCGTTTCACCCGCTGCCGCGGCGGTCTTGTCGACCGACTTGGAAACCGCCAGATCGGCGCTGTTCACCCCTGGAGCAGAGGTGGCGCTGTCGTTCGAGGGATCGGGATCGGCCTGCTCGCGGTCCGCCAGTTGGGCCGTATTGGCGTATGTGCCGGACGACCGCACGCGGGCCGACAGCCTGAGCGTGGCCAGATCACCATTGGCCAGCGTGTTGATCGTCCACCGACCGCTGGCTGCGTCGTAGTGGCCGCTACTCGGCTGAGCCTTCAGCAGACCATACCCGCTCGGCAGCTTGTCATCGACCACGATGGACGAAGCCGTGGACGGGCCCTGATTGACCAGCATGACGGTAAAGACCACGGTTTCGCCGATGGCGGGTGCCGGATTGTCGACCGACTTGGTGACGACCAGATCGGCACTGTCGACTGGCACCGGCGTGACCTGGCCGCGGTTGTTGTCAGGTGCCGGATCATTCTGATCGCCGCTGATATTGGCAATATTTTCGTAGGGCCCTTCGAGATTGACGCGTGCCTGAATCTGCAGCGTGGCGCTGGCATCCCGGGCCAGTGCACCGAGGCTCCAGACGCCATTGGCATAGCTGCCCGTGGACGGCGTTGCCTGCAGCAGCACATAACCCGCCGGCAGGGTGTCGGTGACGGCCACGCCCGTGGCGTTGACCGGCCCGGCATTGTGTGCGGTGACGGAGAAGGTCACCGTCTGTCCCACCTGCGGAGTCAGGGTATCCACCGTCTTGTCGACCGACAGATCGGCGTTGGGCTCGACCGTCACGGTCGAGCTGTTGTTGCTGGAGTCCGGATCAATCGACAGATTGAGCACCCCGACCGTCGCCGTATTGGCCACATCGGTGGTGGTCAGTGCGGTCGTCCGGGCGACGATTGTGAATTCCGCGCTACCGCCTGCGGCGAGGTCGATGATCTCGCCCAGCGAGCCACTGCCCGAGGCGGGCCCTTGCGAACCCAGTCCGGTGTAGGTGGCGGTCCAGGTCGCCGAGGCAATCTGTGCCGGCGGCAGATCGTCGATCACCGACACCTGCTGGGCAAAGCTGGGCCCGAGGTTGCTGACCCGGATGCGATAGGTAATGGTGTCGCCCGGGTCGTAGCCGGGGCTATCGGCCGTCTTGACGATAGCGAGATCGGTGATCGCCGATGGCCGGCTGCTGGTAGTCGAGGTGTTGTTGCTCGCGTCTGGATCCGGCACACCGAGCGGTGAGGTCAATGTGGCGGTATTGAGCAGCATATCGGTGAGCGGAAAGGCGGATGCAACCCAGCCCGTGACCGAAATGGTCGCTACTCCACCCACAGGCAGATTGAGTGTCGCGTTGACGTTGCCGCTCCCCGCCGCGGTGCCGCTGGCGCCACCGCTGTAGCTGGCCGTCCAGCTGGCGCCGCTGATACTCGGATCGAGGCTGTCGGTGAGTGTCGCGCCGGTCACGTCGGTGGGACCGGTATTGGTCGCCACCAGGCTATAGCTTACGGTGGCCCCCGGGGTGAAGGTTGCCGGCCCCGACTTGACTACCGACAGATCGGCGGCGGGCGGGGTGTAGACCGCCACGCTGCCCGTGCCGCTATAGGGCAAACCCGATGACTGGCCGGTGGCGGTCGCCGTCGCCGTATTGGTGATGAGGGTGGAGTCCGGCAGTCCGGCATCGACCCGGACCTTGAAGGTCAGGGTTGAAGTCTGGCCCTGGGTGAGTTGGGTATAGCTGGCCGACAGAGGGCTGCCTGTATCCGTCAGGGTAGTGGGTAATACGCCTGCCACCCACTGGAGTGAGCCGGCTTGATAGGCCGTATGGGCCGGAATCGGGTCCAGCAGACTGACCGTACTCAGCGTCTCGGCCGGATCGGTGCCGCTGTTGGCGAGGGTCAGCGTATACAGCAACTCATCCCCCGGCAGCACCATCGTGTCGGGTGGCGTCAGATCCTGGACGGTTTTCTGAACTGTGAGGCTGGCGGGATACAGCAGGGTATCGATGTCGGTAGCGATGTTGTTGGACAGATCCGGGTCGGGCGATCCGCTCGGTGGCGTCACCGTGACCGTGTTGGACAAATTGCCAAAGGCGCTGGTGCTTGCGGAGGCGGTAACCGTGAAGGTGGCCGTCCCGCCAACCGGCAGCGTGATGGGGACATTGATGTCACCGCTGCCGCTCGCCGGGCCGGAACTGCCCGCGCTATAAACTGCTGTCCAGGCCACTCCATCCAATTCGGCCGGCATCTGGTCTGTCACGCTGGCACCGGTCGCCACGCCCGGACCGGCGTTGGAGACAACCAGGGTGTAAATCAGGCTCTGCCCCGGCACATAGGTCGCGACCCCATCGGTCTTGGTCACTGACAGATCGACCGCGCTGGGCGAGGTCGCGATATCGGCGGAATCGGTGGCCGACAGGGCGAAACGGGAGGTCTGGCCGACATAGGTGGCTGTGGCCGTGTTCTGGATGAGTTCGGGCAGTGTCCCGGCATTCACCACGACCTCGAAGCTGACCGTGGTCGCAGCTCCCGGCGCGAGAGTGCCGCCGACGGGCGAGCCAACACCGCCGCCCGCGCCGGTGCCGAGCTGGAACTGCACCGCAGCACTGCCCGAGCCAAGGTATTCCGCCTGATCGGCATCAACCGCATCCGATTTCGGTAGGGAATTCACCACCAAGCTATTGGGGTTATAGGTCGTACCCGCCGGGATAAAGTCCTTCAAAATCACGTTGTCGGCCGCATCCAGCGCGCCGGCCTGATTCGTCACCGTGATGGTGTAGCGCAGGATATCGCCGTTCGTTGTTGTGCCTCCATTGAGATCCACCACCGACTTCTGGACGATGACTTCGGGCGCATACAGTTCGATCGCACTCGTCACCACCCCGGGGTAATAGGTTTCGCCACCGGTCGTCAGGCTGATGCTGGCCCGCGTCGCGTTGTTGGCGATGGCGCTGTTGGCGGCCACCAGATCAGCGTCATAGCCAAGCTGATTGACGTAATCCGGCTGCTTGGTCGAAACCAGACTGCCGAGGTTGGCAATGGTGCTGTTGAAGAAATTGTTGGCCGGGTTGGCCGCATCGGACAGCTGGATGTTTCCCAGACCGCCGTTAAAGATGACCTTGTCGCCGTTGTAGCCGAGATCGCCCTCGTAGGTAATGAAACCCAGCGTGGCCGTGACCGGCCCGGTGGGCGGTGCAGTGAATCCGGACACATTGATCGTCACCGCCGGATCGCTGCTGGTCACGGACGCGTAGCCATCAAAGACCGTCAAGTTGCGGGCCGGCTCGCCCGGGGCCTGATAGACCACCACCAGCGACCAGCCGGCATAAAAATCCGCAGCGGACGCCACCGCCTGCACGTTGGCCACCGTGTAGTAGCCCGGACCTGCAGCACTGACGATCGACGTCACATCATAAAAGGCGTGATAACTGCTGGAAACCGTCCCGATCGTGCTACCGACCAGATCCCGATAACTGCTGTCACCCGGCGCCATGAACTTGATCTGATTCCGCCGGGAGGTCAGCCCGGTCGGATACGAGGTATTCGTTCGAGCCCCCCAATAAAGGCCGGCAAACAGCACTTGGGAGCCCGCTGGCAATACCAGTTGTGATTGGCTCGAGTTAAAGGTACTGGCATCACTGTCGATATCGACATAGACCATGTTGAAATCATTATTGCTCAGCTTGGAGCCAACGCCATTCTGGGCGTTTGCCGCCGCCGGATCCGAGGCCGGCGCCGTCATCAAGGTATTGGCGGCAAAGGCGATGTTGCCCGTCGTGTTGGTGCTGTAGCGCACCGAAAACGGGGTGGTTACCCCCGCCACGGCCGTCTGTCCGGTCAACAGCAACAGCAGGGCCACCAGCCATTGCCCGACCGGGTAATAAACCACGGTCTGCGCGGCTGGATTCGGGTTGGAGCGCCCGCACGAAAGGGGGTTACAAAACACTGTCGACATCACACGCTTGCTCTTGGAATCGGTCATGACATACGAGTTTTAACTAGCCACAGATTCAGCCGGAAACACAGCCATTCGTATTTTCATCGAATCCGCAGACTGTTCCGAACAGGGATAGCTAAAGTCTAATGCACAAACCCCTATAACCCGAAACGAAACCCCAACCAAACCTTAATAAACCCGCCGGTAAAACCAGCGCAAAATATGCCGGTATACCGAAGACCTGCACCGCACCCCCCACCTGCACTCTCCGCACCGGCTC
>CAYFNI010000083.1:0-10012 GCA_964344495.1 uncultured Methylococcus sp.
TGCCGCCATTGCTGCCGATCGCGCCAGTGCCGCAGGCGTCGCACAGGCCAAGGACGCGGCCCGTCAAGCCGAGGCCATGCTGGCCGAAACCCTGCTTCGCGCCCCGTATGATGGTGTTATCGAACGTCGCCATCAGGAACCCGGCGACATGGCCCAGCCGGGCGTACCGATTCTGACCTTGCTGCAATCCGCCACCCTGCGCGTTGAAGCCAGCCTGCCCACATCCTGCGCCGACCTCCTCGCCACCGGCGACAGCGTCAGCGTGCACAGTGCCCACCCACCCGGCGATTTTGCAGCGGTCATCGACGAAGTCCAGCCGTCCAGCGATCCGCAGACCCGGACCGTGCTGGTCAAGGCGCGACTGCCCGCCAACACCCCATTGAATCCTGGCAATTACGTCTGGCTGCAGCATGCCTGCGGTCAGGCCAGCGTGTTACTGATCCCCGCCACGGCCGTGACCCGGATCGGTCAGCTGGAAAGTGTCCGTCTGATCGTTGATGGTCACCCCCGACTACGGCACGTTCGCACCGGCAAACGCTATGGCGACGCGGTGGAAATCCTTTCCGGACTCAAGGCCGGCGATACGCTGGACCTGTCTGGTGAACCCCGATGAGTGATCTTGATCAGACCCCGGCACGCGGCCTAACGACTCGCATCGTTGAGGTCTTCATCACCTCGAAACTCTCGCTGCTGCTGCTGATTGCCTCGTTTCTGGCTGGCTTTGCCGCCCTCGTCCTGACGCCGCGCGAGGAAGAGCCGCAAATTGTCGTGCCGGTGGCCGACATATTGATTTCCGCACCCGGCGCCTCGGCCGAGGAAGTGGAAAAGCTGGTCTCTACCCCGCTGGAATCCATGTTGAGGGAAGTCGATGGGGTCGAATATGTCTATTCGGCGTCGCGCGAAAACGAGGCCATGGTCACGGTCCGGTTTTATGTCGGCGAAGATCGCGAAGACAGCCTGGTCAAGGTCTGGAACAAGCTGATGTCCAACCAGGACCGGATCCCCCCGGTGGTATCCGACTGGCGCGTCAAACCGGTCGAAATCGACGATGTCCCCATCGTCACGCTCACGCTCTCGTCAGCCGATCCGGTGTACGACGGCGCGGCCCTGCGGCGCATCGCCGACGAAATGAAGGACAAGCTGGCGCTGGTCGACAATGCGGGCCGGATCGTCGTCATGGGAGGCGAACAGCGGCGCGTGCTGGTCTATCCCGACGCGGCCCGGCTCGCCGCCTTCGGGCTGACCGTGTCTGACCTCATTCAGTCGTTGCGCGCGGCCAACGTCAATCTGGCCGCCGGTCGCTTCGATCGGGCCAACCAGAATCTCCGCCTGGATGCCGGACCGGCTTTCACGCGACCGGAAGAAGTGGGCGCGACCCCGGTGCGAACCCACGCGGGCCGCATGGTGTATCTGCGCGATGTGGCTCGGGTCGAGGATGGTCCTGCCGAAGCGGACAGCTATACCCGCATCGGTTTCGGCCCCGCCGTCGCCGAGAGCAAGCGCATCGCCTCCGATACCGATACGGATTCGCATTCGATGGGTTCGGATCAGCCTCAGGCCGGCGACCTGCGCCAGGCCGTCACGATCGGCATCGCCAAACGCAAGGGCGCGAATGCCGTCGCCGTCGCCGAACAGGTCATCGAGACCGCCCGCACCCTGCGCGGCGCTCTGATTCCCGACGAAGTGACCGTGACCGTGACCCGCGACAACGGTGAGACGGCCAACCACAAGGTCAACGAGTTGGTGAAGCACCTGATGATCGCGATCGTGACCATCGTTATCCTGCTGGCCTTTGCGCTGGGCGGCAAGGAGGCCTTCATCGTGGCACTGGCGGTGCCGATGACCCTGGGGGTGACGCTGCTGTGTGACCTGATCTTTGGCTACACCATCAACCGGGTAACACTGTTTGCACTGATCCTGTCGCTGGGCCTGCTGGTCGACGATCCGATCGTCGATGTCGAAAACATTTTTCGCCACTTCAAGCTGCGCCGTGAACCGCCGCTGGACGCCGCACTGACGGCCATCGAGGAGGTTCGTCCCCCGACCATTTTCGCCACCTTCACGGTCATCGTCTCGTTCCTGCCGATGTTCTTCATCACCGGCATGATGGGCCCCTACATGGCGCCGATGGCGTTCAATGTGCCGGTAGCGATGCTGATGTCGCTGCTGGTCGCGTTCACTGTCACCCCCTGGGCCACCTTCCATCTGTTGCAGAGCGAATACGGCAAGGGTGAACTGGAAGACCCCAAGGCATCCGTCCTGTGGCGGCTGTACGAGCGGACGCTGCGGCCGATGCTGAATGCGCCGAATCAGGCCCGTGTCTTCCTGCTGATCGTGCTGGTGGCGTTCGTGGCCTCTGCCCTGCTGGCGGTGTACCGCATCGTTCCGCTGAAGTTGCTGCCGTTCGACAACAAGAACGAATTGCAGCTGGTGATCGACATGCCACGCGGTGCTTCGCTCGAGAGTACCGATGCCGTGGCTCGGGACCTCGGCGACTATCTGGCCCGAGTCAATGAAATCACCGACTACGAAACCTATGTCGGCAACGCCTCGCCGATGGATTTCAACGGCATGGTGCGCCACTACTACCTGCGCCATGAACCCTATCAGGGTGACATCCGCATCAATCTGTTGCCGAAGGAGCACCGTCACCAGCAGTCACATGAAATCGCCCTCCGCATCCGCGCCGACATCGAGCGCATTGGAGCGGCCCACGGAGCCAATGTAAAAATCGTGGAAAGCCCCCCCGGGCCGCCGGTACTGTCGACGTTTGTCGCCGAGGTCTACGGTCCTCTGGATGCCGATGCGGCCAGTCTGGCCAAGGTCACCGAGCAGGTGCGCCATCTGATCACCGGCATCAAGGGCATCGTGGACGTCGATGATTATGTGGATGAGCCGCAGACGGTCGTACATTACCGCCTGGACCGGCAGCAGGCCGCGCTGCATGGCATTACCGTGGCCGACGTCGCCGCCACCCTCACTGCGGCCCTGTCCGGGCAAAGCGCCGGCATCGTCCATCTGGCCGGCGAACGGCAGCCGCTCGAGATACAGGTGCGTCTGCCCCGCTCGCTGCGGTCATCGGCGGCGGATCTGGAAGCGCTGCGCGTCCGCGGCACGGATGGATCGCTGGTTCCGCTAAGCGAAATCGGTACCGCCGCGGAGGAGTCTGCCGACCTCACCCTCTACCATAAGAATCTCCGCCGACTCAATTATGTGACGGCTGAAATGGTCGGGCGGGAGCCGGTCGAGGCAGTGCTCGACTGGGGCGACATCCGCGAGCAACACCCCCTGCCGCCGGGCTACAGTGTCGATCTGGCCGGCGAGGGCGAATGGAAAATCACCGTCGATGTATTTCGCGATCTGGGGCTGGCCTTTGGTGCCGCCCTGCTGATGATTTATGTGTTGCTGGTCGCCCAGACCGGCTCGCTGGGCATGCCGCTGATCATCATGGTCGCCATCCCCCTGACCGTGATCGGCATCATGCCGGGATTCTGGCTGCTGAACGGGCTGTTCACCGATCCGATCGCCGGTATCGACAACCCGATACTGTTCACGGCCACCGCGATGATCGGCATGATCGCCCTGGCCGGCATCGTGGTGCGCAACTCGATCATTCTCATTGATTTCATTCAGCGTCTGCGTGCGCAGGGTACACCGCTGGCCGATGCACTGATCGAAGCCGGTGCCACCCGCATGCGGCCGATTTTCCTGACCGCCGGCGCCGCCCTGTTCGGCTCCTTCATCATCACGCTGGATCCGATTTTCTCGGGCCTGGCCTGGAGTTTCATCTTCGGCATCTTCGCTTCGACGGCTTTCTCGCTCTATGTCGTACCGCTGGTGTATTTCCTGATCAATCGGGATAAACAGCCCATCGCATCCGATACCTATTCCACCTGACGCTATACCGGAGAATCCCATGACCACCGACCGTATCGTGCGTATTGTTGCAGGCCTGTTTGTCCTGCTCTCGCTGGGCCTCGGCCTTGAGGCCAGCCCGCTGTTCCATAACGCCAACTGGCTGTGGTTTACCGCATTTGTCGGGGCCAACTTGTTCCAGAGCGGGTTCACCCAGTTTTGCCCGCTGGAGATCATTCTGAAGAAACTGGGTGTCCCCTCCAGTTGCCAGGCGAAGTCCTGTCATTAAGACCAAAACCACAAAGGCGGCAGTGCCTTAACAAACCGAGGAGCAGTATATGGCTAAAATCGTAATCGTCGGCGCCGGCATCGGCGGCATCCCCATGGCCTTCGAAATGAAGGAAAACGCGCGCAAGCAGGATGAGGTCGTGGTCATCGCAGACACGCCAACGTTCCACTTTGTCCCTTCCAACCCCTGGGTGGCGGTTGGCTGGCGCAAACCCGACGACATCAAGATCCCGCTGGCTCCAGTGTTTAAGAAAAAGAAGATCACCTTCATCCAGAACACAGTGACCCGCTTCCAGCCGGAACAGAACCGGGTTGAACTGGCCGACGGCAGCCACGTCGAGTACGATTTTCTGATCATCGCCACCGGTCCCAAGCTGGCTTTCGACGAAATCCCGGGCCTAGGTCCGAAGGGACATACCCAGTCGGTCTGTCACGTCGATCATGCCGGCGAGTCCGGCGAATTCTGGGATGAATTCGTCAAGGATCCGGGCCCTATCATCATCGGCGCCGTGCAGGGTGCCTCCTGCTTCGGCCCGGCTTACGAATACCTGTTCATTGCCGAAACCGATCTGCGCAAGCGGAAGATCCGCAACAAGGTGAAGATGACGTATGTCACCTCGGAACCCTACATCGGCCATCTGGGACTGGGCGGCGTTGGCGACACCAAGGGCATGCTGGAAAGCGAACTGCGTAACAAGCACATCGACTGGATCTGCAACGCCAAGGTCGACAAGATCGAAGCCGGGATGATGTATGTCACGGAAGTTGATGAAAACGGTCAGGAAAAGAAGAAGCATGAACTGCCCTTCAAGCACAGCATGATGCTGCCGGCCTTCAAGGGCGTCGACGGCCTGATGGGGGTCGACAAACTGGTGAACCCGCGTGGTTTCGTCATTGTCGATGAGCACCAGCGCAACCCCACTTTCAAGAACGTCTACTCCATCGGCGTGTGCATTGCCATTCCGCCCCTGAGCCA
This sequence comes from uncultured Methylococcus sp., assembly GCA_964344495.1. Classification (GTDB taxonomy): domain Bacteria; phylum Pseudomonadota; class Gammaproteobacteria; order Methylococcales; family Methylococcaceae; genus UBA6136. The sequence continues at coordinate 5,120 of CAYFNI010000083.1, forward strand.
AACCCCCGTTCCCACCGGTACGCCCAAAACTGGTTACATGATCGAGTCCATGGTGACCGCGGCGGCCCACAACATCCGTGACGAACTGGATGGCAAGGAGCCCACCCACAAGGGAACCTGGAACGCCCTGTGTCTGGCCGATTTCGGTGACTCCGGTGTTGCCTTCCTGGCCATGCCTCAGATTCCGCCGCGTAACGTCCAGTGGGCTTCCAGCGGCAAATGGGTACACTGGGCCAAGATCGCTTATGAAAAATACTTCATGCGCAAGGTTCGCAAGGGTATCAGCGAACCGACCTATGAACGCCTGACTCTCAAGGCCATGGGCGTCATGCGCCTGAAGAAGCACTGATCGACTCGGGTCCGCCCTCAGCGGCTCCTCGTCAGCCTTGCCGGCAGTCGATGCTGGCAAGGCTTTTCTGTCTATGCCATAGTTGGCCTGCCTAGGGTCTGCTCGATCCCCAGAGGGTCGATCAGGCATCCGCATGCCCATAGCCGAGTCTTGAAACTGCCCAGTTACCCGTGAATCCACTACCCACGAAAAACGTCCTTCTCCTCTTCCTGACAGGACTGCTGGCTGGATGCGCAACCGATTCGGAACCGGTCCGGCCTGATTTGTCCGCAGTCGCCGAGGCGATGGCCCAGCAGCGGGCATTCACCGAACTGCATTGCAAGGATGTCGTCGCCGATCGAGCCTTGCGCAGCGATCACATGCTGGACTGGGAAGATGGGCTCTACAGTGAGTACAAGGTCTGGATTCAGGGCTGCGGTAAACAGATGACCTATGTGGTGGTGTGCCGGCCCGAGCAGGACTGTCTGTTTGCTGACCAACAGCCGGATGTGGAGTGATCCGTCAGGCAACTCCAAGCGAATTCCACAGCCAGTCGCTACTCAAGCCGCACCCCTACCACGGAGCCCAATCCGTTGCATCCTGAATATTCAGTAAAGCCTTGTCTGGCGTACCGTGATATCCAAGGTTTGCAAAGAATGAAAATGCTTGCATTTGCCCGTTCTTTAGGCTGAAATGACTGCACTGCTGCGTTACAACGCATGCCGCCTCGGTCGATCCCGACCCACCCCGGTTTTCCAGCCTGATACCACTCCAACCATCCGAGTCTGCGGAGACGCCTGTGAGCGAACATATCCATCAAGTAACCGATAGCGAATTTGACGAAAAAGTACTGAAATCCTCCACGCCCGTGCTGGTCGATTTCTGGGCCGAATGGTGTGGCCCATGCAAGATGATTGCCCCTATCCTCGAAGAACTGGCCGTCGATTATGCCGGCAAGCTGACCATCGCCAAAGTCAACATCGACAACAATCCTGGCACCCCGCAACGCTACGGTGTTCGTGGCATTCCGACCCTGATCCTGTTCAAGGACGGCGAAGTGCACGCCACCAAGGTCGGTGCGGTTCCCAAGTCACAACTCGCCGACTTCATCAACGCCAACCTGAAATAATCGTTTGCCCCCGCCCGCGTGGACTGCCGCGCGGGCCCTTACCCTGGCCTCTTCAATCCCAACCATCGCCAATCCAGCCCGCGCTCCATCCTCCGCGAAATCTCCCCTTCGCGCACGCCGCCGACCTGCTGGCGGGCTTATAACCGACATCCCACGCCCCAACATTCTTTCCTGACACCATCCATGAACCTGACTGACCTCAAACGGAAACCCGTCGCCGAACTGACCGAAATTGCCGAATCGCTGGAGATCGAGGGTGTTGCCCGATCCCGAAAACAGGATCTGATCTTCTCCATTCTTAAAAAACAAGCCAAAAGCGGCGAGGATATCTACGGGGATGGCGTACTGGAAATCCTTTCCGATGGTTATGGGTTCCTCAGGTCGGCAGACAGTTCCTTCTTGGCCGGACCGGACGACATCTATGTCTCGCCCAGCCAGATCCGTCGTTTCAGCCTGCGGACGGGCGATACCATCTCCGGCAAGATTCGTCCGCCCAAGGAAGGCGAGCGTTACTTCGCCATGCTCAAGGTCGAGCAGATCAACTACGAACCGCCCGAGAACGCCAAGCACAAGATCCTGTTCTCGAACCTGACGCCACTGTTCCCAAAATCGCGCCTGCAACTGGAACTCGGCAACGGCACCACCGAGGACCTGACCGCCCGCATCATGGATCTGGTGGCACCGATCGGCAAAGGCCAGCGCGGGCTGATCGTTTCGCCGCCCAAGGCCGGCAAGACGATGCTGCTGCCGAAATTATCATTGAGAAGGCCAAGCGCCTGGTCGAACACAAGCGAGATGTCATCATCCTGCTCGACTCGATCACCCGCCTGGCACGCGCCTACAACACCGTCGTACCGGCCTCCGGCAAAATTCTCACCGGCGGTGTGGACGCCAACGCGCTGGAGCGCCCGAAGCGCTTTTTTGGCGCCGCCCGCAATATCGAAGAGGGCGGCAGCCTGACCATCATCGCCACCGCGCTGGTTGACACCGGTTCGCGCATGGATGAAGTGATCTACGAGGAGTTCAAGGGCACCGGCAACAACGAGTTGCATCTCGAGCGGAAAATTGCCGAAAAACGCATCTACCCGGCCATCAACATCAACCGCTCCGGCACCCGCCGTGAAGAGTATCTGGTTCCGCCGGACGAATTACAGAAGTGCTGGATCCTTCGCAAAATCCTGCAACCCATGGACGAAATGGCCGCCAGCGAATTCCTCATCGGCAAGCTCAAGGACACCAAGACCAACCAGGAATTCTTTGACATGATGAAGCGCTAGGGTGGACCGGTTCGGTCAGTCCTCCTGACCGGCATCAGGCGTGCGTGCCCTATCCCAGCCGTTCTTCATCGAAGCACGCCATGAACCGCCCACGATGCGCACTGCCACCACTGTGGTCGGAATCGATGTCGGCGGCAGGCGCAAGGGTTTTCATGCCGTTGCGCTGAGGGACGGCAGACTGAGAGATCAACTGACGTCAACCGCCCCGGAAGTTCTCGCGGATGGGTGCCTATCCATCAATGCTGTCACCGTCGGCATTAGTGCGCCCTGCCGATGGAACCTGAACGGTCGCCCCCGATCCTGCGAGCGCAAATTGATGCAGGCGGGCATGCGTTGTTTCGCCACACCCAGCCGGGATCGGGCACTCAGTCATCCGAGCCGGTATTACGCGTGGATGATGATGGTCGAGGCACTTTATAGCGCCTTGGCGCCCTCTCAGCCCCTGTCCGAGGTGGGACCTCCCCCCACGCCATCACCCGCCTTAATGACCCGAGCGTCAGCCGCCAGTACCCAGACAAGCGCGCGCAGCGATTAGGTGTGCTCGACCAACTCGGAATGGATGGGCAGCGGTTCACGCGGTCCGACTGGATCGATGCCGCACTCTGCGCGCTGGCGGCCCATCACCCCGCCATCCGGCAGTCTTGCCGGGTATTTGCCAGCGCAGCTGACGGTCTGGTCGTCATCCCCCAAATTCCGGGTCTGGAGTCCCATGGTTAAGCCATCGGACCCCCTCAATGTTTATGGGGATGCACGCTGCGATCTCGCGGGTGGACACGGCATCGACATCGCCTCGCAACGCCTGGACCCGCTTGACCTTCAGGCTCTGGAGCATCTTCGCCATTTGCTTGAGCAACAGCCCGCAACGCCACCGCTTGTGCTGGACCTTGGCTGTGGTGCCGGCGGTATGCTAGAACAACTGGTCAGCGCCGGGGCCGAGGGCATCGGCGTGGACCGAGCGGATGTTCAGGCGGCATTTGAACAACGCGCGGCGAGGGTTGGGGGTGGGATGCGCTTCATGCAGGCCGACTTTGCCCGGCTGCCCGATGATTTTTGCCGGCTATATGCCCGTCGGGTGTCACTGGTGGTCTGCCAGCGTGCGCTGCACTACCTGACTTACGAGGAGGCGAACCGGGCCCTGCATGCCATTTGCGGACTGTTACGGCCGGAAGGTCGACTTTTTATCGGCGTGTCGGGCATGACCTCGGAATTGTCAGAGGGCTACCCTGCCCGTCAAAACCCCATCGAACGCCGCTGGTCCCTTCTGGCGCCGGTCATGAGAGATAAACATGCGATCTGCCAGCCGGTCTGCCTGTATGACGCCCCCGAATTGAGCGAGCTGCTCAACACATCGGGATTTTGCGTCGAGACACTCTTTACCTCACCGTTCGGAAATTTGAAGGCCGTGGCCTCTCCAAAGCAGGATTAGCACCGCTTCAGAGATGGCTCTCCATGTAGGTCTTCAGGTCATCCTTGGTATCGTCGTAGGTCTCGAACTGCGCCGGACTGAGGATCTGCTTCAGTTCGACATCCTTGGCGCTCATGATGCTCCTGGCCTTGGACATCCGGGTCAGCCGGCTGTCATCGCCCTTCAGCACGGGTTCCATCTGCTGGGCATATTTCAGATTGATGGCCTGCAACTTGGCGAGGGTTGCAGCATCGGTCAACGCCAGTTTGTCCTTCATGAAACGGGTTTGCAGTTCAGCCCGCTGCTCGGGCGTGCTGGCGGTAATATCGCCGGCGAGGGCCGATCCCGAGCAAGCCAGACAAATCAGGCCGACATAGAGCGTAGGACGTATGTTCATAACCGTTCTTCAGAGGTTGGAAATGGGTAGCTAGACTATGGACAACAGCGATCAATCCGGCTTCTCTTCCGCCGCGACCTCAGGTTGAGGCTTTTCTTCAGTCGCCTTGGACTCCGCATTCGGCAAGGGCTTGCCGCTGATGGTGTAATCGACTTCGTGAGGCAAACCGTCCTCCACGAACTCAACCGTATAAACCTTGACGCTCCGCTTAATCTGCTCGCGGAACTCGACATCCACCGCCTGGGGGTAGGCCTTTCTGAATGCGGAGAGTACCGGCGCCGGCACTTGGTAGAGTGTCAGATGCCCCGGGAGAGAGGCACAGGACATCAGGAGACACGCTCCAAACAGCCCAGTCGC
>CAYFNI010000084.1:0-9914 GCA_964344495.1 uncultured Methylococcus sp.
ATTCGGGCGTGCGCGTCCAGCGGCGATAGGCGTTGTATGACGGTCATGGGTACCTCGCAGGCGAAAGGACGTGAATCTCCGGCAGCGTCAGGCTAGGCCGGCACACCGGAGTTGAACAGGCGTTCGACGTCAGGAATCAGCTTCTTGTCGTGCAGGAACATGATGACGTGGTCGCCGTCCTCAATCACGGTGTCGTGATGGACTTGCAGTACATCATCGCCTCTGACCAATGCCCCCATGACCACCCCTGCGGGGATCCGGATCTGATCCAGCGGCACGCCGATGACGCGTGATTGACCGGCCTCGCCATGGGCAACCATTTCAAGCGCCTCGCAGGCGCCATGCCGCAGGGAATAGACCTGGGCGATATCGCCGCGGCGAATATAGCGCAACAAGGCGCTGATGGTGGACTGCTGGGGTGAGATGACAAGATCGACCTGGCCGGCTTCGACCAGATCGGCGTAGGCATCATTGTTCACAAGACTGATCACCCGCCGCGCACCGAGCCGCTTGGCCAGCATCCCGGACAGGATATTGGCCTCGTCGTTGTTGGTGATGGCGCAAAAGACATCAGCGCTGTCGATGTTCTCGCTGATCATCAGCTCCTTGTCGGACGCTTCTCCGATCAGCACCGTCGCCCGATTCAGCTGTGCAGCGATTTTCTTGGCGCGACTCGGATCGCGCTCGATCACTTTGACCTGATAGTCGGCTTCCAGTGCCTGTGCCACCCGCTTGCCGACATGACCGCCACCGGCCAGGATAATGCGCTTGTAGGGGTTTTCCGAGCGACGCAATTCCAGCATGACGTCCTTGATTTCCTCCGCCGAAGCGAGAAAAAACACCTCGTCGCCAGGATGAATGATGGTACTGCCGTTGGGCACGATCGCCTGGGCATTACGAAACACGGCCGCGATGCGCGCGTGAAAATGCGGCATGTGCTGGTGCAGTTCGCGAATTTCACGGCCCACCATCGGGCCGCCACGCACTGCGCGGACCGACACCATGCGCACCTTGCCGTCGGCAAAATCCAGCACCTGCGAAGCGCCCGGATATTCGAGCAGCCGCTTGATGTAACCGGTGATGATCTGCTCGGGACTGATGACGTAATCGATCGGGATCGTTTCCGGCGAGAACAAGCCGGGAAAGCTGAAGTACTCGATGGCGCGAACCCGAGCCACCTTGCGCGGCACCTTGAACAGCATATCGGCCATCTGGCAGGCCAGCATGTTGGTTTCGTCATCGGAGGTCGCCGCAATCAGCAGTTCAGCCTCCGCCGCACCGGCCTGCTGCAGGATGTTTGGGTGTGCCGCATTGCCTTGCACGGTCCGGATATCGAACCTGTCCTGCAGTTTCTGCAGCAATTCATTGTGCAAATCCACCACAACGATGTCATTGCGTTCGCCCGACAGTCTCGCTACCAGGCTGCTGCCGACCTGTCCTGCTCCCAGAATAATGATCTTCATCGTTGAGTTTCCGTGCCGATGGCGGCGAATTGTATCAACCCGCCTGCCTCAGCGGGTGATGGAGGGAGCCTCGAGGTGTCGCCAGCCATCAATGCCATCCGCGCACGCCAGCCAGCGGGGGCTGTGTGTCGCTGCCACGATGAAATAGGGATTGAGCAGCGACGCTTTCGTGTTGTACCGCAACGGCTGCCCCTGAAGATCAAGCACAACGCCCCCGGCCTGCTCGACGACACATTGCGCCGCCGCAGTATCCCACTCCGATGTCGGGCCCAGACGCGGATAGAGATCGGCGCGGCCCTCGGCGACATAGCAGAATTTCAGCGAACTCCCCACCGGCACCATTTCATGCTCACCCAGTCGCTGCAGGTATCGGCTCATGTCGTCGCTCCCATGCGACCGGCTGCCTACAACCCGACAGGGCTGGGCCGACGGTTGGACGACGCCCAGTCTGGTCGGAGGATGATCATCGACCTGCCGGAAGGCACCGACGCCCTCGGCAGCGAAATAGGTCACGCCTCTCGCCGGCACATCGACCACACCCAGCACCGGCACATGACGATGAATCAGCGCCACATTGACCGTGAACTCACCGTTGCGCTTGAGAAACTCCTTGGTGCCATCCAGAGGGTCGATGAGCCAGTAGGTGTCCCAAGTGGCACGCGTTTCGAACGGCAGGGCCTTGGCCTCCTCGGACAGGATCGGCACGCCATCCGCGAGTTGCGCGAGTCCGTTGACGAGGCAGTGGTGCGAGGCGAGATCGGCCTGTGTCAGCGGCGAATGATCGACTTTTTCGCTCAGAAGTTCAGCCGCGGGATAGATCGACATGATCTCTCGCCCTGCGTCGCGGGCCAGGGACACCACGGAATCCAGGAGACGGGAAGGTTCAATCGGTATAGACATCGAAGCAGCTCACGGTAAGGACGGACATAGCTCAATCAATCGTCGGTGACGAACAGGACGGCCAGCGATGCAGCACGCCCAGCAACAGGGCCATGAGGCCATAGGAAACCGCAAATCCAGGCGCCGCATTCAGCCCGAAGTGATTCTCGACACCGGTGGCCGTAATCCGATGCGCATGGATGACACCGACCCACGACAGACCCGCAGCGGCCAGAGCCCAGCCGGCGGCCCGGTCGAACCGGCGATCGATCACATGAGCCAGAATCGCCGCCAGAAGACTCGCACTGAACACAAAACCTTGACTGAGCGAAATCAGGCCATGGATATAGAGATCGCTGCCAAACCGGTCAAGGGTGGCCGCCAGGGTGGTACCGGCGGCACGCAAGGCGGCTTCGATCAGCAATAATCCCCAGGCCGCCAGCGCTGGCAACAGGCCGATGCTGACCGCCAGGGCATGGCGAGCGGGCGTATCCTGATACGCTTGAGCCATGATGATCAGTCCGATCCACACCAGAATGCCGAGCGTAGCCTCCAGCGGAATCCAGTGCACAACCAGCGCATAGCCGCCGCTGAAACAAAGCATGGCTATCACGGCCGCATTGAGTGTGGAATACCCCTCCCCTGCCCCCATCTGCTTCCAGGCCGGGTGCCCAATGTAGATCGTCGTTGGAAAGGCACTGCCGAACCCTGCCGCCACCAGCGAGCCGACCCCATTGGCCAGCAGGGACACACGGGTTTCATAGCGATCGCCGGCTGCCTCGGCACTCTCGAGATTCTGCAGGGAGCCAATGATGTTTAGTAGACCCATCGGAAGAATGACGGCCAGATAACGCCACACCCGCGGATCCTGCACTGCCAATCCGAGCGCATCGAAGGCCGGTTGCGGCAGGTGCCAGCCCAGCGTTGCCGACACCATCGCCGGTGTAGGTGCCGACGGCAGCGCCAGCCAGCGGCTGATGGCGGCCATCAGGATGCCGAGCAGAACCGCCACCAGCCCACCTGGCAGGCCCAACGGCAGGCGCACGCGGCCGGCATAAACCACCACCAGAAACAGCAGCGGAACCAGCGCAATCAGGGGTGTCGCGAAGATCTGGAAAGCAAATCCCATGGCGATGAACGTCACGGCAATGCCCGCCAGCGCAGACAACAGGGCGGCCCGTGGCATCTGACGCCGCAGCCAGTCAGCCACAAACGCCCCGATCACCTCCATCATCGCGTTGATCAGGCAGGCGACGAGGCCGACGCGCCACGCCAGTTCACCCTCACCGGTTTCACGATAGACCGGCCCCATGATCAGGAAGATAAAGGCCATCAGGCTGACCGTATTGATGCCATACGGCAAGGCCGTGACATCGTCACGACCAGTCCGGCGGGCCAACTGGCGCGCCTGCCAGGCATAGAACAGATTTCCGAATACCACCGAAAGGGCGGCACCCGGAAGAATTTTCCGGGCAATCAGCTCGGGAGGAAACCCGCACACGGCGCCCCCCAAAACGGCAATCAGCATGATTTGCAGCAGATTATCGACAAACAGGCCAAAGAAGCCGTCGAGGTCTCCGCGTCGAAAACGAAGCGCACCCGTCATTCGCTGTTCGATCCGTCAGGATGATAAAAGCAGGAATGATGGCAGAGCTTGATCAGCAAGGACAAGCCATGGCTCGACGGGTTACTCCGGCGAGCCATGGCTGGCAGGCAGTGTCGAACCTCACGGGTCCGCTTGAACGCCCTCTTCCAGACCGGCGGCATAGGTCAAGCGCGCCACGTTGTCGCGGGTGAAGAATCCCTGGAAGTCGCCGAACCGCTGTACATACTCGATGATGAGTGAGGAGAAATCGGACGCCGACGAGAAGATCTGCTTCAAGCCCTCGCTGCGCGAACCGATGGTATCCAGCAGGAAGCCCTTGCCCTGCCCCGAGATGGCATCGACCACGATGTCGATGTATTCCTTGCCGTCACGCTGGCCATCCTTAACCTCAACGGCAATATGGTGCAAGCGCGGCCCATAGTTGCGAACGAAGGATTCGGTCGGACTCGGCAGGTGATCGAGATGATTGACGCAATAAGGGTGGTTGTTGGCCGTGAAGACTTTCGCCGGACTCACCGACTCCGGCACCTGACGGATGCTTTTGGTGACATTGGTCGAAGAGTTCTGATCCTTGATGTCGTAACTGCCCCAGTAGTAGTAACTGGAGAGGGCCAGATATTCCAGCAGCGCGGCTTCACGGTTCTGGCTGTAGACCCGGGTAGCCAGATGGTCGACCGGACATAAGAACTCCCTGATCCCCAGTCGCTCCTGCATTTCCTTGCCGCGGTCATTGGCAGCCTGCGCCGCCGGAGAGATGATGCAGTCGCCGTGCTGATAGACCCGGATGCCATCGACCGGGCGTTCCATGTAGCCGACGACATTCTGGGTATAAGGCGAGGGTTTGGACAGACTGACATTCAGGGGCAGATCCAGGTCAGCCAGCTGTCCGACCTGGAAGAACCGGAACTCGCGCTGCTGCTGCAAGGCTACGACCTGGTGGCGATCTTCGACCAGCAGGATTTCTCCCAGATAGCGGCTGTGGGGCCGACGACTGCCGACGGGATACAGGTCGTTCAGGCTGCGAAAAATATCGCTGTAACCGTGGTCCTTGGGTTCGCGCAACAGGATGTCCGGCGACTGCATGTCGATTCGCAGTACATGGGTCAGATGCTTGGGACTATCAAGCGTCACCAGGTACTGATAGGGCGTCATCAGAGCCAATTCGGCGATGTACTCGACCGAATTGCCCGGCTCGACGCTGATCATCATGGCTTCGATGCCGCCGATCATCTCGGTAAGGCCGGAGCGGTCGCGTGCCTCAAGCAGGCGGGGGAGATACTCCTCGAAAAACTGGGAATTTTTCTTGTCGCCGAAGCGGGGCATGGCCGTGGAACAGTACATCGTCGATCCTCTCTCTGGGTTTAAGGCTTCCTGCGCAAATCGAGCGTCATCGGGAAGCGCGAATTGATGGGTTCGTCACGCAGACGCAGTGGGCCGGGTGTGTGCCCGTGATCCCAGAACCGGGCCCGGCGGCGGGCCTCGGCCTCGTTGGCGTTGACCGGGAACGTGTCATAGTTGCGACCGCCCGGATGGCTGACATGGTAGGTACAGCCGCCGATGGCGCGGCCGTTCCACGCATCGACCAAATCGAACACCAGCGGCGCATGAATGCCGATCGTCGGATGCAGGGCCGAAGGCGGTGCCCAGGCCTTGAAGCGGACGCCTGCCACAGCCTCACCCGGGACGCCGGTCGGGTGCAGCGGCACCCGGCGACCGTTGCAGACGACCTGATGGCGACTGCCGGTCATGCCGGTCACCTTGATCTGCAGGCGCTCGACCGAAGAATCGACATAGCGCGAGGTGCCGCCGCCACTGACTTCTTCACCGAGCACATGCCAGGGTTCGATGGCCTGACGCAGTTCAAGCTGGATGCCGTCATAGGCAACCGTGCCGTAGCGGGGAAAGCGGAACTCCAGAAACGGTGCAAACCAGGCGTCATCGAACGGATAGCCACTGCGTCGCAGATCACGCACGATGTCGAGCACATCCGCTTCAATGAAGTGCGGCAGCATGAAGCGATCGTGCAAGGCCGTATCCCAATACACCAACCCGCTGTCATGTGGGGTTTTCCAGAAGCGCGCCACCAGCGTCCGCAACAGCAGTGACTGCAACAGACTCATGCGGTAGTGCGGAGGCATTTCGAAAGCGCGCAGCTCGAGCAGTCCCAGGCGACCGGTGGCGGAATCCGGCGAATACAGCTTGTCGATGCAGAATTCGGCCCGGTGCGTGTTGCCGGTCATATCGATCAGCAGGTTGCGGAGCAGCCGGTCGACCCGCCATGGCTGTGCCGTTTCAACCCCCGGTTTGAGGTGTTCGCTCATTTGCTGGAAGGCGATGTCCAGCTCATACAGGTTGTCATCACGCGCTTCATCGACGCGCGGCGCCTGGCTGGTGGGACCGATAAACTGGCCCGAGAACAGGTAGGACAGTGCCGGGTGCTGTTGCCAGTAGGTCACGAGGCTGCGCAGCAGATCGGGTCGACGCAGGAATGGGCTGTCTGCTGCGGTAGCTCCACCAAGCGTGATGTGATTGCCGCCACCGGTGCCGGTGTGACGACCATCGAGCATGAATTTTTCCGTCGCCAGTCGCGTCTGGCGGGCATCCTCGTACAAATCGCGTGTGCGTTCCTCAAGCAACTCCCAGGTCGCCGATGGGTGGATATTGACTTCTATGACGCCGGGATCGGGTGTCACGGACAGCGACAGCAACCTCGAATCACGGGGAGGCGGGTAGCCTTCAAGACGTACCGGACATTTCAGTTCGGCCGCACAGGACTCGATCAGCGCGACCAGTTCCAGCCAGGCTTCGAGGCGCGTCAGCGGCGGCAGGAATGCATACAGGCACCCGTCTCGAACCTCCAGCACCAGCGCCGTATGGATGATGGCGCGGGGTTCTGGATCCGTATCGAATGCCTCGTCGCTGGATACCGCCTTGATCGGGGGATAGCCACTGGGCAGCGGCTCACGGGCTTCAAACGGATCCGGTGGCCAGTCGTGCTCAAAGTCCTCCGGTGCGACCCACGGCAGACTGGCCAGCGGCAGGCGCAGGCCCATGGGCGAATCGCCAGGGAGCAGATACAGTCGATCGTGCTGCAAGGGCCAGCGGCTGGAGCGCCAGCGCAGCCCACCCGCCGTCAGTACGGCCTTGAGCGGCAACACATGTCCAATCGTGCTGGCCAGACCGGTGCGCAGTTGTCGCGCCAGCGTCTTGCGAGCCATCGAGTCGGCAAGATCCACCGCGTGCGGATCGAGGTTGGTCGGCAAGCGGCTTTCCTCGTCCAAGGCCCGCCAGGGATCTTCATAGGCCGGCTGGAGATAGCCGGGGTGCAGCCCCAGACGATGACAGAGCAGCGTTCCAAACGGGCTGGACATCTCGCTGTCGAGCGCAGTCTTGGACGGATCAGCCACCAGCGCCGCATCGCGCCAGACCGGCTGGCCGTCAGCGCGCCAGTAGAGATTGAGCGCCCAACGTGGCAGGGGCTCGCCGGGATACCACTTGCCCTGTCCGAAGTGAAGCGCAGAACCAGGCGCGAAGCGGGTCCGCAGCCGGTGCAGGAGCTGGTTGGCCAAGGCCCATTTCTGTTCCCCCAAGGCGGTCGTATTCCATTCCGCCCCGTCCATGTTGTCGGCCGATACGAAAGTGGGCTCGCCCCCCTGGGTGAGTCGGACATCGCCGTCGCGAAGCTCCTCGTCGATGCGGAGGCCGAGTGCACGAATCGCGTCCCATTGTGCTTCCGTATAAGGCCGGGTCACGCGCGGATCCTCATGGATGCGCGTAACGCTCATGGTGACATCAAGCTGGGCCTCGCAGAGGCTGGTCATGCCAATGACCGGTGCGGCCGAGGTCGGCAAGGCCGAGACGGCCAAAGGAATATGGCCCTCCCCGGCCAGCAGGCCGGAGGTGGCATCCATGCCGATCCAGCCCGCCCCCGGAATGTAGGCTTCGCACCAGGCATGCAAATCGGTGAAGTCGGACTCCGGGCCGGCGGGCCCATCCAGCGGTTTTTCGTCCGCGGCCAGCTGGATCAGATAGCCCGATACAAAACGGGAGGCGATACCAAAGTGCCGCAGTACCTGCGCCAGCAGCCAGGCGCTATCCCGGCAGGAGCCGGACTGGCGGGCAAGGGTTTCTTCCGGGGTCTGTACACCGGGTTCCATCCGAATCAGATAGGAGACCGATTGCTGGACCCGCTGATTCAGCATGACCAGCAGATTGGTCGTGTTGATGCCGGCCGGTATGGCCCGCCGGCATGCGTTCAGCCAGTCGCCGAAGAGTGGAGTAGCGGGTTCAGTTTCCAAAAACGGTGCCAGTTCCGCCAACAGGCCATCTGGATAGGCAAATGGGAAATGTTCTGCCCAGTCCTCGACAAAAAAGTCGAACGGGTTGATGACCGTCATGTCGGCCACAAGGTCAACGGTTATGTCGATCTCGCGGGTGGGCTCGGGAAAATTCAGCCGCGCAACAAAGTTGCCGTAGGCGTCCTGTTGCCAATGGATAAAATGCGTCTCGGGCAGAATCTTGAGGGAATACCCTTGAACCGGTGTACGGGCATGGGCGGCCGGACGCAGGCGGATTTCATGGGGCGCGGCAACCACCGGACGGTCAAACCGGTAATGCGAGCGATGATGCAGCGCGACACGTATGGTCATGGGGGCTCCGGAGGGGATCAGGCACCGTTAGTCGAGCGGACGGCCGTTCAGCGGGTCGTTCAGCCAGTCGGGGCTGGGCAGCGAGGCAAACACGCCGCGCAGCCCGTCACTCCAGCGCTTGCTGATTTGCGAAAAATAGGGGTCATCCTGGGTGATGTGATGTTCCAGGTCCAGGGCAAACTGGCCTTCGCTGTAACACGCGATATCGATTGGAAGACCGACCGACAGGTTGCTGCGCATGGTCGAGTCAAAGGACACCAGCACGCACTTGAGCACTTCGTTGAGGGGAGTATCCGGCTTGATGACGCGATCGAGAATCGGCTTGCCGTATTTGGTTTCACCAATCTGGAAATAGGGGGTCTCGTCACCTGCTTCGATAAAATTTCCTTCGGCATAGATCAGACACAAGCGCATCCGCTCACCCTTGATCTGGCCGCCAACAATGAAGTTGGCACTGGCATCGACATTGCTTTGGGCCAGAAACTGTCCATCATGATCCCGAACCGAGCGCAGGCATTCGCCCAGCAGCTGGGCCACGTCGAAGATGGACTCGACATTCCAGATGTTCCGCTGCTCCGCGTGGCGACCTTGCTGTTCAAGCAGATTGATTGCGTTTTGCGTGATGGACAAATTACCCGAACTCAGAATCACGATCGAGCGGTCGCCGGGATTCACGAAGGTACGCATTTTCCGGAAGCTGGCGATCTGATCGACGCCGGCATTGGTGCGGGAGTCGGACGCGAACACCATGCCGGTATTCAGCTTGAGGGCAACACAATAGGTCATGGCTTTTGAGACTATCAGGGGCGTCAGGCAACCTGGCGCATATCGGTGGTTGGCACGAAATCGCGACGAGACAGGTAGGCGTTGCGAATTTCCTCGCCGAGGCAATCCATGCGTTCAAGGAAATGGGTCAGGTATTCATGCAAACCTTGGGCAAATGCATCCTCGATTCGGCCGAAGTGGAGGTCTGCATGAATCTCGCCCGCCAGTCGCCGGGCTTCCCGCCCGGAATTGCCATTGATGTAGGCCAGCGATGCTTCGACTTCATTCATGCAGGCATGGAGTGAGCGCGGCATGTCGTCGCGGAGGATGAACAGTTCGGCCACCCTCAGAGGCGAAATCACATCACGGTAGATCTTGCGGTAGGCTTCGAAGGCACTCACGGACTTGAGCAGGGAGCCCCATTGGTAATAATCGGCCGCCCCCCCGACATCCCCCACGCTCGGCAGCAGGATGTGGTACTTCACATCGAGAATGCGGGCGGTATTGTCGGCACGCTCCAGGAACGTACCCAGTCGGATGAAGCTGAGGGCG
>CAYFNI010000085.1:0-9703 GCA_964344495.1 uncultured Methylococcus sp.
GTGTATGATGAGAGCCACTTCCCATCCTGATATTCCTATCGCGTGACACCTCCAGCCTGGACCTTGACGCCGCAGGAACTCCAGCATGTGTGCTTGTCGCTGGCGGGCGACTGGACGGTCGAGCACGCGGCCCTGATTGATGTGGCGACAGTCCGGGCTGCCCTTGGCAAACCGGCCTGTCTGATCGTCGAGGGTCGTGATCTGGGCCGTTGGGACAGCGTCCTCGTAACGTTTCTGATCGAACTGCAGGAGGCACTTGCGGCCGATTCGATCGACCTGGATGTATCCCGCTTGCCGACGGGTATCCAGTCGCTGCTGGCGCTGGCTTCGGCCGTGCCGGAGCGGGAAGGGGCGCGGCGAGCCGAACGGCAGAGTGTCTGGCTGGCAGAGGTCGGTCGGGCCGCGCGCGCGTTCTGGATTGATGGCCTGTTTCTGACCCGCTTCCTGGGTGAGGCAGCCCTGGCGGGCGTGGCGCTGGTGTTCGGTCGGGCCCGGTTTCGCCGTGTAGATCTGTGGCTTCAGATTCAGGAATGCGGGCCCTCGGCGGTGCCGATTGTGACTCTGATCAGCCTGCTGGTGGGCCTGATTCTGGCCTTTGTCGGTGCGGTCCAGCTGCAGTTATTTGGCGCTCAGCTCTATATTGCCGATCTGGTGGCGCTCGGCATGACCCGCGAGATGAGTGCGCTGATGACCGCCGTGATCATGGCGGGACGATCCGGTGCGGCCTTTGCCGCCCAGATCGGCACCATGAACGTGAACATGGAGATTTCTGCGCTGCGGGTCATGGGTTTCGATCCGGTGGCTTTTCTGGTCCTGCCCCGTCTGGTGGCGCTCATCGTGGTGATGCCGTTCCTGTGTCTGTACTCGGATGTCATGGGCATCCTCGGCGGTGGTGTTATCAGTATTATGTTTTTCGACGTGCCGGTGACGCAGTTCCTGCATCGGGCCGCAGACTCGGTGCATCTGACCGACTTCTTCGTGGGAGTCTTCAAGTGCACGCTCTTCGGCATGCTGATTGCCGTGGCGGGCTGCCTGCGCGGCGTTCAGTGTGGTCGGAGTGCTTCGGCAGTGGGTGATGCGGCCACCTCGGCGGTGGTGACGAGCATCGTGTTCATCGTCGTTGCAGACTCGATCGTGACACTGATCTGCGATCGGCTGGGGATTTGATGATGGCTACGCAGGACGCCGAGCCGGTTATTTCAGTCGAGCAGCTCACGCTGGCTTATGGCGACTTTCTGATTCAGCGTGACCTGAGTTTCACCGTCAATCGGGGTGATATTTTCATCGTCATGGGCGGCAGTGGCTGCGGCAAGAGCACCTTGCTGATGCACCTGATCGGCTTGCAAGCGCCGGTTAGCGGCAAGGTTTTTTATGGTCGCCAGGATTTTTGGGGCGGAATCCCCAAGGTGCGCGAGCAGATCATGCGCCGTATCGGCGTGCTGTTCCAGAGCGGTGCGTTGCTGAGTTCCATGACGCTGGCGGAGAACGTGGCCTTGCCGCTGATGGCGTTCACACCGCTGTCCTCACGCCAGATCGCGCGGCTGGTGTCTTACAAGCTGGCGTTGGTTGGCCTGGCCGGGTTCGAGGATTATTACCCGTCCGAGATCAGCGGCGGCATGCAGAAGCGGGCCGGTCTGGCCCGGGCCATGGCGCTGGACCCGGAGATTCTGTACTTCGACGAGCCTTCGGCGGGGTTGGATCCGATCAGCGCCAAGCTGCTGGATGATTTGATCAAAAGTCTGCGCGACAGCCTCGGAGCGACCGTGGTGATGGTAACCCATGAGTTGCCCAGCATCCTCGGCATCGGTACCAATTCGATTTTTCTCGATCCGGACAGCAAGACCGCCATCGCGTCTGGCCCGCCCCGGCAATTGCTGGCCGAGTCGACCGATGAGCGGGTCATCCGCTTCCTGACCCGAGACAACCCGGGACCGGCTGAGGTCCCGTCGGAGAACGACGCATGAGCAAACCCGTCAACGCCATGGCCATTGGGGCCTTTCTGGTTGGAGGGGCGGCCCTTCTGGTCGTGGCCCTTCTGGTATTTGGCAGTGGCCAGTTCTTCAAGGCCAAGCTGCATTGGGTGGTGTATTTCGATACCTCGCTGAATGGCCTCAATGTCGGTGCGCCAGTCAAGGTGCAAGGGGTTCAGGTGGGGATCGTGAAGGAGATCGAATTGCAGCTGGACAGCCACCAGCAGAAATTGATGAAGCCGGTGGTGCTGGAAATCGAGCCCTGGCGTCTCGCCAGTCCCGATGGCTCGCCTTATGAGCTCTCACGTCTGTCCGGGGAGTTTCGGCGCGAAGAAGTCCGCAAGCTGATTGAGGCCGGACTGAGGGCGCGCCTGGAGGTCCAGAGCATTCTCACCGGGCTGCTCTACGTAGACCTCGATTTCCATCCGCGTGAACCGTTGCGCCTGACGGGGCTGAACTTCAAGGACATGCCCGAGATTCCCTCCATCCCGCCGACGGTCGATGAAGTCATGTCGACGCTGGAGGGCGTGGTCAAGCAGGTCGGGCAGATGCCGCTGGAACAGATGGTCGGGGATATGGCGCTGACGCTCACGGAAATCCGCAAGCTGGTCATGTCGGAGGAGACGCGTAAATCTCAGGCGGCCCTGGCTCGGTCGTTGACCAAGGCGCAGGATTTGTTGACGAAGCTGGATGAACGCTTGCCTTCCATGGTTGCGCATCTGGATGAGGCGTCTGCTCATTTCGGTGAAACTGCCCGGGAAACGACGCTCGCCGTACGCGAGGTCAATACCCATCTCGGGCCCGTCATGAAGGCGGCCGAACAGACGCTGCTGAAGGCGACGGATGCCCTGGAGGCCACGCGGGCTGCGGCGAACAATGTGGCCGACAGCACCGGGGACGACTCCACCCTGCAGTCATCGGTGGCCGAATTGCGGCGCGCAGCCCAGTCGTTGCGGCAGCTGACCGATTATCTGGAGCGGCATCCCGATGCCCTTCTGTTTGGCAAGTCGGACTGAGCGATCTGCGCCGCGTGCTATGCTCGTCCCATCGAGCCAGCGTGATCTTAGTTCTGGAGCAATATCGTGCGATTCACATTCCTCGACGCGTCGGTCGGCAAGCTTAGCACCGGCGGCTTGATGCTTTTGGCGCTGTTGGCGAGCAGCGGCTGCTTCCGTCATAGCCAGTCCGATCAGTTTTACATGCTGCAGGCGGCCGATGGTCCGGCCCCGTCGTCGGTCGGGCGTCCGGGACTCTTGGTGGGCGTGGGGCCGGTACGCATTCCGGCGTATCTTGATCGGCCCCAGATCGTGATGGCCATGTCCGGTCCGGAATACCACTTGTCCGAGGAACACCGCTGGGCCGAGCGGCTGGATGAAAATATTGCCCGCGTCTCGGCGCAGAATCTGGCCCGATTCATTCCGACCGACCGCATCCTCATCCATCCCTGGCCGCGCGAACCGCGACCGGATGTCCAGGTCAGTCTCACGCTCGAGGAAATGCATGTTGACCCGTCCGGGCAAGCCCGTTTCGAGGCGTTGTGGGCCTTGAGATATGGCAAGAACCAGGTGACGACGCGCCCGTTCTCGTGTCGCCAGCCGGCCTCGACAACCGACTATGCGGTCGTAGTTGAAGCGCAGAGCCAGTGTCTGACTCGGCTCAACCGGGCAATTGCCGATGCCATTCAGGGCTTGGCACTGACGCCTTGAGCATCACCAGCGCACGAGCGGTTTTGCCAGCCCGTTGGCGGATCGGCTCAGGCCCATGATGGCGACCCTGCGTTCCACGGTCAGGTGCCGCCGGAACAGCCCATCGTGGGACAGTGCCGGCAGGGTGCTATGATGAATATTGCCGATAAGGGGGCGAGCGTGACGGTCAGCGAAAACAGGATGTCAGTGCGCTTGAAAGACAGCGGGACATTGACCTGTTTCCAAGCCCCCGGGTTGCGGTCTGTCAGACCCGACATCGACCGCTGATTTTTGAACGACCGCCGGCTGTCGTCACCCCGCCCGGTTGTTCCCTTAGCCCCCGTCTGATCTTGAAGTCATGAAGATTGCCGAGCGCGTCCCCCAGAGAATTTCGTTATCAAAGAATCCTTTCGGTCATGGTCCCGGTTCACCCCTACCGCATGGGGTTCACCTGGCTTCGGATGGTGTCAACTTCACCCTGTTCAGTCGCCATGCGACCCGGGTGTGGCTGTTGCTCTTCGATAGCGTCGATGGCGTTCAGCCGAGCCAGACGATCGAGTTGGATCCTTCGATCAACAAAAACGGCGACATATGGCATGTGCGGGTGGTCGGGGCCACGCGGGGGCTGGTTTACGCATTCAGGGTCGATGGGCCGTTCCAGCCTGAGCAGGGGCACCGGTTTGATGCCAGCAAGACCTTGATTGACCCCTATGCAACTGCCCTGAGCAGTCCCCGACATCTGGACTTTGGTGCCTTTTGCGGGCCGGCCCAGGGGGCGGTTGCCCGGGGCGGCGGTCTAGCGCCGCCGGCCTTGCTCAAGTGCATCGTCACTGACAATGGCTTCGACTGGGAGGATGACCGACCGCTGCACCTGCCGTGGTCGGATCTGGTGATTTATGAAACCCATGTGCGCGGCCTCACCATCCATCCCTCGGCGCAGGTCCGGTCGCCGGGGACGTTTCTGGGCGTCATCGACAAGATCCCCTATCTGCAGGCTTTGGGCGTCAATGCCGTCGAGTTCATGCCGTTGCAGGCCTTCAACCCCGACGAGATTCCCTTGCTCAACCCGGCAACGGGCGAGCGGCTGGTCAATTACTGGGGCTACAACACGATTGCCTTCTTTGCACCCTACGAAGGGTATGGTTCACGCCTGTATCCGGGTTGTCAGATCGACGAATTCAAGACCATGGTCAAGGCCTTGCACAAGGCCGGTATCGAAGTGCTGCTGGATGTCGTCTTCAATCATACGGCGGAGGCCGACGAAACCGGCCCGACGCTGAGTTTCCGTGGTCTGGATAACAGCATTTTCTACCTGCTTGAAGACGACAAGCGCTATTACCGCAACTATTCCGGCTGCGGTAACACCCTGAACTGCAATCATCCGGTGGTCCGCAACTTCATTCTCGATTGCCTGCGCTATTGGGTGGTGGAGATGCACGTCGACGGCTTTCGCTTCGATCTGGCATCAATTCTGGGGCGTGATCGGCAGGGCAATCTGGCGGCAAATCCCCCACTCCTGGAGCAGATCGCCGAGGATCCGATCCTGCGTGACGTGAAGCTGATCGCCGAGGCCTGGGATGCCGGTGGCGCCTATCTGGTCGGTCGTTTTCCGGGTGAGCGCTGGTCGGAATGGAACGGTCAATACCGCGATGACATCCGGCGTTACTGGCGCGGTGACAGCGGTCTGGCGGGCGCCTTTGCCAGCCGACTGTGCGGCAGTGCCGATATCTATGAACACAGTGGCAAGGCGCCGCTGCACAGCATCAATTTCGTGACTTGTCATGATGGCTTCACACTGAATGATCTGGTCAGCTACGAGCGCAAGCACAACCTTGCCAACGGCGAAAACAACCGCGATGGCTGTCATGACAGCTACAGCGCGAATTACGGCTGCGAAGGCGAAACGAACGACCCGACGATCCGCCGCCTGCGTGTGCGGCAAATGAAGAATCTGCTGGCCACCCTCTTCGTTTCACGGGGGGTGCCCATGATGCTGGGCGGCGATGAGTTTTGCCGCACCCAGCACGGCAACAATAACGCTTATTGTCAGGATAACGAGTTGTCCTGGCTGGATTGGGGTCTGGTGGCCAAGAATGCCGACTTCCTGCGTTTCGTGCGGGAACTGATAGCCTTGCGGAGGCGCTATGCCGTGCTTTCAAGTGAGCAGTTCTACCGGCCTGAGGAATTAAGCTGGTTCAATGCCGAAGGCCAGCCGCCCGACTGGGCCTCGGATGCCGCCATCGGCTGTCATATCCATCCAGCAGCCGAGTCCGGGGTGCTTTGTCTGATGGCCAATCCGACCCCTCAGGCGTTTGAGTTCCGCCTGCCCGCACCGCCGGCGGGTTGTCACTGGTTCAGGATTATCGACACGGCGGCGACCGCCCCGCTGGATGTTTGTCATCCCGGGCCGGATGTGCGTGTGACATCCGGTACCCAGTTGATGGTGGATCACAGTCTCGTGTTGCTGGCCGCCGGACGCTGAATTCTCGGTTTTATGCCCGGGGCCGGGGCTCAGGGGGTGATTGCCTGAGTGCTTGAGAAGTGGTTGCCGAGGTTGTCGGTGATCTCTGCCTTCAACTCTCCGGCCTTGTCCGGCACGAAGTAAAACCGGAAGTTGGGATCGGCGCTGATGGCGATATCCGTCTTTGCCGTCATGACCGGCTTGCCCTCAAAACTCACCTTCACCTCATTGATGAAGTGCGCGGGTTTGACCATGCGGCTGATCTGATCCATCTGCAGGCCGGTGATGTTCGGGTGACTGACCAGCAGTTGCACCGGATTAGGCTGGCCGAGGACAGCCTTGTCGCCATCCAGCTTGAATTTCATTTTTCCCATGCGCGCCATCGCGGCTTCGAGATCGGTGCCGATCGGAGCCGAGCAGCCGCCGCTGGCCTTGACGAAGGCCTTGGCCATATGCAGTTTGCCGTCATTGGTTTCGGCAATGGCGCGCACATGGGTGTAGGCATTGAAGCGCATGCGCGTGGCGATGTCGGCGCGACCGCTCTCCGGGGTGAATTGGAACGACGCCGAGAACGGGACAGGGTTGTTGTCGATCACCAGCGTGATGTTCTTGATGTAGTGATCCGGTGTCTGCGGGAAGCGGCTGGTGACCTGAATCGGCACCAGCGCCGGATCTTCCGCCCGGTAGGGGGCAGTGATTTCGATGGTCTGGGTGTCTTCTTCAATCGAACGGTCCGCAAACAGTTTCTGCTTGAGGACGGTGTTCCAGGCGGTTTCATCTTCACCTTCGGCCCGCACGGCGGGTGCGCTGAAGGTCAGCCCGACGACGGCGAGCAGCAGGAACAGGGCGGTGGGTCTGAGTCTCATCATGGCGGATCTCCGAAGGCAGCTATCGAGCACCCGTGAGTTCGGTTCGGGTGTGCATATGGGTTCAAAAGGAAACGCTAACGTGAAAGCCGGCGTAATTCAATCATCCTCCCACTCCAGTTCTGCAAAGGCTGTCGAGATGTTGCGCTTGTGGAAGGCGTCGAAGAGTTTCCAGTCTGCTCGGGCGGATTGACCCACCTCGTTCATGGCTTGTTCCATGGTTTTGCCCTGTTTGATGGCGGCCCGAATCTCACTCTGCAACTGCCGGAGGTAGTTTTCCTCCCCGGTGAGCGCCAGCGGCCAGGCCGCCGTGATCGGTCCATGGCCCGGAATGACCTGTCTGGCCGGCACGGCACGCAGTTTTTCGATTTCACGTAGCCAGCCGTTGAGGCTTCCGTCAATCACCGGAAGATGCCCCATGAAAAGCAGGTCTGCCAGCCAGAGCGTCTGGGTTTTGACATCCAGCACGCTGAGGTCATTGTCGGTGTGTGCGGTGGAGTGGGCGGTCAGTCGCAATGTGCGACCGCCTAGATCCAGATCAAGCGTGTCCTGAACGGGCAGATCCGGTGGCACAAAATGTTCCGGTGATAGGCTGAAGCCGAGGTCTGTCGACGCCCGTTCGGTATAAAAGGGCGCGCGCAGGGCCATCGCCTGCGCCAGCTTGTGATGGCCGATAAACTGGACGCCCGGCTGCTTGAAGGGCAGGTTGCCGTAAATATGGTCCGGGTGAACATGGGTATTGATCACGTAGCAAATCGGCGTGGCAGTGGTCTGCTCAATTTGGTGTTTGAGTGCTGCACCCTGGTCCGGGCTGCCGCCGCTGTCGATGACGGCGACACACCGATCACCGATGATGTAGCCGATGTTGGCGATTTCGCCACGGTTGTGAGTGTCCGGAACCTCGTGGCGCCCCTGATGGACAAAGAGGCCAGGCGCAACTTCCTGCAATGTGAGGGGCTCTGGCTGAGCCACAACCGCCATACAGCGCAGAAGCATGCCGAGAGCCAACGGGGGGATGAGACGGTTTGAGGAGGTGGGCATGGCAACATCCGCGGCGTGGGTGAGGACAGGTTCGTTATGGCCGCCCATTGTCGATGGGAAGCCCTGCCAATTCAATCCGGCCGGCGGGTTTGGGACTGCCCTGATCCGCACGAACAGGGGGCTTCCGATCCGATAACGGGCGGTCTGGATTCAAGAGGGGTTAACGTTGACTTTTAGAATGAAATCCTTCAATTTACGCAACCAGACGGGCGCCTGGGGGATTCCCCGCGTACATCTTAGGCTGTCGAGCGCGCGCCTCGTTTAGCTGTACCAAGCTAGAACAAACGTTTGCAAACGTGTTTTACCTTTTATCTTGAGGAGGATAAACGATGAAGAACTCTTTGAAGAGTTTGCTGCTCTCGACAGCTGTGGCTTCGGCCCTGGCTGCCCCGGGTCTGGCTTTTGCCAACGCCGAGGTTGAGAAGCTCTCCCGTGACCCGGCCAACTGGGCCACCTGGGGCGGCGACTATTTCGGTACCCGTTTCAGCACCCTGACGCAGATCAACAAGGACAACGCCAAGTCCATCCAGCCCATGTGGACGTTCTCCACGGGCGCGCTGCGCGGTCATGAGGGCGGTCCCCTGGTCGTGAATGGCCTGATCTACATTCACACTGGTTTCCCGCACAAGATCTATGCGCTGAGCCAGGACACTCACAGTGTTGTCTGGGAATATGACTACGCGCCTGACAAGGGAACGGATCCGACCCAGGTTATCGGCGTCATGTGCTGTGACGTGGTAAACCGTGGTCTCGGTTATGGCGACGGCAAGGTGTTCCTCGCCCAGGGTGACGCCACGCTGATCGCTCTGGATGCCAAGACCGGCAAGATGGTCTGGAAAGTCAAGAACGGCGACCCCAAGGCGGGTATGACCAACACCAGCGCGCCTGTTATCGTTAAGGACAAGGTTCTGATCGGTATCTCCGGCGGTGAGTTCGGTGTTCGCGGCTTCATGGCAGCCTACAACATCAAGGACGGCACCCTTGCGTGGAAGGCTTACAGCATGGGTCCCGATTCCGACATGAAGATCGATCCGGACAAGACCATGACCTGGACCGATGGCAAGATGGCTCCGGTCGGCAAGGACTCGTCCCTGAAGACCTGGCAGGGTGACCAGTGGAAGATCGGCGGTGGTACCACCTGGGGCTGGACCAGCTATGATGCAGAAACCAACCTGATCTACTACGGTTCCGGCAATCCGTCGACCTGGAACCCGGTGCAGCGTCCTGGTGACAACAAGTGGTCCATGACCGTCTGGGCTCGCGATGCCGACACCGGCGCCGCCAAGTGGGTTTACCAGATGACCCCCCATGATGAATGGGATTACGATGGCATCAACGAAATGACCCTGATCGACCTGCCCATGAAGGACAAGGAAGGCAAGGATCACACCAAGTTGCTGACCCACTTCGACCGTAACGGCTTCGGCTACACCCTGGATCGTGTGACCGGTGAACTGCTGGTTGCCGAGAAGTTCGACAAGATGGTCAACTGGGCGACCCACGTCGATCCCAAGACCGGTCGTCCGCAGGTACAGAGCCAGTACTCCACCCAGGCTGGTGGTGAAGACCACAACCAGAAGGGTATCTGTCCTTCGGCCATGGGTGCCAAGAACGAACCGCCGGTCACGTTCTCTCCCAAGACCAAGCTGATCTACATCCCGGGTAACCATACCTGTATGG
>CAYFNI010000086.1:0-9498 GCA_964344495.1 uncultured Methylococcus sp.
CAAAACAACCCGCTGGGTAGCCTGACTAGGCTGGCTTTCTGGCCCGAAACAGGCAATAGCGCACCAGGCCGCCGTCGAACACCTTCCACTGCGCCAGCGCCACCTTGAAGTTAGCGGTTTGCGCCTTCTTTCGTAACCCGAGCGTTTGCATGATGACCTGCATCGGGTAGGTCCAGAGCGCCGTCAGGTACATCCGGCGGGCGGAGGGCATGGTTTCTCGGGTCGCTTCGGTGATCTGCACCTCCCGAAACCCGCACTCCTCCATTCCGGACTGAAATTCCTCGACACTGGACAAATTCGGCACCGCCCAGCCATTCAGGCAGTCCATGACCGCTTGCCATTCTTCTGCATTGAACTCACGCCGGGTCGCGTAGCCATCGCAGGCGATCAGCGTTCCGCCCTTGCGCAGCAGACGATAGGCTTCACGGAAGAAATCCCGCTTATCAACTGCATAACAGCTGCTTTCCACCGCCCACACGACATCGAAGGACTCATCCGGGAACGGCGTCTGACAGAAATCGGCCTCCTTGAAGTCCACTTGTTCAGAAACGCCATGCCGCTGAGCATTGCGGGTAGCGTGTCCTACCTGCTCGGCACTGACGGTAATGCCCGTCGCCCGGCAGCCGATATGCTTGGCCAGCCAGATAGAACTGCCGCCGATACCACAACCGGCATCCAGCACATGATCTTCCGGTCGAATGCCGGCAATGGCAGCCATGATCCGATTCTTGTTCAACAGGGCCTGACTGTGGGTCTTGATGCCGTCTTCCCAATAACCGTAATGCAAGGCGAGATTTTCATTATCGAACCAGGCCGTGCGGTAATCCCAATAGCAATCGTCGTAGTGTTTGGCGGTGTCAATGCGAATCTCCGCCTCCGAGAACTCGGTGTGCTTGCGCAGGCTGTCGTTGCGGTAATCCCGATTGGGTTCCAGATAGTAGGGGTGAGTTTTAGGATCGGTGGACATGCTGTAACAACAGGGCGGATGGGGTTAAATCTGGATAGGCACACATAAAAATTTCCCGGCCACTCAAGGAGTGCCGGGAAATCCATGGTCGCCAATCGAATGGTCGGAGGGTGCCAACACCCTCCGGCCAACTGCCGCTGCCGTGAGGCAGCGGCAGCGTTCGACTTAGAAGCTGAACCAGCCTGAGCCGAAGGCGCTTGCGAACACGAGGCTCACGATACTCATCAGCTTGATCAGGATGTTCAGGGACGGACCGCTGGTGTCCTTGAAGGGATCGCCGACGGTGTCACCGACAACGGCTGCCTTGTGGGCGTCTGAGCCCTTGCCACCGAACTCGCCGGTTTCGATCCACTTCTTGGCGTTGTCCCAGGCACCGCCGGCATTGGCCATCATGACCGCCAGCAGGAAGCCGGATGCCGTGGTACCGACCAGCAGGCCGGCCAGCGCTTCCTTACCAAGCACGATGCCGACCGCAATCGGCACGATCACCGCCAGAGCACCCGGCAGGATCATCTGGCGCAATGCGCCCTCAGTGCTGATACCGACGCACGCCTTGTAGTCCGGCGTGCCGGTGCCTTCCATCAGGCCCGGGATTTCCTTGAACTGACGACGCACTTCAAGAACGATGTCATGCGCAGCCTTGCCGACGGCGGTCATGGTCAATGCCGAGAAGAAGTACGGCATCATCGCGCCGATAAGGATACCCGGCAGCATGGTGGGGCTGAGGATGTTCAGCGATTCAACGCGGGCCGCCGTGACATAGGCTGCCAACAAAGCCAGCGCCGTCAGAACAGCAGAGCCAATGGCGAAACCCTTGCCGGTCGCAGCCGTGGTGTTGCCCAAGCTGTCCAATGCATCGGTGCGCTCACGGACTTCCTTCGGCAGGTGGCTCATTTCGGCGATACCGCCGGCGTTATCCGCTACCGGGCCGTAGGCATCGGTTGCCAGCGTCACGCCCAGGGTGCTGAGCATGCCGACACCGGCCAGCGCCACAGCGTACAGGCCTGCCGTGATGGTGCCATCCGCCTTCATGCCCAGCCAGATGCTCAGCAGGATGGCGACCGCCGTAATCAGTACCGGGAACACGGTACTCATCATGCCGACAGCGGTACCCTGGATGATGGTGGTGGCTGCGCCGGTCTGACAGGCGTTGGAGATCGACTGCGTGGGTTTTTCGGTGTAGGAGGTGTAGAACTCGGTGACATAGGCGATGCCGTTACCAGCCACCAGACCGACCAGAATCACCAGCCAGTAGTTGAAACTGACACCCGACAGAATCACTGCCACCAGCGACAGGCCGAGAATGACCGCCGAAGCGCCCCAGACAGACTGGCGCAGGGCATGCAGAAGATCTTCGAGGCTCGCCTTTTCGTCAATCTTGTGGACGTATTTGTCGATGCGGCTGGTCAGGAAGGCCGGCAGACTGATGGATTCGTCGCCGCCGATGACCATGTAAATGCCGAACAGCGAAGCCACTACACCGACGGCACCGACCAGGAACGGCAGACCGATGAAGGACAAGGCATCGCCGCCCATGCTGGCACCGAGGGTCGCTGCCGCAATGATGGAACCGCTGTAGCTTTCGAACAGGTCGGCCCCCATACCGGCAACGTCACCCACGTTGTCGCCCACGTTGTCGGCGATGACGGCCGGGTTACGGGGATCGTCCTCCGGGATACCCTGCTCGACCTTGCCGACCAGATCCGCACCGACGTCCGCCGCCTTGGTGTAGATACCGCCGCCGACACGGGCAAACAGCGCGATGCTGCTGGCGCCGAAGCCGAAGCCAGTGATGTAGGTCAACTGATTGGGGTCGCCCTTGAAGTACAGAAACAGCAGCGTCATGCCCAGCAGGCTGAAACTGACCACCGACATACCCATGATCGCGCCACTACCAAAAGCGACACGCAGCCCCTCGTGCAGGCCCTTGCTGGCTGCGGCAGCGGTTCTGACATTGGCACGAACGGCCACGTACATGCCGAGGTAGCCGGCACCTGCGGAGGCAATCGCGCCGATGACGAACGACAGGGCGGTCTGCCACTGCAGGAATATCATGATCACCACGGCCACGATGGCGACGAAGATACCCAGAACGCGGTATTCGCGGTTGAGGAAAGCGGCCGCGCCTTCCTGGATGGCCAGGGCGATGGCACGCATGGTTTCGTTGCCCTGATCATGACTGAGTACGCGTTTGAACTGCCAGAGCACGTACCATACCCCGACAAGACCCATCAGCAACGCGATGGTCACGGATGCATTAGCTTGCAACACGATGTCTACCTCTCTCTAGTGATTTTAAATTTTCTTATTCTCGGATCGCTCGATTCACGCTCACCCGAACGTCATTCAGAGCGCCCTGCTGTTTCTGTCTCGAGTTGCGGCCGGCTCTATTGAACGGGCGTTAACACACCGTACACAAACGCAAAAACGCTGGCAGGGTACTCAATATTCACGTCAATCTCAATAAGCACCCGCAATCGGGTTTGAAGTAAATCGGAAAAGTTCCCCTGACGGATAAAGTCATGGCCGTACGCGCTCACGGCGCCCGGCGGACCTCAGACGCTGGCGCGATAGAAGCGCTGCAAGCGGTCTTCGGCCGGTTTTTGCGCCGAGGAGTCCTGCAGGCTAATGGTCCAGGGCTGCTGGGTTCTGGGGTCGATATGGAAAGCCAGCGAGGCATGCTTGTGCAGCAGGCCCTCCTCGCCCGACGCATTCGGATTGAGTTGCCCCTTTTCCAGGAAATCGACCATCCGGCGAGCGTTGTAAACGACCAGAACCCGGTGCTCGTGTTTGTAGCTGTAAACCTGATAGGCGACGTTCGCCTCGCTCCAGGCGGGAATCCGTTCGATGAGTTCCTCGATGCGGCTGGCATCCCCGCGCGCCAGGTTCCGGATGGTCGAACTGTGGCGATGGCGGATCAGCTCGCGCAGATGCTCGGCCAGCCGGCCTTGCCGCTGCTGTTCCTGCAGTTGCCGGACCTCTTCACTGGTGCAGGAAAATGTTTCGGCCACCAGGTAGTGGCGGTCCATATCGCCGTCGTTGGCGAACAGCGACAACTTGTCGAGCGAGGTGTGTTCGAGCGCATCCAGAAAGGCGCCCGGCGCACGGATATGCTTGTCGACTGCGACCACCCAGGGCAAGGCCCGGCCGGTCTTCTCGAAGCGATGCTTGACGCTGCCGATTGCCGCCTCGCGGGGCAGTTCCTCCTCCCGGCCCCTGGGCTTGACGATGAAGGCATCGACAGCTGCGATGAAGGTCCGGAAACCGGCCTGCTTGAACGTCTCGACGATCCCCGAGTAACGCGGAATGTAGGGAATGCTGGTCCCGTCGTAGAGCAGATTGATGCCATCCTGCCGCGCCTGACTGGCTACCCAGTCGCGCAGGGTGTTGGCAAACGGCTCGACATAAATATAGTCGTCACTGTGATGGTTGGCCGCGGTCAGCACCAGATAGAGGTCGCTCTGCTTGCGGAATTCATCCAGCGAAGCCGTCACGAAATTGTCGCCACACTGGGCCCGGGCAATCTCCTCCACTGCCGTTTTGCCGGCACCGGCGCCACCCATGCACAAAAACAGAACCGGCTCTATTTCAGACGTTTTGCCGCTGAAAATCGACGTCTTGATCTGGTCGAGCTTGGTGGCAATGTTGCTGAGGCGTTCGAACGCAATTTCGACCCCGCGCCGCAGACGCTCATCATCGGCCGCCGCCTCGATCAACTGATCGCGCAACTCCGGGTGGTTCGCCAGCGTGAAGACCGGTGTCTTCTCACCGGCACACTGCTTGAGCAATTCGACGAACTCGGTGTGACTGGGCGAACGCAGGCCGGTCAGGATATTCACGTCCAGACAGAACAGCGGCGCTTCTCCGTTCGGGCCGACCGGGATGCCGTCGATGTCGCGCTTGTGGCGCAGGCTTTCGGTTCCCGGCAGATAGCCGATGACCTGTTCCGACAGGGACAAGGGGTAGTCGGCGAAGTGCACACCCAGCGGAATCTGCTCTTCCCGCAGACTGTTCAGGGGCACGAGGCCCCCATTGACCGTGACCAGACAATCGATCCCGTCGTCCGTCCGGTGCCGGAGGAAAGGCATGCCGAAGACGAAGGCTTTCTTTTCCGGCCATTTGCCGTAGCCGTTCGGCGTATTTTCCAGACAGCGGGTTCGTGCCGGCTCGATCGCGTGGCGGAAAGCAACCGTGACATCGGCCAGGTTACTGCCGGAATCATGCAGAACTTCGGCGTCATGGGCGTCAAGCCGGCGAAAATCGATGCCGTGCTCGTAGACGCTGCTGAAGGCCGGCAAATTGCTGAGGGCGATGATGAAGAAATCCAGCGTCAGCTTGTTGCCATAACCAAACGGCTTGATGTCCCGCATGGTGTAGTAGAACCTGGCCAGACGCTCGGCGATGTTGTCGGTCTTGATGACGAAGCCATTGTTGTCGAACAGCGCGGTTTCCTTGCCCTCATCCTCGTTCAGTACCAGACTCTCGATCGCCTCGCGGAAGCGCTTGCGCCGGCTCGCATCAGCCATGGTGCCGGGACGGTCATGGTTGACCACCTGCTCCTTCCAGTCCTCGAAAATCTCGCGATGAATGCGCGAAAACAATTCCGTCAGATACGTCACCCGTTTCGCCTGATCATGCGAAATCGTGCCCTCGGCCTCCTTCTGGAAGGTGCTCAACAAGCGCCGGCAGTGAATGATGGCCAGCGCATTGCGCAGCTTCTTGAGCTGGCTGCGACCGGCAATCGGCGGATAGGCAGACGTATTCATGGGCACTTGGAACTTAGGGCGAACCGCTGCGACACGATGGCAGCTCAGGCTTCATAAGCCCGAAAAAATACCATTCTCGCGCGTTTCTGAGAACTCCTCGCCCCATGCGGGTGCAGTTGCTCACACCTCAGACCCGCCCCAGAAGGGTCGCCACACAGGTCGTCAGCTTTTTCGCGTACGGAATGTGCAGAAACTCGTTCGGCCCATGAGCGTTGCTCAGCGGCCCCAGCACCCCCGTGATCAGAAATTGCGCCGCCGGGAAACGCTCGCCCAGCATGCTCATGAACGGAATGCTGGCCCCGAGACCCACATAGGCTGGCTCCTTGCCGTAAGTTGCCAGCGAGGCTTCCCGGGTGATTTCCTCCAGCCAGGACGCCAGCGGAGGCGCATCCCAGCCGGTGCTGCTTTGATCGAACGTGACGCTGATCTCGGCGCCGTACGGAGGCTGCTCGGTCAGAACACGCGCCAGCGCCGCCTCTGCCGCTTGCCCGTCCACTGTCGGAGGCAAACGCACGGACAACTTCAGGGCAGTATGCGCCCGCAGAATGTTCCCGGCGGAAGCCATGGGCGGCAGGCCTTCCTGGCCCACCACGCACAAGGACGGTCGCCATGTATTGTTGAGCAGCAATGTGGCCGGCGCGTCACTGACCGGTTGCAAACCCGGCACCACGCTGAAGCTGTGCTGTATCCGCTGACCCAGAATCGCCGCCGCGACGGCCGCCTGCTCGACCCGCTGCGGTGGAATGGGGGCCACCAACTCCGGGATACGGCATTCGCCGGTCAGCGGATCCTCGATACGGTCCAGCAACTGCCGCATGATGCGCATCGAAGACGGAATGATGCCGCTGGCCATACCCGAATGACAGGTCTCCTCCAGCACCCGCACATCCACCACACCGTTGACCATGCCGCGCAGTGACGTGGTGGACCACAGCCGCTCGTAATCGCCGGCACCCGAATCCAGCGCAATCACCAGTTTCGGCTGACCGATCAGCGCACCGCACTGATCCAGATAGGCCGGCAGATCCGGCGAGCCGCTCTCCTCGGAAAATTCGATCAGCAACACCACCCGCGGTCGGGACTGGCCCTGCAGCGCATGAATCGCTGCCATTGCCGCAAACAGCGCATAGCCATCATCGGCGGCGCCGCGACCGTAGAGCTTGCCGTCCGTCAGCACCGGCGTCCACGGGCCATAGCCCGCATGCCAGCCCTCCATTTCCGGCTGTTTGTCGAGATGGCCGTAAATCAGAACCGTGTCGTCCCGCTCTCCCGGGATCTCCACCAGAATCAGCGGTGTACGCCCCTCCAGTTGCAGGTCATGGATCACCATACCCGGGACGGCATGCGCCGTCAGCCAGTCGACCGCCAGCCGCCGAACCTGCTCCATGTGGCCATGCGCAGCCCAGTCCGGATCAAAATGCACCGAAACACTGGGGATTTTGATGTATTCAATCAACGCCGGTACGATCTCGCGATCCCAGAATGGCTCGATCGACGCGGCCAGGGCTTCTGTCGTCAGACTCATGCAGCCTCCTCCGATGGCTTGAGCGACGGAGTGTAGCCTGTGGCGGGCAGTCGGTCGATCAGCCGCCGCACCCCTTCACTGAGGTCCCGATGCAAGCAGCCGACACCATCCCGCTCACCACCCCCGACGCACTGATCGAGCGCTATGACGCGCTGCTGTTCGATGCCTACGGCGTGCTGGTCCATCAGGAGGGTCCACTGCCGGGAGCTGCCGACGTGCTCTGGCGGCTGTACCGGCTTGGGAAGCCATTTTTCATCGTCACCAATTCAGCCGCTCGCCTGCCCGAACAGGCCGCTGAGCGTTATCAGGCCTTCGGGTTGCCCATCGAGCCGGAGCAGATTGTCAGCGCCGGCGCGCTGCTCAAGCCCTACTTTCACGACACCGGCCTGATCGGCCGGCGCTGCGTCATTCTTGGACCGGAGGGGACATTCCGTTATGTCGAGCAAGCGGGCGCCACGCCCGTCGGGCCCACCGAAGACTTCGATGCCGTCGTCATCGGCGACCAGGTGGGGTTTCCATTTCTGGATTCGGTCGATGCCGTCCTGAGCCGGCTGATCGACAAGTTCGACCGCGGCGAAGCCCCACCCCTGATCCTGCCCAATCCGGATCTGATCTACCCCAAGGCTCACGGTTTCGGCATCACCTGCGGCGCACTCGCGCTGATGCTCGAAGCTGCCTTGCGCCAACGCTACCCCGATCGGGATGACACCCGCTTTGTCGCGCTCGGCAAGCCGGAGACACCGATCTTTGCCGAAGCGGCCCGCCGCGCCGGCAGTCGTCATCTGGTCATGATCGGCGACCAACTCGATACCGATATCCGCGGCGCCTGTCGTTTCGGCATCGACTCAGCCCTGATCACGGGCGGCGTCGCCCGGCTCGAGGGGATCGGCCAGCGGTCGCCATGGCGCCCCACCTACCGGCTGGCGTCCCTTTAGCCCGTCGTCCCGCAACGCCCGCCGGCTATGAAAGGCGGGAGGACTTGTGCCAGAATTACGCCCTTTTTGACGCTGGAGACCTTGTAATGCGAGTCATCCTTCTGGGCGCCCCGGGGTCGGGGAAAGGCACCCAGGCCCAGGCCATCACCGAAAAATTCGGCATCCCGCAGATTTCCACCGGCGACATGTTGCGTGCCGCAGTGCGCGCCGGCACGCCGCTCGGGCTGGAAGCGAAAAAGATCATGGATGCCGGCCTGCTGGTGTCGGATGACATCATTCTCGGTCTGATCAAGGAACGCATTCAGGCGCCGGACTGCCGTCAAGGTTTCCTGCTGGACGGCTTCCCCCGCACCCTGGCCCAGGCCGACGGCCTGAACAGCATGGGCATCGACATTGATCAGGTGGTCGAATTCGTCGTCGATGACGAAACCATCGTGGAACGGATGAGCGGCCGCCGCGTGCACCCGGCCTCGGGGCGCTCCTACCACATCGTCTTCAACCCGCCGCGGGTCGACGGACAGGATGACGTTACCGGCGAGGCACTGATCCAGCGCGACGATGACAGCGAAGCCACCGTGCGCAAGCGCCTCGCCGTCTATCATGAACAGACCCAGCCGCTGGTCGGGTACTACCAGCAGAAAGCCGAACAGGGAGCCGTCCGGTTTGCCAGCATCAATGGTATCGGCAGCGTGGATGCCATCACCGAACGCCTGTTTTCGGTATTCGGGTAAGCGACGCCCGGCGCTCGCGCCCATCAGATCAACACTCACTCCGGATTGGAGATACAACGCTTATGGCCGGCAAGACCCTGTACGACAAATTGTGGGACGCCCACGTGGTATGCACCGAACCGGATGGCTCGGCGCTGATTTACATTGACCGACAGCTGCTCCACGAAGTGACCTCGCCGCAGGCCTTCGAAGGTCTGCGTCTAAGCGGCCGCACTCCCTGGCGACCCGCAGCCAATCTGGCCACCGCGGATCACAACGTGCCGACCAAGGACCGCGACCGCGGCATTACCGACCCGATCGCTCGGCTGCAGATCGAAACCCTCGATCAGAACTGCCGCGAATTCGGCATCACCCAGTACGCGATGGGCGATGAACGGCAAGGCGTGGTCCACGTGATGGGGCCGGAACAGGGTGCCACCCTGCCGGGCATGACCATCGTCTGTGGCGACTCGCATACCGCCACCCACGGAGCCTTCGGCGCGCTGGCCTTCGGCATCGGCACCTCCGAAGTCGAGCATGCGCTGGCCACCCAGTGTCTGGTGCAGCGCAAGTCGAAAAGCATGCGGGTGCGTGT
>CAYFNI010000087.1:0-9453 GCA_964344495.1 uncultured Methylococcus sp.
GTTTTCCGCTTCAGCCAAGTCTGGCGCTCGAGCAGGTTCAACGCCGGCGCGATCAGGCCCATCATCCGCAGGCCGAGTTGACCGGCCATGTCCAGCACCCAGACCCAGGACAGGCCGGTACAGATCGAGATACCGGTCAGCATCAGGGTCACCAGCAGGATGGTCATCCCGGTACTGCCGAAGGTGTGATAGAAGACCTCCGACACTTCGCGGCCGATGATTCCGCCGTAGCCTTCCGGAAGGATGATGTGCGGGCGGATCATGAAACGATCGGTAATCGCGGTCGCAGCAGTCAGCGCGACGGCGAATCCCAGCCAGCGCAGTGTGCTGTCCACGGCAGCGGGACGGTCCTCGTGGGCATGGCGGTAGACCACATAGCCGTATCCGACCAGCAGGATCGGCAACAAAAAGGCGCTGATGCCAAACAGGGAGAGCAGAAAGTCGGCCAGCCAGGCACCGGCCGAACCGGCGGCATTGATATGAATAACCCGGTTGCCACCATGGCTCCAGCCTGGATCCTGGGGGTCGTAGCTGATCAGTGAAATGAACATTAACAGGGACACAGCGACGTAGACCAGAAAAACCGATTCACGCAGGCCGCGCAACAGCGTCACCCCCAGGTCAGCCCCAATGGCGAATTTCTTGCGAAAATCGAACAACGTATCTCCCTCGTGTACCTTCAGCTCGTCGGCGCTGGCCCCTGCAGGCGCGCATGCCGTCTGGTCGATGCGGCCGCCAAGCCGGTATTCTGCCCCAGCAAACGGCGACGGTCATGTTTCATCTGCGCTGAAACTCGACCGCTGAAGCAATGATAGCTATTCTCTCGCCTGATTTCCGGATGCGAAGCCGAAACCGGCGAACCCTGTCCTGTGTCTCATGGTCCATTGGGATACCCGTTGTTGGAGTTTGAACATGTCTGATAGCAAGCATTGTCGATTACTGATCCTCGGATCCGGCCCAGCCGGCTATTCTGCTGCGGTCTATGCCGCACGCGCCAACCTCAGGCCGGTACTCGTGACCGGTCTCGAAATGGGTGGGCAATTGACGACCACCACCGAGGTGGACAACTGGCCCGGAGATGCCGATGGGGTCCAGGGACCGGAATTGATGGAACGCATGAAGCGCCATGCTGAGCGGTTCCAGACCGAAATCGTGTTCGATCACATTCATACCACCGATCTCGCCAGCCGGCCGTTCAAGTTGATCGGTGACGCCGGCACCTATACCTGCGATGCGCTGATTATTGCCACCGGTGCATCTGCCCGCTATCTGGGGTTGCCTTCCGAGGAGGCTTTCAAGGGCAAAGGGGTATCGGCCTGCGCAACCTGCGATGGCTTCTTTTATCGCAATAAGCGGGTGGCCGTCATCGGAGGTGGCAATACCGCGGTGGAGGAGGCTCTTTACCTGTCGAATATCGCGTCGCACGTTACGGTGGTGCATCGGCGCGACCGCTTCCGATCCGAAAAGATTCTCGCCGACAAACTGCTGGCGCGAGCTGAAAACGGAAATGTTGCGGTTGAATGGAATCATACCTTGGCGGAGGTGCTTGGCGATGACGCGGGTGTGACCGGCATCCGGATTCAGGACACGGTGACAGGCCAGTGTCGTGATCTTGAGGTCGATGGTGTCTTTATCGCCATCGGACACAGCCCCAACACCGGTATATTCGAGGGCCAGCTGGCCATGCGCAATGGATATATTCAGGTGCGCAGCGGTACTGATGGCAACGCGACAGCCACCAGTGTCGAGGGCGTTTTTGCCGCTGGAGATGTCGCGGATTCGATCTATCGGCAGGCGATCACCTCGGCCGGTTCAGGCTGCATGGCCGCTCTGGACGCAGACAAGTACCTTGACACCCACACAGACTAGCCGCCGGTGGCTTGTTGCCGCGCGGATCGGTCTATATAATTCCAGCGCTTAACCGGCGCCCAGCGATGGGCGTCACTCCTTGCCTCACCACGTGATTGGGAGGCTTCATCATCCGTAAGGAGCGCATATGCGACATTATGAAATCGTTTTTATGGTCCATCCCGACCAGAGTGCACAGGTTCCGGCCATGCTGGAACGCTATCGCACCCTGATCGAAGGTGCGTCCGGCTCGATCCACCGTCTGGAAGATTGGGGCCGCCGGCAGCTGGCCTACCCGATCAACAAGATCCACAAGGCACACTATGTGCTGATGAACATCGAATGCGACCAAGCCACGCTTCAGGAACTCGAAAGCGGTTTCCGCTTCAATGACGCCGTTCTCCGGAGCATGACGATTCGTATGGACGAAGCGGTCACCGGGCCTTCCCCGATGGCGCGTGACGACAGGAATGATGCTGCTGAAATTCGCGACGCCGACGAGGGTGCAAGCGAAACGGCGGACGCAACGGCCGAAGCCTGATTCCTGCACCAATATCCATTACGCAACGCATTTCGCACACGAGGTTCCAGATGGCACGTCAATTCAAACGCAAAAAATCCTGCCGATTCAGCAGCGAAGGTGGAGAGGCGATCGATTACAAGGATATCGATCTGCTTCAGGAGTACATTTCCGAAACCGGGAAAATCGTTCCTAGTCGCATTACCGGCACCAAGGTAAAACATCAGCGCGAGCTGGCTATCGCCATCAAGCGTGCCCGTTTCCTGGCCTTGATGCCTTTCTGCGACAGTCACGAGTAACGGGTAGCCCAGCAGGAGAGGGGCGTCCAATGAACGCCTTGGCCAGATTCATCATGAAAGGCCGATCCCAGGCGATCCTGGCGATCACGGCCCTCACGGTTTTGTCTTGGCTTTTGTCTCTTGCCAGCCTGTTGGCGGCTGCAGCATTGGCATTGCCGACCCTGCGACGCGGGGCTCGAGAAGGTGCCATGCTGCTCGCGGCTGCACTGCCAATCGTGGCATTGGCGGGGCAGCTGATTATGGGCAGCGCGCTGCAGGCCGCTGGCTACTCGCTGGCCATGTGGGTGCCGGTCTTTCTGGTGGCGCTCGTCCTGCGGCAGACAGCCAATCTCTCTATGGCTGTCACCTCTGCGATGGCGCTCGGCGTTCTGGTTGTTCTCGGATTCTATGCCCTTGTGGCGGATCCGGTCGGGTTCTGGAACGGTTTGCTGCAGCAAGTTCTGGCGCCGCTCCTGCAGAAGGGTGCGTCCGACCCGGGGCAGGCGTTGCTGATCCAGACGGCGCAGGCTTTTTCGAGGTATGCCACTGGAGCGGTGACCGCCGGCTCGGTGATCTCGGTTCTGATCAGCCTGTTCCTCGCCCGTTGGTGGCAAGCCAGCCTTTACAATCCGGGTGGATTCCGCCAAGAGTTCCTGCAACTACGCATGCCTGCGTACCTTGCCTGGATCTTTGTGGCGCTGGTAGTGACGGCTTCTGTGGCAGAGGCCGGCATCGCGACTTTTGCGATCAATCTGCTCATGCCGCTGTTGATGGCCTTCCTGCTTGGCGGCTTCGCCGTGGCGCATGCAGTCCTGACCCAAACGTCCTCAGGGCGCTTCTGGCTTGCGGGCTTGTATGTGGCCTTGATGTTCCTGACACCGATCATTCTTCTGGTGGCCTTGGTGGGGCTGACGGACACCTGGTTTGACTGGCGGCTGCGGTTTGCACGTCCCTCCACCTGAGACCCGACAATCAATTCAACTTTTTGAGGTTCAACAATGGAAATCATTCTTCTGGAAAAAATTCCCAATCTGGGTTCGCTGGGCGACAAGGTCAGTGTCAAGCCGGGTTATGGTCGCAACTACCTGATTCCGCAAGGCAAGGCAGTTGTTGCAACGGCCGATAAAATCCAGCAATTCGAGCAGCGCCGCGCCGAACTCGAAAAGAAGGCGGCTGAACTACTGGCGGCTGCCGAAGCGCGTGCCAGTGCCATCGCCGCACTCAAGGTAACCCTGACGCACAAGGCTGGCGATGAAGGCCGGCTCTATGGGTCGATCGGTACCCGCGACATCGCCGACGCTGTTACGGCCGCAGGCATTGCGGTTGAAAAGCACGAGGTCAGACTGCCTTCCGGCCCGATTCGTCATGTCGGTGAATACGAGATCGGTATTCAGTTGCATGCGGATGTTGTTGCCGTCCTGCCGCTGACCGTCGCGGCCGAGTAATCGGTGGCTTCTGCCGTCACTGGCCAGTGGCTATGGCGGCAACACAAGGGCGCTTAGCGTGAGGCTTGTCTATACGGCGCTGTTTTACGCGCTGGCGCCCTTGTTGCTTTTCAGGCTGTTTTGGAAAGGCCTAAAACAGCCTGGCTATCGGCAGCGGATCGGCGAGCGCTTTGGCTTCTATGCCGGACCTTCGCGGGATATTTCGATCTGGATACATGCCGTGTCGGTCGGTGAGTGCGAAGCCGCTTTCCCCCTGATTCAGGCCTTACTGGCGGACTCCGAATCCAACGCTTTGTTGGTCACCTGTACGACGCCGACCGGATCGCAACGGATCCGGGACGTGCTTGGCGATCGGGTGCAGCATGTTTATCTCCCCTACGACTTGCCGTTTGGCATTAACCGTTTTTTCGACCATTTCAGACCGCGCCTGGGCTTGATCATGGAGACGGAAGTCTGGCCGAACCTGTTTCTGGCGGCCCAGGAGCGCCAGTTGAGTCTAGGCATCATCAATGGTCGTCTGTCGGATCAATCCGTCAAGGGCTATGCCCGCATTCAGGGGCTGATCCGCCGCAGTCTTGCTGGCGTCAAGCTCATTGCGGCACAAACGCCCGCGGATGCAGCGGCGTACGCCCAGCTGGGGGCGCCGACTGATGCCATCCATACCACGGGCAACATCAAGTTTGATGTCGAATTTGACCGGACGATGCAGCAGCACGCAAAAAGCCTGCGCCATACACTGTTCGGTGAACGCCCGGTCTGGATCGCCGGTAGTACGCACCCGGGCGAAGAAGAGCAGCTTTTGGAGGCGTTGGACCGGATTCGGGCTGCCGTCCCCCATGTTCTACTGGTCCTGGCTCCCCGCCACCCTGAGCGGACACCCGCAATAACAGAACTTTGCCGGCAAGCCGGCTACGCCGTGCAAACGCGCTCGGAGGGCAAGCCCTGCCGTGCGGATACCTCGGTGTTCCTCATCGATGGGGTAGGGGAGTTGCGCTTGTTCTATGGCACTGCGGACGTTGCCTACATCGGCGGCAGTCTGGTTCCGCACGGCGGGCAGAATGTCCTGGAAGCGGCGTCTGCTGGGCTGCCCGTGCTCTTTGGCCCGCATGTGTCTAATTTCCGTGACATTTGCCGGAATCTCCTGTCACAGGAAGCCGCGACTCAGATCCAGAACGCGGCCGGTCTGGCCGAATGGATCACGCGCTGGCTGCAGATGCCTGAACTCGCGGCAGCCTGCGGCGAGCGGGGGAGGGCCTATGTCGAGTCCAATCGTGGCGCGCTGCGGGCGGTCCTTGCCCTGATCCGATCCATGCCCGGGTACCTCCCCACGGGCGAACAGTCCATTCTTCACTCAACTCACACCTGACGTAGATCATCCATGACGCTTTACTGTGGCATCGTGGGTTTGCCGAATGTCGGTAAATCCACTCTTTTCAATGCATTGACCAAAGCTGCCATCGCGGCAGAGAACTATCCTTTCTGTACGATTGATCCCAATGTCGGCGTCGTTCCGGTTCCTGAT
The DNA here is from genome assembly GCA_964344495.1 of uncultured Methylococcus sp. GTDB lineage: Bacteria > Pseudomonadota > Gammaproteobacteria > Methylococcales > Methylococcaceae > UBA6136. Next base: position 5,614 of record CAYFNI010000087.1, read on the forward strand.
CCGCGTCTGGACGCCTTATCCGAGATTGTGAAGCCGGAACGTGTCGTTCCGACGACAATCGAGTTTGTCGACATTGCCGGACTGGTGGCCGGAGCGTCCAAAGGGGAAGGCCTCGGCAATCAGTTTCTGGCGCATATTCGGGAAACCGACGCCATCGCTCATGTGGTGCGATGCTTCGAGGATGAGGACGTCATTCATGTCGCAGGACGGGTTGATCCGATCTCCGACATTGAAGTGATCAACACGGAATTAAGTCTTGCGGATATGGCCACCGTCGACAAGGCCTTGCAGCGTTCAGCCAAGGCGGCCAAATCCGGCAACAAAGAAGAACTGGCACGCAAGACGCTGCTGGAATCCGTTCTGGCCCATCTCGATACGGGCAAACCGGTTCGCTCCATGGCGCTGACCCCGGAAGAGAAAATCCAGCTACGGGAACTGCATTTGCTGACGCAAAAACCGACCATGTTCATCGCCAATGTGAGGGAAGGCGGGTTCGACCACAATCCGTTTCTGGATCGGGTCCGGACGTATGCGGCAGAGGAGGGGGCCGAAGTCGTCCCGGTCTGCGCAGCATTCGAGGCCGAAATCGCCCAGTTGGAGGAAGCCGACAAGGGCGAATTTTTGGCGGAAATTGGAATGGATGAGCCAGGGCTGAATCGCGTGATTCGTGCGGCCTACAAACTGCTGAATTTGTCGACCTACTTCACTGCGGGCGTTAAAGAAGTGCGTGCCTGGACCATTCCGAATGGCGCCACCGCACCGCAGTCAGCTGGCGTGATTCATACCGACTTCGAGCGGGGGTTCATCCGTGCCGAAGTCATTGCGTTTGTGGATTTTGTGACCTACCGCGGAGAGGTCGGCGCGAAAGATGCGGGCAAGTGGCGCTTGGAGGGCAAGGACTATGTCATGCACGATGGCGATGTCGTGCATTTCAGATTCAACGTTTAACCGGGCTTCCCTTTGAGAGGAAAGCCCATTATGTGGGAGAGCTTCAGAAGATCTCTGTGGTTCACCGCCTCCATTATCAGAGGCGGTAGGGATCATCTCATCTGACGCCAGCGATAATGCACTTCGCCGTCATCACACTTGTATCCCGCACGGTTACTGCCGTCGGTGACGGCGACCGGTACGCAATGATGAGTGTCCCGAAACGTCGCCCATTCCTCTTCCTCGGCCCGATTGTGGTACAGGAGGAAAACGTCTCCGACCACCACAATGGCAATGGATGCGGCAATCAAGTAACTGATCTTCATAGGGCTTCTCCCGTTAAGCTGTTCTGTGTGCCATCAGAGATGGCTCATGTTTTGAATTATCGTTCTGTTTGAAGCTTGCGCTGACAACACTCGATCCGACGCACCACTCTAGAGTTGTGAATGACCGAGGAAGGATCGGGTCCTGTGGGCACTCAGTTAGACTGTTGGTCCCGCATACGTTCATTTCTTTTCCGAGATCGCGGGAGCCAAGCACAGACGCAGCTTGATGATGCGTTGAGCGCCGACCTCAGATTTGTCATAATATACATTATGCGCATATACAGGCAGCTTTGGACTGCCTCGTTTATTGGGCTAACATGTAATAGCGATTGTTTGACTCACGTTAGGACTGAACACTTTAACCCGTTACCGTTACGCCATGAAAATGAAAGCTTCCTTTTTGGCGCTGGCTTTAGCGCCTCTGATCCTGATGCTGACCGGTTGCAACACCTGGAGTGGTTTTGGGCAGGACCTGCAAAAAGTGGGTCAGAAAATCCAGAATCAAGGCGATAAGGGCAAGTAGGCGTTAAAGCCACATTTCCGCGGAGAGCCTGTAAAAGGCTGGGTGTCTCAGCAAGTTGACACCTAGCCGCTAGGGAAAGCGACCGGTCGCTATCGGGCTCTGTCACACAGCGTTTTCATCCTCGACCATGTTGGTCGCCAACAGGCCAGCGAAAGCACACAAAAAGCCGTTGATGACCAACCAGAATGGCAACGTTTCAAGACCGAAGAATTTGGCTCCGGTCACGATTGCCCACAACATGGCCATCAGCGCCGTGAGGATGGTGCTGACCCCCCCGACGATGCCGCCATGTACGAATCCATGATGCCCGGCTTTTTTTGCGGCCACGAAGCCGGATACCAGACAGGTTGCCAAACCTAACAGTTGGTTAATGGCAAAAAGAATGCCCTGATATTCACCGGTCGCTGCCGATTCTCCGACCAGGGTCGGCAACAGAATCAGATGAAAAACATACAGTCCGAGAAAAATAGAGATACCCCAAGTCAATGCTTTGCCATTGATTTCCATACGCTGGTTCCAGTTCGAGATAAGGCTTCTTTCCTGTAGATGTCTGACGTCGATCAGTAACGTTTTAGCAGGAAAACCGCTAGACTTGCCGCTCACTGGGAGCGATGTCCAGATTCTTCGAGTGGTTTAGACGGAAACTGCAGGAAAAATTCCGGTCTTCAGGGGGTTCATGGTCAGCATTTTTAACCCCAGTTCTCCGGCCTCTTGAATGATAGTGACCCCCGGCTACACCGCCCTGCCCCACCACTGACGCTATTCGAGACCTTCCGATGAAGCATTTTGTCGCACGCATGGCCCGCTACAGCGCGACTCACCCATGGCGCGTTCTGGCATTGGCTGCGCTCATTTCCATGTGCGCCCTGATGGCCGCCGCCCGACTCCCGGTCTATACGTCGCGTCAGGCACTGCTGCCGCAGAATACCCCGGTCGCCCAGCGTTTGAACGACTTTCTGTCCAAATTCGGTGCCGCCACTGACCTGATTGTGGCTCTGGAAGGGGCACCCCGTGCAGATCTTGAGGCCTTTGCCTCGGAACTCGCCTCCAGACTGGAGCATCAACCCGAAGTCGCATATGCCACGGAACGCCTCGATACGGCGTTTTTTTTCCAGCATGCCTATTTGTTGGTGCCGAGTCAGCAATTAACCGATCTGGAAGAATTCCTTAAAACTTACCCCCGCCGCAAGCCGGAATCTCTCCAGACGGCCCTGCAAAAAGCCGGTGATGCATCGAACTCGGCAACTCCGCGACCGAGCATGGATATCAGCCTGCAGCAGGCATCTCTGGGTATCAAGGTGGCTCGAGCCGTGCTGGCTGAATGGCAGCGCTGGTTGCAGGCCGATGAGCAGCCCATGACGCTGGATGGGTCGGGGGTCCTGACAGCCGCGGGTGCCAAGGAACTTGGCAGCGGTTATTTCGAATCGCATGACGGACGAATGTTGTTCATGTTTGTCCACCCACGCAGTGCGTCCGAAGCCTTTGAGTCGCTGGCACCCTTCAATGAGCGGGTTCAGACGGAAGCCGATGCACTCGCAGCCGAATACCGTCATGCCGGCCGCGCCGCTCCTCAGGTGACCCTGACCGGTATGCCAGCGATCGAATATGAGGAATATATTGATATCGAGCGGGACATCAAACTGGTCATCTGGACCGCCATCGGTTTGATCGCCGGCCTGATCCTGCTGGTTGTCCGGAGTGTCCGCTGGGCATTGGCCATCTTCATCCCGATGGGACTCGGGGCGCTCTGGAGCCTCGGGCTGGCGCTCGTAACCGTGGGGCACCTCACCATCATCACATCGAGTTTTCTCGCGATTCTCTTTGGACTGGGCGCGGATTACGGCATTTTCACCTCTTCGCAGATTGCCGAGGCCCGCCGCAAGGATATGCCCTTAATCGATGCGATTGCCGAGGGGATTGGACGTTCTTTCTCGGCGGTAATGACGGCGGGTGTGGCTTCGTTGCTGATTTTCGGGGTTCTGTCGACGGTCGAGTTTCCGGGTTTTGCGGAACTTGGCTTGGTGGCCGCCGGCGGTGTGCTGTTGATTCTGGTCAGTACGTGGT